>CAYZPY010000069.1:0-12481 GCA_964480425.1 uncultured Planctomycetaceae bacterium
CCGTCGAGCAGTTGGCCGAGGCGATCCTTCGCGACGCCGTGAACCGCCGGGCTACACACCTCCACCTGGACCCCTGGCGCGACGGGATGTCGCTGAGGATGCGGATAGACGGGGTGATACACGACAAGGTCAACTTCCGCATGCGACTGCCCAGGTCGCTGGGACCCAAACTCGTGGACTGCTTTGCCGCAATGGGGCAGTTGCCCCCGGCAGTGGCGCCGGCGCAGGGCGACTTCGAGTCCACCATCGCCGGAAGGCGGTTCGCCTTCCGCGTTGCGACGTTCCCCACCATCTGGGGCAGGAAGGTCGTAATCCAGTTGGCCGAACCGGCCGAACCCGTCCCGGCGCTCGATGAGACAGGCCTGGACGACCGGGACGTACATCTGCTTCGAGACGTGCTGGGGCGGGGGTACGGAACCATAGTGGTGCTGGGACCCCCGCGAAGCGGAAGGACCACGATGATAGAAGCCATGCTCGCCGAGATCGATACGTCGGGCAGGGAAATCGTAGCCATAGAATCTCGCCGCAGCATCCGCGCGCCCGAGGCGCCCGTGGTGAGGACCCGCCCGGTGGACGCGGGAATTACGTTCGCCCAGGCACTGGCCACGGCGTGCCGCCTGGACGCCGACGTTATAGCGCTTGCCGACGCCAACGACCCCGCCACGGACCTTATCGGTCCCGCCGAGGACGGAAAGATTATCCTGGCATCGATGCAGGCCGACAGCATTCCCGCAGGCGTCTCGATGATTATGGAAAACACGCACCACTGGCGCGCCGCCTCGGCGCTGTCGGCAGTAATAAATCTCCGTTCGGTGCGAAAGGTCTGTGCGAAATGCTCGCGTCCGGGCGAAGCCGATCCGCAGATGCTCGCCCGGGCGGGAATCGAACCGGACCGGATCGACTTCGAAGTCCCCCTCGCCGTCGGATGTCGCGAATGCTCCAACACCGGATATCACGGCCGGGAAGCCCTTGCCTCGGTGATGACGATGACCGCAGGGATGCGGGCCATGCTCCGACGGGGCGCCTGCGGCGAGGAACTGTGGGCGGCGGCGCGCCGCGACGGCGCCTCCACGCTTGGCCGGTCGGCCGTGTCGAAACTCCGCCGGGGCGCCGTCACCTGCGAGGAAATCGCCCGGGCGCTTGGTGCGGGTCGGTAGCGAGCCGCACGTTCGACGTCGGGGTGATTCTTTACGTTCTTGACGCCGCGGGAGTGTTTTTTGTCGAGTATCGCCCCGCTGTTGCGATAGAATTTCCATGCGGGCCGGTGCGTCCGCGCAATCGTCATGAACGCCATGTGGAAACATATCAGCCAACTGGTGCATCGTTATCTGGGGTTAAACCCTGAGGTGTTCCTGTCGGTGGTGCTGACACTGGCGGTGGTGGCGGGGTACCTGGTGATACGCGGCATAATGGTTCACCTGGCCCGCCGGAGGGTGCGTGACGTCGCCCGCAAATACATCGCCACCAAGAGCATCACGTACCTGCTGGGCATCTTGGCGGCGATCATGCTCGTGCGCATCTGGATAGGCGAGGCGGCAGGGCTGGTTACGTACCTCGGACTGGTATCCGCCGGTATCGCCATCGCCCTGCGGGACCCGCTGGCTAACCTGGCGGGATGGCTTTACATAGTGCTGGCCAGGCCCTTCACCGCCGGCGACCGCATCGAGATAAACTCCCGCGCCGGCGACGTTATAGACATCAGTCTTTTCCAGTTCACCATAAACGAGATAGGAAACTGGGTCCACGCCGATCAGAGCACCGGGCGAATCGTCCACGTGCCCAACAACTGGATATTCCAGCACTCGTGCTCGAACTACAACAAGGGCTTCAACTTCATCTGGAACGAGATTCCCGTAACGGTGACGTTCGAAAGCAACTGGCAAAAGGCCAGGGAAATCCTCGCCGGCGTCGCCCAGGAGCACACCGCCTTCAAGAGCGAGCGTGCGGCCGAGCAAATCCGGCGCGTGGCCGGCAAGTACATGATCTTTTACGAGAAACTCACGCCCATCGTGTGGACATCGGTGATAGATTACGGCGTGACGCTGACGGTGCGGTACCTGTGCGACCCGCGACGCCGACGCAGCACCGAGGCGAAAATGTGGGAGGAAATCCTCAAAGAGTTCGCACAGTGCGACGATGTCGACTTCGCCTACCCCACCAGGCGGTTCTACGACAACCTGACCGAGGGAAAAACCGGTACAAAACCGAAAGGCGGAAAAACCGAAATCTGAAAACCAAAAGCCAAAAGCCGACCGACTCGGCAGAGCCGAAACGTCGTTTCTCCCGGCGGGTTCCTAAACGATGCCCGGGACTGGATTCGAACCAGCACGGCCTAAATAGGCCACCAGGCCCTCAACCTGACGCGTCTGCCAAATTCCGCCACCCGGGCGCGATTAATCGACGATATCCCACCGGCGCGAAACTGTCAAGCCGCGGCGCCAACACATAAAACCACAAAGGACACGGAGCCAGCCCGCCGCGCAGAATGCGATTTTTGGAAATTGTATACTCCGTGTCCTTTGTGTTTGCTCCGCGCTCTTTGTGGTTCATGAGTGTTTGGGATTGGGCGTGGGCATGCGTGCCTCGACGCTCCTGCGCCACCGCTTGAGGTCCTCGTGCAGCCGGCGTGTTACCTTTGGCGTTTTTTCGGCCAGGTTCACCTTCTCGCCGATGTCCTTTTTCAGGTTGTACAGTTCCAGGTGACCGTCCTCGAAGTACTCCAGCAGTTTCCAGTCGCCCTTGCGCAGGGCTCCCACCGGCGAGGTGTGATGGTAGTGCGGGTAGTGCCAATAGATAGTGTCGCGCTTCAGCGTTCCGCTCTGCTCCAGCAGCGATGCAATGCTCACCCCGTCGGCGTGCTGTTTGGGCAGCAACGGCACACCGGCCAATTCGAGCATGGTGGGGTAGAAGTCGGTGCTGGTTACGATTTCGGAGCATTTGCTTCCGGCCTCGACGACGCCGGGTTTGCGGACGATAAGCGGCACGCGCACCCCGCCCTCGTAGAGCGAGCCCTTGGCATTTCGCAGCGGATGGTTGGTTGTCAGCCGGCTGAAACCGCCGTTGTCCGAGAAGAAAATCACCCACGTGTTGTCGGAGAGTTTCAACTCGTCCAGTTTGTCCATCAGCATCCCGATGCTTGTGTCCATGTCCTCCAGCATCGCGGCGTATGCGGGATCATTCCACGGGGCGTATTTTTTAGGATTGGCGGCGAGTTTCTTCTTGTACTTGGCCAGGGTCTTGTTCAGAGCACGGGCCTGCGCATGGACGGCGTGGTGCGAGAGGTACAAAAAGAACGGTCTATCCTTGTTGGCCCGGATAAACTTGATTGATTCCCGGGTGAAGCCGAACACCGCCTTGGGGTCGTCGGCGTCCTGGCCGGGATTCTTGTCGAAGGTCACGTCGAAGCCCTGCTTGTCGGGTGTGTAACCGGTCCTGCCCAGGTGCCATTTGCCGATGTGGGCGGTGGCGTATCCGGCCTTTTTCATCGCCTCGGCGATGGTTACCTCCTCCAGCGGGAGGTGATGGAGGAACTTGGGCCCGATAAGTTTCTTCTTTCGCCGGTGCCCCGGTATCCAGTCGGTGAGGTTCAGACGGGCCGGATACTTGCCGGTCATTATGCTTGCCCGCGTGGGCGAGCAGACCGGGCACGCCGCGTAGGCGTCTGTGAACTTCATGCCCTGCGCCGCCAGTCGGTCGATGCTGGGCGTCTCGTGGAGCGGGTTGCCGTAACAGGCAAGGTCCGCCCAGCCCAGGTCGTCGGCTAAGATGAAAACGAAGTTGGGCTTATTATCCGTTCCCACGGCGCCGAGGGCGTTTTGCATCCGGGCGAGCCCGCCGCCCGCAATGGCCGCCGTGCCTATCCCCGCCGTCTTTAATATTTCACGTCTTGTTACTTGCCGCATGATATTCTCCTAAAATAATTGCCCGCCGATAAATCAACACCGTCCACACACGGAAGTATACACGATAAAAGCGGGGGATTACATTTTTCGCCTGTTGCTTATCGCGTCGGCGAGGATGGACTTGTTGGAGTATTCGATCTGCCCGCCGGTGGGCAGCCCCCGCGCAAGTCGGGTGACGTTCACGCCCGTCCCGGAGAGGCGCTCGGATATGTGCAGGGAGGTGCCGTCGCCGTTGACGGTGGGATTGGTAGCCAGAAGAACCTCCTTCACCCCGCCCGCCTTTACGCGCCTAACCAGCGCCTCGATGGTAAGGTCCTCCGGGCCTACGCCTTCCAGCGGTGCCACGTGTCCCATCAGCACGTGGTAAACGCCTCGGTAGGCCCCGGTCGACTCCAGGGCCAGAAGGTCCTTGGGCTGCTCCACCACGCAGATGGTGGACTTGTCCCGTCGAGCGTCGCTGCAGATGTTGCACAGTTCGCCCTCGGCGATGTTGAAGCATATCCCACACGGACGGACCCTGGTCTTGACGTCGCGAAGGGCTTCGGACAGGGCGAATACTTCCTCCTGCGACGACCTGAGCACGTAGAATGCCAGTCGTTCTGCCGTCCGCGCCCCGATGCCCGGAAGTTTGCCGAACTGCTCTATCAGACGCTGAATTGTGCTTGGATAATCAGCCATTTTCTGCGTATTCATCCACGAATTACACGAAGAGATTGTATTTCATGTTATCTAAGTTGTGAAATTCGTGTAATTCGTGGAAGATTTCACATCATGTCTGTCAGTCCCGGCGGCAGTTCGGCGCCGCCGGTCAGTTCGTTCATTGCCTCCTTGATGGCGTCAGAGGCCTTTTCCTGTGCGGCCTTTACCGCCGCAGCGGTGAGGTCCTCGATCATTTCCGCCATCTGGGCGGGTGTGTCGTCCCGATCGAGCACTTCGGGGTCTATCCGCAGGTCGATCAGCGTGCCCCTTCCGCTGACCGTCGCGCGCACTGCGCCGGTGGTGCCGCGCTGAGACTGGGGCGCGGCGACCTCGGCGGTGAAATTGCTCTCGGCCATCTTCTGACGCATCTCGGGCAGATTCTTCTTTATCTGTCCGAGCATCTTCATCATCTTGCCTATGTCGCCGAACATGTTTTCTCCTGAATTATCTCGAATCTCTCTACTTATTTTACCGCCGGCGGGTATTTGTACTCCTGCATGCGGCGATCATCGTATATCGCCATGGATATCTGAAAATTCAGCGCCTCCTTGCCCGCCTGGTCTATGACGGACATGAAATCTCCGCAACCGGCGCACTTAAAGTGTATCATTTTCGTTCTCCACGTCGGTTTGCTCCGACCGATTCGCGCCGCCTGTGGGAAGATCGGATTTACGTGTGATGTCCACCACGTCGGCGTCGAACATCGACAGGACCTTCCGCACATGGGGGTCTTTCACTATGCCGTTTTTTTCGTCCGTGCTGAGCCCGCCGAACGCACGCCCACCGGACGCCGCCCCGCCTTGGGGCGAGTCCGATACGAATTCGCATTTGACATCCCGCCCGGCCAGTCGAGACAAGGCCGATGATATCGGCCCGCTCAGGGCGCCCGCACAGCGCTGGCGCAGCGCCTCGTGATTCCCGTCAAAGCCCAGAATCACCGTATCGTCTTTCAGTTCGATCAGCCGGGCCGGTCGTATCGCGCCGGCGATCTGTTTTTCGCCCCTGGCCAAGAGCGCCTCAAGCAGCATCCGCCAGTTGGACTCAAGCCACTGCGGTTCCCATCGAACCTGCGGCGCCTCGCGCTGCGGGTCGGCGGCGACGTATCGTCCGTCGTCGGCGTGGCGCCCGCCGACGGGCGCCTTTACCGAAGACCCGGACCGGGAACTACCCGTCGGTTGGGAATTTTTTTTTTGCCCCGACGCCAGTTTCTCCAGTCGCTCGGCGATGCTTTCGGGGTCAACGAACTTGTCCGCTTCCGCCAGGCGCACCACCGACGCCTCCAGCAGCGCCCTTGACAGCGATGAGCCGCGCATCCGCCAGGCGGCGTTCTGGAGCACCGAAACCGCCTGGACCAGCGCCGGAAGCGAGAACCGCCCGGCCAGGTCGGCGGTTGCCTGCTTCTGCGTGTCGGGCAACTCGATAAGATCGCTGTCGGGCCCGCAGGTGGCCGCCAGCATCATGTTGCGGAAGGCGTCGCCAATGGCATTTGCGGCAGAGCCCAGCGTAACGCTCCCGCGCAGCACCTTGTCCAGTTCGCCCAGCGCCGCCGCCGAGTCGCCCGCGGCGATCGCCTCGACGATGGTCAAAACCTGCTGGTCCGGCGGGGCGCCCAGGACGGACACAACCGCCTGGGGCGTTATCTCGGCGTCCGAGGCGATCATCTGGTCCAGCAGACTCAGTCCGTCGCGCATGGAACCCGCGGCGGCGCGGGCGATGCGGAACAGCGCCTCGTCGTCGGCGGTGATTTTCTCCTTCTTGCAGACCGCCTTGAGATGGTTGGCGATCATGCTCGTGGGTATGTCGGCGAAGTCGAACCGCTGGCAGCGCGACACGATGGTGGCGGGGACCTTCTGCGGTTCGGTCGTGGCGAATATGAACTTCACGTGCCCGGGCGGCTCCTCGAGCGTCTTGAGCAGCGCGTTGAACGCCTCCCGGGTGAGCATGTGGACCTCGTCTATGTAATATATCTTGTACCTGCCGCGCGCCGGGCGGTAGATGGCGTTAGCGCGGAGTTCGCGAATCTCGTCTATGCCGCGGTTGGAGGCGCCGTCTATCTCCACGACGTCTATGTCGTCGCCGCGGGCTGTCGCCAGGCACGCCTCGCACTTGTTGCACGGGTCCGTGGTGGGCGCATCGACCGACAGACAGTTGAGGCACTTGGCCAGTATCCGCGCGGTTGTGGTCTTGCCCACACCGCGGGCGCCGGCAAACAGGTAGGCGTGGGCCACCCTGTCGTCCCTTATGGCGTTGCTCAGCGTCCGAGCGACGGGTTCCTGACCGATAACCTCCTCGAACGTGGCGCTGCGGTATTTCCTTGCCAGTACCAGGTAACTCATTGTTCTTCGGATTCACGATTAAACAGCGCCCGGCTGCGATAATCAATCGCAAATGACGACGTGCATCAAAATCCCGGATTCCAAACCCCCATCCGCACCATGGCGGAATGCGTTCGTGTTTTTTTTAATCATGTTGACCTCGGTCCCGCCCGCCAATTTGCGAGGCGGGCTTGCCCGCCATTGTGTGGGGCAAGCGCAAGCCCGTGGGAAAACGGATACGCGGAGAATTTCCATAGCCGTCTTCGGGATTAACTGCCGGACGCGGAGATATTCCGGGACCTTCGAACGTCAAGACCCCGGCGGCGTCGAACCCATTACCCGAGACTCTCATAACGGCCGGTACATAAAACCGGGGCAGACCAGGATCAATCGAACGGGATATGTTTGTTTTTGTTCACCGGATATTCAAGTGTGTTAATAACATTCTATCGTCTCACCGTCGGCGTTACTTCGATGTCGAGTGTGTCGGTTTTCCCGGCCCGGAGGTGATGCCACGCCAGTCCTGCCACCATTGCGGCGTTGTCTATGGTGAACCGCATCTGGGGCAGGCGCAGGGCGCAACCGGTTTTTTCGGCTATTTTTCCCGCCGCGGTCCGCAGGGCCTCGTTGGCCGAAACGCCCCCACCGATAATCAGCGACCTGGGGCGCACCAGTTCGGCCGCTCGGCGCAGTTTGCACGCAAGTACGTCCACCACCGCCGCCTGAAAACCCGCCGCCGCATCGGCGACCTGCTTTTGGGTGAAGTTCTCGATTCCCACCGGGCGCGGCGAGTTGGCCTTTTTTCGGTGCGCGCCCGGTACGCCGTTTACGTGATAAAGCACGGCGGTCTTGAGCCCGCTGAACGAGAAATCCAGCGAATTGCCCCCCAGCAGCGGACGGGGGAAATCCACCGCTCGCGCCTCGCCGTCCCGGGCGGCGCGCTCGATTGCCGGTCCGCCGGGAAAGCCCAGTTTCAAAATCCCGGCCACCTTGTCGAACGCCTCGCCTGCGGCGTCGTCTATCGTGGCGCCCAAAAGTTCCATCTCCACCGGCGAGTCGCATTTATAAAGCGCCGTGTGCCCCCCGGAGCAAATCAGCGCTACGGCGGAATACTCAATCGCCTCGGCGTCAAGCGCCGCCGAGTATGCGTGTGCGTAAACGTGATTGACGCCGATTAGCGGCACCCGCCACACCCACGCAAGAGTTTTGGCGGCCATCATCCCCACCAGCAGCGATCCGACGAGACCCGGCTCGCGCGTGACCGCCACGGCGGAGATGTCCTTCGGCTTCAGGCCCGAATCCGACATCGCCTTTTGGATAATCGCGTTTATGCTTTCCAGGTGCGCCCGGGAGGCGACCTCGGGCACCACGCCCCCGTATCGCGCGTGCAGATCGACCTGACTGGCCACCACGCTGGAAAGCACCTCCCGTCCGCCGGACACCACGGCGGCGGCGGTCTCGTCGCAACTGGTCTCTATTGCAAGGATGTTAGTCGCTTCGGTCATCGTGGTCCGGCCACGCTTGGCGCTTCCGTTCGGCGTTGCGGTGCTTGCGCCGGGCGATGATGGAATAATACTTCTTGCGGTTTTGGAGTAATTTTTCCGCTGCCGCCAACTGCGGGTCGAACCGCCTGACCGGCGGGTCGGGCGCCTCGGCGTCGGGCGTGTCCGACCCCGCGCGGCGCAGGACCTCCTGTCGGAGGCGGAAGCGGCGAATCGCCTCCAGATGTTCGTCGGAGGCGCCGACGAGCACGTCGGGCGAGATTGGCTCAAAGGCGCGTCGAGCACTTTGGGTGGCGGGCGCCGGTTGTGGTTCGTACCGGCCCAGGAAAAAACGCGACGTGGTCAGATTCAACTGACCCATCTCGTTGCCCAGCGGGAACATGCTCTGGATGCAGTGCTTTCCGCGCGTGGGCAGTCCTATGATTACTGCCCGTCCGCCTTCCTGCAGGGCACCGGCGAGGAGTTCCGCCGCCGAGGCGGTCCGCGAGTTGACCAGCACCGCCAGCATGCCGTCGTGAAGCGTTCCGTCGGCGTGCGCTTGATATTCCCGCGGCGGCTCGTCGCGCGCGACGACCGTCACCACCGGTCCGCTGTGCAGGAACATATCCGCCGTCTGCACCGCCGCCGGAAGCAGACCGCCGGGATTGTCGCGGAGGTCCAGTATCATGCCGTCGCGGAGCGACGCCTGTCGAACGGCTCGTCTGAACTGCTCGCCGGTGGTGCGGACGAATTCCTTAACGCGGACGTAGGCCGGGGGGCTTATCCCGTCGGGATTCTCATCAGGCAAGGCAGGAAGGCGATACGCCCACTGCATGTCCCGCCCGCGGTACAGGCCAACTACAGTCTGGATGGAATACTCCCCCGACGAGAGCGTCACAGTTCTTGTCCGCCCGTCGCCCCGTCGGACCCTCAGCACGACCTGCCCGCCACGCGAGGGGTTCAGCAGTTTACGGACCTCGTCATCCGCCATTTCGTTGACCGGGCGGTTGTCTATTTCCACTATCTCGTCGCCGGTGCATATTCCCGAGCGCCACGCGGACGAACCGGGTCTGGCGCCCAACACCTTCAGGTCCGAATCTTCGTACTCGATCTCCAGTCCCAGCCCGTGCCCCAGTCCGGTCATGTGGTCCTTGATCTGCCCGACCCTTTCGGGAGGTATGTAGGCGGAAAATTCGTCCAGTTCGCCGACCATGGCGCTGATGGCCTTGCGGGCCAGGTTCTTGTCGTCCGTCGGCTCGACGTAATGGTCCTTGATCAGCGTGTAAGTGTGGACGACGGGCCAGAACCGTTTCCTGGCCGAAATGCTCACCGTCCGGTGCGGCTTGAGCACCAGCCCGATTACCGCAGTGACGCCTATGATCGCCGCCAGCCAGATTAAGTTGCGCTTGGGCACGTGGTCTCCATTACTGACGCTAAGGGTAAAATGCTAACAGTTGACAACGCCGCCCACAAGGCGCCCCTCCACGCGCTGATGCCCCGATTAATATATTTATAATGGGCAGGGGCGGATTCGAACCGCCGACACACGGATTTTCAGTCCGTTGCTCTACCAGCTGAGCTACCTGCCCGCAAACGCCTCGCGCGGCGTGAGATTTCAATTTAACCTAATACCCGCGGTTGTCAAGCCCCCCCGCGCCGTGGGGGGATTTGCTTTTTGCTCAGCGCGGGTGGAAAATACACCACGATGTCCAGACACAAAGGCAAATCCCAGCGGCGCATAAAGGACTGGCGCCAGAAGTATCTCCATGGCGAAAAGGGCGACGCACACGCCTCGGCCAGGGAGAGTCTCTCGCACCGCGCGGTCAAACTGCCGCCCTTCCGCCTGGACGAGGCGAAGCAGAACCTTGATGATCTGCCCCGCATCGAGGGCATGATAACCGGTCTGTTCCCCGGCGGTGCGGTTGTCCGCCCGCAGCAGCGCGACGGAGACGACGAACTGCTCTGCGGGGTGGCAAAGGCGTTCCGCCCCCCGTCCGGAAGCGAACACCTCAGCCCCCTTGCGGTGGGCGACGAGGTAACCGTAGCCGCGGCGTCCCAGGCGCCCGGTCCCGTCGCCGAGAGGGACAGGGACCGCGCCGATGGGATGATTATCGCGCGAAAGCCCAGACGGACCGTGCTGGCCAGACCGGTCCCAAAGGCGGGGCGCCGGCGCGAGCGATACACTCCGCCCCCGGTGCAGAAGGTCGTAGCCGCGAACATGGACACCCTGCTGATAGTCTCTTCCACGCGCCGGCCTAAATTCCGCCCGGGGCTTGTGGACCGGTTTTTGATAATCGCCGAGCGGGGCGATATGTCGCCCCTGCTGGTAGTCAACAAGACGGACCTTGCCGATCCCGACGAGGAACACCTGGCCGAGTTCCGCGCCGTCGATTTGCCCATCTACCTGACCTCGGCGGTCAAAAAAAACGGCATTGACGAACTCAGCGCCGCGCTGGCGGGCAGGCGGAGCATACTTGCGGGCGCCTCGGGCGTGGGGAAAAGCGAACTGGTCAACGCGCTGGTGCCCGGCGCCGGGGCAAAGACCCGCAAGGTGCGAATGAAGGACCGCCGGGGTCGCCACACCACCGCCGCCGCGTCCGTCTACGACCTGCCCTGGGACAAGGGCGCCCAAGAGGGCGGAATCTTGGTGGACACGCCGGGAATACGGGAACTGGCCATCGACCTTACCGGCGAAGAGCTGCCGTGGTACTTTCCCGAATTCCAGGCCGTCGCACAAAACTGCAAATTCAACGACTGCACGCACACGCACGAGCCCAACTGCGCCGTCAAGGACGCCGTGGAAAAAGGCATAATCCCCGCCGGGCGCTACAATCGATACCTCCGCATCCTGGAGACAATCCCGCACTGATCTTTAACCATAAAGGACACGAAGAACACAAAGAGAATTATCTTTGAGGATTTTTATTCTCTGCGCCCCCGCCTGCGGCGGGCGTCCTTATGTGTCCTCTGCGGTTTATCCCTTCTGCCACAGTTTGTCGATCTTGGCAGCCATTATGAAGTCGCTTTCGTGCAGTCCGCCTATCTTGTGCGTCACGAGCGTCACTTTCACCCTGCCCCAGGTCAGGAATATGTCGGGGTGGTGCTGCTGCTGCTCTGCCAGTTCGCCGATGCGGTTGGTCAACTCCAGCGCCGCGGCGAAATCCTTTAACTTGAACTCGCGCACCAGGCGCTTGTTATCCCGGACCTCCCAGGCGTCGTCGAGTTGCCGTAGGTAGTGGCTTATCTGCTCCGGGCCGAACGGCTCGACGTCGCCGGCGCAGGCCTTGCATTTCAAATCGCACAGTTGCTTTTCCATGATTCATCCTTTCCGAGTGTTCTCACTCTCATTTTAGCGCTTAGAGCAGTTTGCAGAAATCTTTTCGCTATCTTTTGATTGTGGCTTCGCCCGGCTGCGTCCGGCTGCATCGACAATGCTGCGGCATTGCCTGCTTCGCCGTCCTTGCCGGACTCGTCCTGGGTGACGAACATGACGACAATCTTTCCGCAAACTGCTCTAGTCCGCGGTAAACTTCACGTTCAATATTCAGTAGAATGGTTGGTAAGGACGTGATGAAAGTTTACCTCGAAACAATGGGCTGCCAGATGAACCGCCTGGACAGCGAACTGATCGCCGCCGCGCTGGTGCGCGCAGGTCACCAGATGGTCGCGGACCGCAAACAGGCCAACGCCGTGCTGTATAATACGTGCTCCGTCCGCCGACACGCCGAGGACAAGGTCCTCTCTCGCCTGGGCGCCGACGGCAGGCGAAAACAGTGCGGCAAGCGCATCGTTGTGGGCGTCATCGGGTGCATGGCCCAGCGGATGGGCGCCGAACTGGCCCGACGGTATCCGCAGGTGGACGTAATCTGTGCGCCGGGACAGATTCACCGGCTGAGCGAACTGCTGGCCCGGGGCGCCGACGGGCACAGGGCAATCGCACTGGACCCGTCGCGCAACCGGCCGCCCGACGAGCGGGCGGCTACGGGACTGGACGAGTTGGATCTCGGGCGGGACGTGAACCACACCACCTCCGGCGCCCGGGCGTACGTTCGGGTGATGCGTGGTTGCGACAGATTCTGCACCT
>CAYZPY010000070.1:0-7670 GCA_964480425.1 uncultured Planctomycetaceae bacterium
AACCCATTTTCATCAAACACTTGCAAATTGCTCTAAAAAACCCCACAGTTTGAGCAGTTTTTTGCTTGACAAATACCGCACTTTGGGGTAGGTAATCACGATATTCACTGAACGCGGCAGGTTCCATTTTTTATTTCGTTAAGTCTTTGCTCGATAAGTGCGGTATTTTTAAGGAAGAGGAAAGTCTCCGCGCTGTGGCTCGGCCGGGGACGCAACCAGTAGAAAGGAGAACGCTCATGAACAGTATACAGGTGTTATTGTTGGCGGCGGGGGTGTTGCTTCTCGTTTCGTTGACGTCGGCGCACGAGTTTATAAATCCCCCGGAAACAGACGATGTGATTGTCCCTCCCGACGGTTGGGAATCGTCGTTCCCGTACCAGCGGAACGTCATGGTCGACTTCGGGACCAATCCGGACACCTGGCCGGACCCGGGTGCGAACGACGAAATTCCCTCCGCCTATCAGGACGACGCCGTGGATTTCCAGGACGGCGACAATTACGCGCTCCAGGGAACCAACGACCCCGACTGGAAGGATTCCGACTGGGGCGCCGGCGACGGTGTCGAATGGTTCGACGACGACCCCACACAGCAGACGACACGCCAGGGGATGATAGGATTTTATGACGCCGAAAGTCAGGACGGCTTCATCGTCCTGCACCTGGACAACGATCCCGTCGCCAGGCCGTTAAAGCACTTCTACCTGGAGATGGAATTGTTCAGCGCCGGCGGGGGCAACCTTGGAATGCCGGATTACGACCTGTCCGTGGGCGACGTTACCGACTACAACGTCACCACCGAGGTCACCAGCGACGGATGGACCCGGATGAACGTGTGGGTTGAGTTCCAGCCCAATCCCGAGTGGGAGGAAATGAGTCTGGATTTCTTCACCAGCCCCACCGCCTCGAGCACCGTGCTGGTGGACTACATCCACATCGCCACCGAGTGCGTGCCCGAGCCGGCCACGATGACGATGCTGGCCATAGGCGCCGTGGCGCTTATCAGGCGACCGAGGCGTTAGGCGATATTACATGCCACACACAGGGCGCGCCCGCACTCGCAGGCGCGCCCTTTATTTTTCTGCGGGAACCGGTCGGTTCCGCGCCGCTTGACATTGCACCTGTGCGCCAATAACATTTCTTATGAGCAGAAACGGGCCGGTGGTCGGCCCGAGTGGTAAAGTCAGCGAGGTTATCATGGCACAGACAGAATTCAGGATCGCCGACGACGGCGTGGACCCAAATCAGGTTCCTCAGCGCACGCTGCACACCGGGGCGAAGATTCCCGGCATCGGTCTGGGCACGTTCGGCTCGGACCGCTTCAGCGCAGAAGACATCGCCAAGGCCGTTATCGGCGGAGCGTCGGTGGGCTACCGCCACTTCGACTGCGCATCGGTCTACGGAAACGAGCACCTCATCGGCGAATCTCTCAAAACCATCCTCGACAGCGGCCTGATAAAACGCCAGGAACTCTGGATAACCTCCAAACTCTGGAACGACCGGCACGGCGTGGGCAACGTCATCCCCTCCTGCAAGCAGTCGCTAAAGGACCTCGGGCAGGACTACCTCGATTTGTACCTCGTCCACTGGCCTTTCCCCAACTATCATCCCCCCGGCGCCGATCCGGACTACCGCTCGCCCGACGCCCGTCCCTACATCCACGAGGAGTACATGGAAACCTGGGGACAGATGGAAAAACTCGTCGAGCAGGGACTGGTCCGCCACATCGGAACCAGCAACATGACCATCCCCAAGTTGAAACTCGTCCTGCGCGACGCGAACATCAAGCCCGCCTGCAACGAGATGGAGCTGCACCCGCACTTCCAGCAGCCGGAATTCTTCAAGTTCTGCATGGACAACGGCGTCCGGCCCATCGGCTTTTGTCCCATCGGCTCGCCGACCCGCCCCGACCGCGACAAGACCGAAACCGACACCGTCGACATTGAGGACCCGGTCATCGTTCGCATCGCAAAGCGCCTCGGCGTGCACCCTGCCGTGATGTGCGTCAAGTGGGCCGTCCAGCGCGGGCAGATCCCCATACCATTCTCCATCTACCGCAACGAGTACCTCAGCAACCTCCAGTGCACCGTCTCCGAGCCGCTCAGCGACGAGGAGATGCAGGCAATCGCAGCCATTGACCGCGGCTGCCGACTCATTAAAGGTCAGGTCTTCCTCTGGCGGGGCGCGGAGTCGTGGCAGGACCTGTGGGACATCGACGGCGAAATAACGCAGTGAAATATCAGCAGGCGCCCCGTCGCGCCGCCACAGGTTACGCGAATAATACTTGGTAATGAAAAAAGTGGCCCCGTTTCGGGCGGCGGCCACACCAAACATGGGTCGGCGGCGTTCCTGCGCCGCCGACTTTTTCGACGGCGAGTTCTACGCGACGGCGCCGGAACGCCGCCGCGCTTTTAGACGGTAACGCCGCCGTGCACCATTCTCGGATAATCAACAAGCCATTCGGCCGCTTGCCCTACGCTTGCCCGCCTGGTCTGTTGTCGGGTCCTAAACCTGCGGTCTGCCTGCTTACGAACCTTGAAATACACACCGGGAGGCGACATAATAATTTTGCGAAATATTTTTTGTTCGGGAACGATAGTCGAGTCGAATTGAAGCGTCGAAATTTTAAATGCCCCTGCCACATCGCATGCGAAACGTCGAACCGTCGCGTTTGTTTTAAATAAGAGACACCCGGAGCCGAAGGCATGAGACGGAAAACCGCAGCCGGCATACTCGTGGCGGTCTTAATGTCGCAATACAGCGGCGCGCTCGGCGCCGACGCCGAGGAGGACTATCGCGCAATCTTCGGGTCCCAGGCCGACAAGGTCGCCGCCAGTGCCACCACCGCAGACGACGTGGAGTTCGCAGAAAAACTTATCGAGGCCGCCGGCAACGCCTCGGACTCACCCGAACTTCAAATCATATTATGCCGCAAGGCATACGAGTACGGCGTGCGTAATCCCGCCGGTTACGACACCGCCATGGGCGCGGTTAAGATGCTCCTGGAAATCGCCCCCGACCGCTTTGAAAAGTGGAAGGAGAAAGAACTGGCGATTTTTCATCTTCGTTATCGCTCCGCGGGGGACGACAATCGCGACCAGGAGGCGTCCCGGTACATATCGGCCCTTGGAGATATGGGCGACGCAAAGACCAGGTCCGGGAAATACAAAGAGGCCCTGGAATATTACACCAAAGCGCTCCAGGTGGCCGCCTCAATCAAGTCTCCGCTCCGGGCGTCATTCCGTCGAAAGGCCCGCCGCATGAATGAGGTTCTGCGCCAGCAATCACGCGCAAAGGCGCTTGAGCGGATGCTTCGCAAGAATCCCGACAAGACGGCGGTCCGACGCACGCTTGTGATGATCTACGTGGTGGAACTGGACCGTCCACAACAGGCGTCCGAGCACCTCGGCAGCGAACTCGACGAAGTATTGCGGAGTTACGTGCCACTGGCGGCGAAGGACATCGGCGAGATTTCCCAGGCCGGTCGCCTGGAACTGGCCAAGTGGTACGAGTCCCTGGTCGAGGAAGGCAGCCGGTACGGAAAGGTGAACGTTTTGAACCGCGCCGCCTCTTACTACAGGCGATACATCGAACAGGCAAAGAAGAAGGACGCCGGCTATCTGCAGGCCAAGGCCGGTCTGGACAGGGTGGAGGATGAGTTGATCCGCCTTGGCGGGGGCGCGCGTGCGGTGGAATTATTGAAAGGCGCCACGGTGGCGATGTCGTTCGAGAAAGGCACGTTCTTCAAGCGCGAAGAACAGATTTACACCCGCGACCTTAGCAGCAGGGATAATCACGGGCAGGTTCACGGCCTGAAGCCCACCGGCGGTGTTGCGGGCGACGCTCTGAAATTCGACGGCAAGGGATTCGTGTACGTCAAGAACGACAAGTCGGTGCAGATTACCGGCGACCAGACGGTGGCAATGTGGCTGAGACCCGATAATTTCACCCAGCGGCGCAATCCTTTCGGAAAGGCCTACGGCGGCGAAGGCGCCATGACGATCGAAAAGGACGGCTCGATAAATTATTACTGCGGGCAGTCCGGTTCGAACATGTCCCCGTACCAGGCGTTTGGCATGACCGACAAACTACAAAAGGGTCGATGGGCGCACGTGGCCGTGGTGCGCGACGTCGGCGCCAAGACCGTCACGTGGTATAAAAACGGCGCCACGACGAACCGCTATAAAATTAAAACCGCGACCGTCAAGGCGTCTTCGTATCCCGTGCTCATCGGGCGTGGCTATACTTACAGGTTCCAGGGCCTGATAGACGAGTTCGGCATGTGGTCGCGCTGCCTGGACGCCGAGGAAATCAGGGCGTTATACAAACTGGGCGCCAACGACTTTCCGCTGGGCGGCTGACGCCTCCGCGCTGCGCTCCTCAGAGCCACCTTTTTTTGCGGAAGTACATGATCATAATCAGCGCCACCACTGCCATCACCGCCAGCGCTGCCGGGTATCCGAAGTACCACTTCAACTCCGGCATGTTCAGCGGCGAGGCGCCCGTCTCGAAGTTCATCCCGTATATGCCGGCGATGAATGTCAGCGGAATGAAAATCGTGGCGATGATGGTCAGCACCCTCATGACCTCGTTGGTGCGGTTGGAGATGCTCGACATGTACGTGTCGCGCAGAGACGAGAGCATCTCGCGACAGGTCTCGGCGGTGTCGATGGACTGTATGGCGTGGTCGTAAACGTCTCTGATATATAGCTTTATATTGCCACTTACAAGCGGCGACTCCACTCGCTGCAGCGAGCTTATCATCTCGCGCACCGGCCAGACCGCCCGACGCAGAAACAATCCCTCGCGCCTGAGGTGGTGGATTTCGCCCAGCATCCGCGGTGTCGGATGCGTCATGGTGCGGTTCTCGAGTGTCTCGAGTTTGTCGCTGATCTTCTCCAGGACGATGAAGTACCCGTCCACCACGGCGTCGAGCAGACAGCAGGCCAGGTAGTCGCCGCTCATCCTGCGGATCCGACCCTGGCTGTTCCTTATTCGCTGACGGATGGACTCGAACACGTCGCCGGGCCTCTGCTGAAACGACAGCACGAAGTTCCTGCCCAGCACCAGACTGACCTGCTCGACGGTCATCTCGTCCCGCGCCTGGTTCCACTGGAGCATCTTGAGGACGATAAATATGTATTCGCCGAAGTCCTCCATCTTGGCCCGCTGGGAGGTGTTGAGGATGTCCTCATGGACCAGCGTGTGCAGGCCGAAGTCATCCGCCAGCGACTTTACGATGCCGGTGTCGTGTATTCCGTCGACGTTGATCCACGTGACGGTTGGCAGATCCCTGAAGGGCCTGCACTTGTCGGGCGATTCGGGGCGGCTTTGGCGAAAGTTTTCGGCGTCGTAGTCGATGACTGTGATGTTGACCGGCTCGGTCTTTTCCTCGCCCAGATAGACCGGCGTTCCGGGCGGCATGTATTTCTTTTTGAGGGGTCCCTTAATCAGATCGCGTATTTTCATGATATGGCCTTTCGGATAATTTTTTCCGTCCCGCCCGCCCGTGTGTGCGGTTTCATAATATGCGGACGATTTTAATTTTTCGCGCCCGTCTCCACAAGCGCCCGGCGGGGCGGAATTTAGTTGAATAATACGCCCGCAGCGATCTATAGTGGAGCTAATGCACAACGTTATTTGCCGATTGAGTTTATGAACGCACTCGAAAATTTATGAACCGGCCGAAACAACGCAGCATGGTCCATCAGACCATAGCCGCCATCGCCGTTCTGGCGGTGTTGTGCGTGGTTGCGGCAGGAGTGTATTTCAGGCAGTTCGACTTCAATCCCGCCGTAACCGAGGTGACCGGCGGACTGGACGTCGCGCCCACCGGTGGCGAGGCGTTCGCGCTTGATAAGTTCGCCCCGGCGGCGCTGGTGCCGTTCGGACCGCCCGAAAAATTCGAGGAGGGCACGCTGTCCCAAAAGATTAACGGCAAGGCGGAACTGTACCTCAAGGCCGGCTTCGAGCGACTGCACTGCCGGCGGTTCGCGCCCCGCGGCGCCGCCGACAAGTGGATTGAAGTGTTCGTGTACGACATGGGCGAGTCGCGAAACGCCTTTGCCGTTTACAGCCAGCAGCGGCGAAGCGGCGCCGAGAAACTCGATCTCGGCGACAACGCCTACCGGACCGGCAACGCCGTCTACTTCACGCGCGGGCCGTACTATGTCGAGATAGTCGCCACGGCGCCCGACGAGGAGTTGACCGAACCGGCGATGGCGCTGGCGCGAAACTTCGCCTCGCAGATTGGCGGCGGCGCCCAGGTCGACGAGAAGAAACTGTTCCCCACCGAAGGCCTCGACGCCTCCAGCATGTCGTTGATTTCCGACGACGCGTTCGGTTTCTCGCGCCTGGATAACGTCTTCACGGCCGATTACACGATCGACGGCGGGCGTGCGTTGGCGTTCGTGTCGGTCCGCCGGTCCGCGTCCGGGGCCGGGGAACTCGCCCGGGCGTATGCCGAGTTCCTGGTGGAAAACGGCGGAATCGCCGAAGAGATGGAAACCGTGCCCGGCGCGACGATGATCAGGGACGTGTTCGACATGTACGAGGTGGTCTTCGCCCGCGGGCGCGTCCTTGCCGGTGTGCACCAGGCGCCGGACAAGACCGCCGCCGCCGACCTGGCCGAAAAACTCGACCGCCGCCTGGAACAGATAAGTGTTGAAAAATGAACCGGGATAAAAAACTGACTCGCAGAGAGATGCTTTCCCGCATGGCGCCCGCCGGCGTGCTGGCAGCCGGGGCGTGCTACCTCGGCGCTAAGTTATACACCGCCGAGCCGCCGCCGGCGCGTGCGGTGGCGCCGGTAACAACACTCGGCGATTTCGCCGTGGCGCCCCCCGGCCGGATGAGCATCGTCCGCGGCGCCGACCGCGCCAAAACTGCCGCGGCGGCCGTCGAAGCCATAGGCGGTATGGGCGAGTTCGTCAAAAAGGGCGACCGCGTGCTGGTGAAGGTCAACGCGGCGTTCGCCACGCCGCCGTCGCTGTCGGCCACCACGCATCCGGACCTTGTGTCCGAGGTCGTCCGCCAGTGCCTCGCCGCCGGCGCGGTGGAGGTTATCGTAACCGACAATCCGATAAATGATCCCGCCAGTTGCTTCGAGCTGAGCGGAATCGCCCAGGCCGCTCGCCGCGCCGGCGCCAGGGTCGTCGTTCCGCGGGCGGACATGTTCAGTTCTTTCTCCCTGCCGGGCGGGGAACTGATACGCAACTGGCCGGTGCTGGTAACGCCGCCGGCCGCCGTGGATAAACTCATCGGCGCCGGGCCCGTCAAGCACCACGCCCGCGCCGGGGCCTCGATGTGCATGAAGAACTGGTACGGTCTGCTGGGCGGGCGGCGGAATATTTTCCACCGCAACATCAACCGGATCATCATGGAACTTGCCATGATGTCGCGTCCCACGCTGGTTCTGCTGGACGGGACGACCGCGATGGTCCGCAACGGGCCCACCGGCGGCTCGCTGGACGACCTGGAGCAGACCGACACCATGATCGCCGCGACCGACCAGGTGGCCGCCGACGCCTTCGGCGCCTCGCTGCTGGGGTACGAGGTCGGCGACCTGCCTTACATCACACAGGCGGCCGAGGCGGGTCTGGGAACCGCAGACTACCGCTCGCTGAACCCCGTGCGAAAGAGCATCTGAAGATATGAGAATTACGATCGCCAGG
>CAYZPY010000070.1:7680-12454 GCA_964480425.1 uncultured Planctomycetaceae bacterium
CCAGGCGAATATCGCAGGTCTTTTTCCTGCTGCTGTTTTTGTGGTTCTGCATTGTCGCCACGGTGGGCGAGCAGTGGTGGGAACTTCGCGGCTGGCCGGTGAACTGGTTCCTGCAACTGGACCCGCTGGTGGCCCTGGCCACGGTACTGAGCACCGGCGCGCTGTTCGCAGGGCTCGCCTGGGCGCTGGTGAGCATAGTGCTGACGTTCATACTGGGGCGGTTCTTCTGCGGGTGGGTGTGTCCGTTGGGGACGATGCACCATTTCTTCGGGTATCTGGGCAAGCGCCGCGACGGGCTTGGCGGGAGGGTAAGAAAGAACCGCTACCATCCGGCCCAGCGAATAAAGTATTACATCCTGCTTGCGATGCTTTCCGGGGCGGGCGGTCTGCTGCTGTCGCGCGTGGCGCGGATGCCGCTGGGGCGCCCGTGGGTATTTCTTGCAGTGGTCGTTTTGCTGGTCCTTGTTTTTGCATACATGTCCGCCCGCAAGGTCATCGCCTCGCCGCTGCGCGCCGCCGGCGCAATGGCGGTCTTGGTCCTGCTGTGGGTGGGGCTGAGTTTCGTCCCGGCCCTGGACAACGCCCTGTCGGCCGGCATACAGATCGGCCTGCTGGACCCCATCCCGCTGGTCTACCGCTCGGTGAACCTGGCGCTGATGCCGATAGCCGACGCTACGGGCGGGATTATATTCCCCGCCCAGCGGTTGTACCAGTGGACATGGGTCATCGGCGGGATATTCGTCGCGGCGCTGCTGATTAACTTTATCCTCCCGCGATTTTATTGCCGGTTCGTCTGCCCGCTGGGCGCGCTGTTCGGCCTGTTCTCCGGTCGCAGCATATTCCGCATCCGCAAGACCGAAGACCCATGCCGCGATTGCAAACTGTGCCAGACCGATTGCGAGGGCGCGTGCAGCCCGTCGGATAAAATCCGCCTTTGCGAATGCGTCCTTTGCATGAACTGTCTTGAGCCCTGCCCGGACGATTTGATCCGTTACGGTCCTCGGCCGTCGGCGGGCGGGGAGTATCACAATCCCGACATAAGCCGACGCGGCGTTATGGCGTCGATTATCGGCGGGTTGACGGCGGTGCCGCTTCTGCGCCTGGGCGGGCATGGCGGCGCCGAACGGCGGGGCATCATCCGACCCCCGGGCGCGCTTGACGAGCAGCGGTTCCTCCGGCGGTGCATAAAGTGCGGCCAGTGTATGCGGGTGTGCCCCACGAACGTGATCCAGCCGGCCGGTCTGGAATCGGGCTTCGAGGCGCTGTGGACGCCGTCGCTGAACAACCGGATGGGCACCAGCGGCTGCCAACTGAACTGTGTGGCGTGCTCGCAGATTTGCCCCACCGCGGCGATCCGCCCCATAACGCTTGACGAGAAGCGCGGGCTCGGTCAGTTCGCCGACGCCGGGCCTATTAAGCTGGGCACCGCCTACGTCGACCGAAGCAGGTGCCTGCCGTGGGCGATGGGCACCCCGTGCATCGTCTGCCAGGAGAACTGCCCGGTGAGCCCCAAGGCGATTTATCTCCGCGAGGATTACCTCACTGTCCGCGACGGGTGGTATAACGTCGCCGGCGTGGACGGCAACGAGGTTGTGCTCCAGGACGCCGACCTGGCGCCCGGCGCGTACGCCACCGGCGATTATTACCTGATGCCCTCTGCGGGTCGGGACGCAGGCGGTGGACGCGGGCGCGGTCGAGGCGGCGGGCGCGGGCGAGGCGACGGCAGGGGCGCAGCGAGCAGCAACGACGACTACGCCCCGGACACCACCGACTGGGGCGAAAACGACTACGCGGAAAAACCCACCGCGTGGCGCATCACCGCAAATACTTCCGACACGCTAATGCTCCAGACCGATGAAGTTGACCTGCAGTCCGGGTCGCGCGTCCGCATCCGCATCCGCCTGGCCAGACCTTACGTCGACAGCGAACTGTGCATCGGATGCGGCGTATGCCAGCACGAGTGTCCCGTCAGCGGACAGGGTGCTATAATAGTAAGGCCGGATAACGAGACCCGAAGCTTCGGTTGAAATTGACCAGGGAGCAATATTATGTCGGAAAAAACAAGACAGGCAACCAGGCGGGACTTTCTACAGGTCGCCGCCGCGGGCGTGATAACGGCGGCGTCGGCGGGTCCGCTCATCGGCAAGGAGGATAAGAAAGACGAGCCCAAAATGCCCACGTGCCCGCTGGGCGAGACCGGGTACGACGTGCCAATCCTCTCGATGGGCGGTCAGGTGGATTACACGCGCAACCTGCTGCTGCTGAAAACGGCGCTGAAGCACGGCGTGAGCTACTGGGACACCGCCCGGTCGTACTCAGGCGGAAACAGCGAGCGCGGCATCGGAAAGTATTTCGAAAAACTTCCCAAGGACCGCCGGAAAATTTTCCTGGGCACCAAGACCACAAGACGCGACTCAAAGGGAATGACCAGGGAACTGGATAATTCACTGCAGCGCCTGGAAACCGATTACGTTGAACTTTTCATGCTGCACATCGTCTCTTCGCCCCGAGAACTCAGCGGCGAGATTAAGAACTGGGCCGCGAAAGCCAAAAAATCCGGAAAGATAAAACTCTTCGGCTTCTCGACGCACAAGAACATGGCCGAGTGCCTCGACGCCGCCGCAAAGGCCGGGTGGGTCGACGTGGTGATGACCACCTACAACTACCGCATGATGGAGTCGCTGGACAGGCACGTCGAGGCGTGCCACAAGGCGGGCGTTGGACTGGTGGCCATGAAAACCCAGGCAAAGGGCACCCACCACAAGGACCGCGGCAAGCCGCGCTCATACGAGAAGTACATAAAGAAGGGATACACCAGGGGCCAGGCCAAGATGAAGGTCGTCTGGAGCGACGAGCGAATCGCCGCAATCTGCTCGCTTATCCCCAACGTCGAACTGCTGAAGGAAAACGTCGCTGCGGCGATGGACAGGACGGAACTCTCGGCCGGCGAGGTGGATGCGTTCAGGCGTTACGCGCGTGCGACCTGTGGTGAATACTGCGCCGCCTGCGGGGCGTGCGAGCGCGCCACCGGACTGCCCGTGGCGGAGGTGATGCGTTACCTGATGTATTACAATTCCTACGGCCGGCAGCGTCACGCGCGTCGGCTTTTCGCCCGCCTGGGCGCCGAGCGTCGGGCCCGTCTGGCGGCGGCGGATTTATCCGTCGCGGCGCGGGCGTGCCCAAACGGGCTGGACATACCGGCGCTGGTGAACGAGGCGTTCGCCACGCTGGGTTGAGCGGCGATTCGCCCCGGCGACAAATTGCGTTGTATAAACGCCGCAAAAAGGTGATAATAAAACCGGCGGCCGGGATTCGTCCGGACAATCGCCCGAATAACGGAAACAACTATGATGATACTGAACTGCATACATAACGGAATGCTGGGATTTTTTGGGATGCCGGGCTGGCAGGAAGGTCTTATAATAGTCTTTGCTCTGCTGTTACTCTTCGGCGGGAAGAAGCTTCCCGAACTGGCCCGCGGAATGGGCAAGGGTCTGCGGCACTTCAAGGAAGAACTCAGCGGCGTGAAGCGGGAAATCGAGCGCGAGCCCCAAGACGAAGACACCTCGGAGCCCGACAGTGACACGGAAGATGATTACCAGCAGGACACCGGCGAGGACGCAAAAGAAAAACAGGGCGAAAAATCCAAGTAGACCCTTGCAGCGGTACCGCCCGACGGGGCTATGCCGCCGGTATTAACCCTGTGCCTCGGTTTGTTTACGCGTCACCATGAAATACACCAGCACCACGCCCAGTTCGTACAACAGCCACATCGGCAGCGCCAGCGCCAACTGGCTGAACGGGTCGGGCGGGCTAAGCATCGCCGCTATTATGAGAATGCCCAAAATCACGTGACGCCTGTAGTGATTCAGTGTTTTAACGCTGACGATGCCCATCTTGGCCAGTATCAGAACCGCCAGAGGCATCTGGAACGCCAGTCCGAAAACCAGCGTCAGTCTTGTCATGAATTGTATGTATTCCTTTAGCATTATGACCTGGTCGAGTTCCAGCCAGATGTTGATGTGAATGAAAAACTTTATTATCTGCGTGGATGCGACCAGCAGGAAGAACATCGAACCGGTGATGAACAGCAGCGAGGAGAACGGCACGGCGTAGATGACGTACTTGCGCTCGTGGGGGTATAGTCCTGCGGCGACGAACATCCACAACTGGTAAAATATCCACGGCGAAGCGATTATTATTCCGCCTATCAGCGCTACCGTCAGATACCGGGTGAATCCTTCGGTCAGTGAGCGGACGGACAAATTGTGTTCCTGACCCATTTCGGTCATGGCCTTGACGTACGAGTGCGTCAGCATGTTTATAAGGTCTTTGCCGAATATCAGGCAGATCGCCATCGCCACTATCAGCCCGCCGATTGCGTAAATCAGGCGCCAGCGCAGCTCCTCCAGGTGCTCCCCGAGTGTCATCTGCACGTCGGACGGGTCGTCGGGCAGCGGCTTGCGCTTCTTTTTGCGACGGATCGACTTTTTGACGCCTTTGTCTTCGGCCATGTCTTTCTGCGCGGTAATTTGGATTAGAGTATAGCAGAAATCCCCCGCAAATAAATCGTCCGCCCGCCATTCGTCTGTCTGGTCGGCGGCCTTTCCAGGTCGCCGACTACTTTGGTGTAGGTTATGACGCGGCGGCGTGGGAACGTCGCCGCGCTTTTTGTTCGGACCGCGCCGTGCGACCTGAGAGTCGCTAATGCTTCTGTTGCCACGAGTTAGATTGGAGGTAACCATTTGTTCTGCCAGATGTAGCCTACCTGGAC
>CAYZPY010000071.1:0-12359 GCA_964480425.1 uncultured Planctomycetaceae bacterium
TATCGGGAAGGTTTCGGGGCGAAGCACGTACCTGGCCTGCCTTGCGACAACCGCCGGCACCGGTAGCGAGGTCTCGCCCAACGCCATTCTCCTGGACGAGCAGGCCCGGCTGAAAAAAGGCGTGGTCAGCCCGCACCTCGTCGCCGACGCCGCATGGGTCGATCCCCTGCTGACGCTGACCGTCCCTCCGGACCTTACCGCCGCCACCGGAATGGACGCCCTGACCCACTGCATCGAGGCATACGCAAACAGGTTCGCCCACCCAATGATCGACCTGTACGCACTGAAGGGCATCGAACTGATATCCGCCTCGCTTAAGCGGGCGGTCGACGACGGCGGCGACGTTGGGGCGCGCCAAGACCTTGCGCTGGGCAGTCTATACGGGGGATACTGTCTTGGCCCGGTCAACACCGGCGCGGTCCACGCGCTGGCGTATCCGCTGGGTGGCGAGTATCACGTCGCCCACGGCGTGTCAAACGCCGTGCTGCTGGCGGCAGTGATGAGGTTCAACATTCCCGCCGCCCCGCGGCGCTACGCCGAGGTCGCAGTGGCGCTGGGCGCAGAGGAAGGCGATTCGCACGAACAAACCGCCCGTCGCGGCCTGGAGCGCCTGGAGAAGTTATGCGCCGACTGCGGCATACCGTCGAGCATGGCAGAGGTGGGCGTGGACGAAAGGGAAATTCCGCACTTGGCCAAGGCGGCAATGTCCGTAACGCGCCTGCTGAAGAACAACGTTCGTGAACTGAATGCCGACGACGCTGAAAAAATTTACCGCGAGGCATTTGGAAAATGAATCAAAAGAAATACCACGGCGTAATCGTTCCCATGGTCACGCCCTTCACCGAGGCGGGCGAGATAGACCTGCCCGCTGTCGAGAAAATAACCGCCAACCTGGCCGGGAACGGCGCGTGCCCTTTCATTCTGGGCACCACCGGCGAGGGGCCTTCGGTCCCGCAGGCGGGCAGGGAGGAATTCGTCCAGGCGGTGGTCAAATGCGCCGCCGGCAAAGTGCACGTGTACGCCTGCGTGATAGGCAACTGCGTGGGGGAACTTGTCGTCGAGGCGAACCGCTACCTCCGGTGCGGCGCCGACGCCGTCGTCGCGCCGCTTCCGTTCTACTATCCGCTAAAGCCCACGCACATGCTGAAGTTTTACCAGTCGCTGTCGGACGGCATAGACGGTCCGCTGCTGATCTACAACATCACCATAACCACGCACATGTCGATCCCGCTTGACGTGATAGAACAACTCAGCCGGCGCGAGAACGTCGTGGGACTCAAGGATTCCGAAAACGACCTGGACCGCGCTCGCCAGGCCATCGACACGTGGAAGGGGCGCGAGGATTTTTCGTATTTCATGGGCTGCGGCGCGCTGGCGGGCGAGACGCTGCTGTTGGGCGGCGACGGGATAGTCGTCGGCACGGGCAACGTGGTTCCAGGCCTGTACCGCCAAATGCACCAGGCCGCCCTGTCCGGCGACGAAGACGCCGTCAGGCGCCTCCAGGACCGGGCCATGGCTATCTCCAATATCTATCAGCAAAACGCCGTGCTCAGCGAGTCGCTTGCCATCCTCAAGGTCATGATGGAGCACATGGACCTGTGCAAACGGTGGGTCCTTCCGCCCCTGTCCGACATCGACGCCGAGCGGGAAAAGCAGACCGTCGAAAAAATGAAGTCGCTGGGAATGATTTAATAAGTTAACGTATACAGGGAATTCACGATGCATGACAAACCCATAATCGGCATAACGATGGGCGACCCGACGGGCATAGGTCCCGAGATAGCCGCAAAGTCGCTGGCCAACGAGACCATATACGACATCTGCCGCCCACTGGTGATCGGCGACGCCGGGGCGATGAAACAGGGCGTCGAGATAGCCGCCGCGGACCTCAAGGTCCGCCCGATTGACCGGGTCTCCCGGGCGAAGTTCGAATACGGCACGATGGACGTCATCGACCTGAAGGACGTCGACGTGAGCAAAATCGTTCACGGGAAGGTATCGGCCGACGGCGGCAGGGCCGCTTTCGACGCCATCAGCAAGGCCATCGAACTGGCAATGGAAGGACAACTCGACGCCACCGTCACCGGTCCGATCAACAAGGCGGCGCTGAACGCCGCCGGGCATCACTTCTCCGGGCACACTGAGATATACGCACACTTCACCAACACCACCGACTACGCAATGCTGCTGGTGGAGGGCGGCATGCGGGTGGTTCACGTCTCCACGCACGTGTCGTTGCGAGAAGCATGCGACCTGGTCAAAAAGCAGCGCATACTGACGGTCATCCGCCTGGGCGACGACGCATGTAGGAAACTCGGCATCGAATCGCCCCGCATCGGCGTGGCGGGTCTGAACCCGCACTCCAGCGACGGCGGGCTGTTCGGCGACGAGGAGGAAAAGGAGATACTCCCGGCCATTAACCAGGCACGCGCCGAGGGCATCAATGCAGAGGGTCCCGTCCCGGCCGACACGCTGTTTTCAAAGATGGCGGGGGGACAGTACGACATCGCCGTGGTGATGTACCACGACCAGGGGCACATTCCCGTCAAACTAAGCGGATTCGTCTGGAACGAGCAGGCCAAGAAATGGAAATCGGTCACGGGCGTGAACATAACGCTGGGTCTTCCCATTATCCGCACGTCGGTGGACCACGGCACGGCGTTCGGAAAAGCGGGCAAGGGCACTGCCTCGCACGAAAGTCTCGTCAACGCGATACACTCGGCGGCGAAGATGGCCAAGGGAAACCCAAAAAGGCATTGATTGAATGATAGCGGCGGTAGCGGATGATTTCACCGGAGCGGCAGAAATCGCGGGCATAGGTCGATGCTACGCAATGCAAACGCTGCTGCTTCGCCAGCCGCCGACGGCGACGTGCAAGGCCGACCTGGTCGTGCTCGACACCGACTCTCGCCTTCTGTCACGCGAACAGGCATACAATCGCGTGGCCGAAATGCTCGACGCCGCACGCCCGCTCGACGTCGAATCTTATTACAAAAAGACCGACTCGGTCTTTCGCGGGCCCGTCGTGGAGGAACTGCGGGCATGCATGGACGTGCTGCAAAAGCCCCGGGCGCTTCTTCTGCCCGCAAATCCTTCCCTCGGTCGGATGATCAGCGGCGGGCGATACTTTATCGACGGCGTGCCTCTGGACGAGACCGCCTTCGGGCATGACCCGGAATACCCCGCCCGCTCGTCGGACGTGCTGGAACTGCTGGGCGACGCCGGACCTTACCGGGCGCATTACGTCGAGCCGGACCAAGACCTGCCGCCCGAGGGCATCGCGATATGTGCCGCCGCCGAGACGGGCGACGTCAGGTCGTGGGCGTCGCGCCTGGACGAGCGGACGCTTGCGGCGGGCGGTTCGGATTTCTTCCGCGCGTTTCTGGAGAATCTCGGTCTGTCGCCCGGACCGGGCGGACGGGTCCCGCCACTGGACGATGCGCTGTTTGTCTGCGGGAGCGTGTCCGACTACAGCCGGCGGACCGTCGCACGCGCCGAGCGGGCGGGACTGGCGGTGTGCCGGATGCCGGATGAGATATTCAACGGCGAGTCCCCGCACGACGAGGCCTTGGAAAAATGGGCCGACAAAATTTGTCGCGAACTGGCCGGCGGACGTGCAATAATGGCCGTGCGAAAACCCGTGGTTAACGACGTGGAAACTTCAAAGCGACTGTGCCGGGCAATGGCCGACGCGGTGGAACGCGTGATGCGCCGAAGGCCCGCGCAAAACATCCTTATCGAGGGCGGCGCGACCGCGTCGGCGGTGCTTAAACGCATGGGTTGGAGCGACTTTGAGATTTTGAGCGAACTGTCGCCGGGCGTGGTGCGGATGCGCCTGGGCGCCGGGCAGGACCGCAACCTTATCGTCAAGCCGGGCAGTTACCGCTGGCCCGACGGCGTGTTGAACGTGTAGCAAAAGAAAGGAACCACCGTCATGCAACATATTCTCGCCAAGGTCACGATGGTGCCGCTGGACTACGTCGTCATGGGTCTGTATCTGGTTATGGTGGCCGGTGTAGGCCTGTATTTCTCCCGCGCACAGAAGTCCACGGAGAAGTACTTCCTGGCCGGACACAACGTCCCCGGGTGGGTCGTCGGCTTTGCGCTTCTGGGAACGATGATCGGAAGCACCACGTTCATCGGGCACCCCGCCGGCGTCTACGATGAGCACATGTACCTGCTGCTGTACCACCTGATGCTTCCCATTATGATGCTGCTGGTGGCAAAGTACCTCGTGGTGTTTTACCGACACACGCTGCGGATGACCGCCTACGGCTACCTCGAAAAGCGCTTCGGATACCCGGCCAGGATGTACGGTGGTGCGGCGTTTATCCTCAGCAGGATCGTCGACGTCAGCGCGACGTTCTTTTTTCTGGCGCTTGCTGTATCGGGCCTGACCGGGTGGGAAATATGGTGGGTCATCCTCGCTTTGGGGCTTATTACGCTGGCCTACACGTTCTTCGGGGGCATCGAGGCGGTGGTATGGGTCAGCGTTATCCAGGCGCTTATGCTGGTCGGGGGGGGAGTGCTTATACTTGCGGTGGTTTTAATAGCGCCGGAGGAATCGCCCGTGGAGCTGGTGAAAACCGCCTGGCAGGGGGGCAAATTCTCGCTGGGCGACTGGAAGTTCAGTCTCAAGACAAACAACCAGTGGATTTATATCATGGCGGGGATGATATGGGCCGTTCAGCGCTACGCCTGCGATCAGCACATGGTCCAGAAGTACCTCCTGGCCCGCTCGGACAAGCAGGCCAAGCGCGGAGCATACGTCGGCGCATCTGCGTGCTTTCCAATCTGGCTGCTTTTCTGGATTATCGGCGCTCTGGTCTGGGCGTTTTATCAACATCGGGGCGGAACTCCCCAGGCAGTGGCAAACGCAGACGAAATCATGCCCTACTTTATCACCACCCAATTCCCGGTGGGACTGGTGGGACTAATACTTTCGGCTCTGGCGGCTGCGGCAATGTCGTCCCTCGCCTCGGACCTCAACTCGCTGGGCACGGTAATCGTCGAAGACTATTATTCGCGACTGAAACCGAAATCAACGGACCTCCAGCAACTGCTTGTCGGTAAGTTTTCCGTGGCTATATTCGGGATAACGTCGATCGTGATGTCCCTTTTGTGGGTCGGCATCGGGGCTTTCATTAAAACAATGGTCGAATTGTTTTCGATAGCGACCGGTGGTCTGTTAGGCCTGTTCGCACTGGGTCTGCTTTTCAGGCGCGCTACCGCAAGAGGGGCGTACGTTGGAATTATTGCCTGTGTGCTGTTCTCGATATGGGCGGCGCTGACTGCGGTAAAACTGCCGCTGTTCGGAAACGAACCCGCCCTTGAACTGGGCGGGTGGATGGACTATCCCTACCAGGCGCTGACCATCGGTATATTCAGTCACATAATCGTGGTCGTCGTGGGTCTGGTCTTTAGTATCATCTTAGGCGGGCCTAAGCCAAAGGCGGCCGGGATGACCATCTGGGACAGCAACCGCAGGGAAATTGTAGAAAAGGCAAAGCAGATTTAAGACATAGAGCAGTTTGCAGAAAGATTGTCGTCATGTCAGTCGCCCAGGACGAGTCCGGCAAGGACGGCGAAGCAGGCAATGCCGCGGCATTGTCGATGCAGCCGGACGCCGCCGGGCGAAGCCGCAATCAGAACCGGCGGAGCGGCCATACGATTGCGGGCAAAACCCGCCCGAGGGCGATTATCGCGCGTCGAAAACAGATCACCACACCATGCAAATCCCGAAAAACGCGCGATCCTCACCGACACGAACATCTTCTCGCCGGGACGGACGCAATCCGGGCGTACCTACTACTGGCGCGTGGACGCTATCCGCTAGGGAAAAGTCAAAAAAGGTAATTTATGGAAATTCACGGTAAAACAATGATATTCAATAGAGCGGCCCTGACGGCGCCGGACCCTGGAATTATTCATCACCCCAAACGATAAGGAAACACAATGAACGCCAGGAATATTTTAAGAATCTGCACCGCATTAACCGTCTTTAACCTCGCATTGGACGGGGCGCTCCACGCCGCCGCGCACAGCAAATGGGCGTACCCCGGCCCGGACGGGAAATTGGTCTACCAGCCCGTGGACCGCTGGGGCAACCGGATACCGAATTTCTCAAAGGCCGGATACATGGGCGGGGGCGTGGCGATCCCGCTGCTTCCTGTCAAGGCCACCATCTCGCCGGACAACGACGACAAGGACGACACGCCCCGCATACAGGCGGCCATCGACAGGGTTTCGGTCAAGCCGCCGGACGAAAACGGACATCGCGGCGCCGTGCTTCTAAAGGCGGGCAAATACCGCATCGAGGGCACGGTGCGCATATCGGCCTGGGGAGTGGTTCTGCGGGGACAGGGCAACGGACCCGACGGAACCGTGCTGCTCGCCCCCGAGTTCCCCAAAAACTGGCGCGATATGGAGAACTTCAATCCGGACAGACCGATTGTTTCCGTTTCCGGCAGGGACCGGACCGAAGCGCACGAAAAGAAGGGCAGAGGAAAGAAAAATATAACCAGCGTGCGGATTACCGATAAATACGTACCGATCGGCGCCACGTCGGTCCGCGTGGAAAGCACCGAGGGCCTGTCCGTCGGCGACTACATCAAACTCCAGGGGCCTAAAAACGCCCGGCGGAACATGGCCAACCGCCCGTGCCCGATATGGAACGCCCAGCCGGACGGCGCCCCTACGCCGAGCGGGGCCAGTACGTCACCAGCACCGGCGGCGGATGCGAGGGCGCTCGCATTACCGGAATTCGGGGCGACACCGTCCACTTCGACACCAACGTCTGGGCGCCGATGTCCGAAGCGTTCGACGACAAGCCAGGCGGCGGCGCCGGAACGCTTACAAAATATATGCCGGAGCCGGACCATCGAATATCCCAGTGCGGCGTGGAGAACCTGGTAATTCGCGCCGCCTGGACGCCCGTCGAGAAGACCTACGAAAAAAAGATCGGCGGTGACTGGTTCTGGGGCGGGCAAACGTGGGACTGGTTCAACGGCGAAACAAGGCAAGTTACCGACACCATCGACCCGCTGAATCACCGCTCCTGGGGGCTGGAAATCAACAGCGTCCGCGACTCGTGGGTGCGCGACGTGGTGGTGCGCGACTGCTACAACAACGGCGTCAAGAGCGGGCGGTGCAGTTACATCACCATTCAGGACTCGCAGGTGCACAATCCGGACGGCAAGTATTACGAATCCGCACGGTACGTCGCCCGCGCGGGATTCAACATCAGCGGCGATTACACGCTCATCCAGCGCTGCCACACCGACGGTTGCCGGCACAACTTCAACTACACCGTGGGCCTGCCGCCTAAGGTCATCCTCGACTGCACCAGCGTAAACGATCACGGCGCAGGCGGCTCGCACCAGAGGTACATGCACGGGCTGCTCTACGACCGCTCGACCGCGGCAATGCAGTCCGGCTCGCGCGGCGGGGGATACTGGCGCGACATGAACGTGGTCTACTGGAATCACGGCGTCGAAAAGACCCCGCTGGTCGTCTCGACCCCCCCGCTGTATTGCCCGCCCACCGGATACAAGTGGGGCATCGGGTGCTACGACAACGACCCGTACCAAACCGACCGCACCTGGTGGCGATACAAGGGTCCCATCGTGCTGGGCAAGGGCCCATTGGCAGGACGGGCCGTGTGGGACTCGGTAGGCCGGCCCGTCGAACCGTCAAGTCTCTACGAGGCGCAGCTGAGGGAGCGCCTGGGCCCACAGGCCGTCAAAAACAACCGCATGCAGGTGAACTACAAAACCGCCGCGGCGACTTACTGGCGGCCCGAACCGCTCGAGGCGGACCGGCGACTCAACGAGGACATCTTCGTCACCCCGCATTACAACCCGGTCCGGTACGTCAAGGTGGACCCGCACTGCTGCGAACTCCGGTACAAGCCCGCCGACGGGCACAGGATGCCCGATTTTTCCAAGGCGGGATACAAGAACGGGGCGGGTGAAATACCCATGACCGAGGCGAAGATTATTCTCACCCCCTCGCCCGGCTCGAAGGACGACACGTCCCGCATACAGGCAGCCATAGACAAGGTGTCCAAAATGCCCAAAGACCCCAACAACATGCGCGGCGCCGTACTGCTTGCGGGCGGGCGATTTAACGTTCACGGAACGCTGAATCTATCCGCCGACGGCGTGGTTCTGCGCGGCGACGGATACATATACGGCCGCAGCGCCGTCCTGGCTGCGCCTTCGGGCGCGGGCATGCCCGACACGGTCATGATACGCATGTCCGTCGCTTCCGATTGCGGCATCGAAAACATCTATCTGCTGTCCGGCAAGAGGCCCGCCTTCACCAGCAAAAAAATCGGCAAGTTCGAGCGCAAGTATACGATGGCAAAAGGCGAAAAGGACAATCCCGACCACGCCGGGCGGGCGATTGAAATAAACGGCGTCCGCGACTGCTGGGTGCGCAACGCAGTGGCGTTCGGTTTCTACAAGACCGGCATCTCCGTGGAAAAAGCCGACGGCTTGACCATCAAGGACGTGCGCCTGCCCCTGCTCATGGGCGACGCCTACGACGGTTTCGACATGAAGCGAATCGGATACCACCTCGAGTCCGGCGACGTGCTGGTATTCCGCTCGTCGTCGGCGAACTACCATCTGGGCTTCAGCGTGGGTCGCGGACCGGGCGCGAAGGCATACGTGGACTGCCGCTCGAACGACGCCATGCGCAACGGCGAACGGCTGTGCCCGGACGGAAACGGTTTTCTGTACGACAATGTAATCGGCAACATCGCACCTGCCGAAGTTTCCGGCCCGGACAAGGGACAGACCGGCGTTTACTGGAACTCCGCCTGCCGCGACCTGAAGGTAACGCCGGTAGACCCGGACGAGGACCGCGGCGTCACCTGGGCGGCGGGGTGCTTCCGACACCTGGACGCCGTTCCGCAAAAGGGTGACAAGCCATACGGCCCGGACGTCAGCAGGGTAATCTGGATCTCCCCGGCGCTGACCGTGGACCCGCGGAGTCTCTACGAGAAGCAACTGGAGGACCGCCACGGCTGGCAGGCCGTACAGGCGCTGCGCGACGAACTTAACTGGATGCAGTGGAACAAAATCATCTCACAGCAGCAGGCAAACCTGGCACCGAAGCAACCGATTTTATCTCCGAAGGAACTGTCCGCCCAAATGTCCGGCTGGAATAAAGTCGCCGCCGACAACTGCGGCGTAAAGGGCGAGTATCCGCACGTTACCAACTTCAAGTGGAGCGACGACAAGCGACGCGGAGCGCCCGACGACGCCGGCAAAATGTTCACCGGGCGCGTCAGGGGCGGCGTTATTAAAATTAACTACAAAAATCTGAAGGCGTCGAAAAAGTATCGCCTGGTTACGTACATATTCGACCGGTATTCCCAGAAAATCGAGATTGACGGCGCGAAGCGGTACTACTGCCGGAACGATAAGCCAAGACGGCCTTGTATCCACGTGCTGGACGTGCCCGCCGAGGTCTACGCCGACGACGGCGAAATAGCGGTGGTCGTCGAGTCCTACGGCCAGATGCGCCACCCGTACGTCAACGGCGTGGAACTGTGGGAAAAATAAACGGCACCTGCACGTGCAAACGCGATCCCTCCCTGCCGGGCAGGGAAAAAGTACGACCAGGCGCACCGTCCGGTCGTGGAGATGACCGACGCCGTCGGACACGCCGTCCGCGCCACCTGCTTCTACACCGGCATCGCCGATTCGGCCATTCTCGCAGGCGGCATTTTCGACCTTCGCTTATTTTTCGCGTTCCGTGGCGGGGGGAAGGGTTGTTAAATACATGTCGCAGTACAAGACAAGGAGAAGTAAGAATGAAAAAGACAATTGTAGTGATCGTGTTTTTAATTTCGGCAGGGGCTAATTTTGCGTCGGGCAGGAATTATTACGTCGCGCCGGGCGGCAACGACGCCAGTCCGGGGGACAAGACCCGTCCGCTGGCTACGATAGCCCGCGGCGCGGCGAGATTGAAACCCGGCGACACGCTGTATCTTCGGGCGGGACGGTATCAAACCCCGGCCGTCATCCGCAACCTTTCCGGCACGGAGCAGGAGCCGATCACCATCGCGGCATACCCGCGAGAGAAGGTTATCCTGGACGGCACCGACCATGTGCGCGGGCCCTGGACGCGCGTAACGCCCGATTCGCCCCAGGGTAAACTTATCCAGCGGGCACAGTGGAAGCGGATGCAGGGCGAACTTTACTGCGCCAAACTCAAAAGCGACGCCTACGCCCTTATTTACGACGGGAAACTGATGACCTCCGCCCGCTGGCCCGAGTGCACCTGGGACGCCGAGTTCCGCCTGGACAGGAGCAAGGTTCTTCGCCGGGCGAGCGAGGAAAGCAGGATAGGCGAGTTTTACGACGCGGCCCCGACCCGCCGGGCGGTTGAGGAGGCCTCGACCTGGGTTGATTACGACCGCGACAAGTACGCGGACCTGAACAAGGAGACACTGGCCCAGACGGGGCTAGATTTCACAGGCGGGGTGGTGATTATGAATCACGCATGGTGCAACTACGCCGCACGCATCACCGAACATGCCGCCGGTGAGAACCATTTCAGGTGGGACAAGGATTTCAACGGAAGCAAAGGCCTGCGCGAAGAGGCAATCGATTTCATGCACCACCACGTAAGATGGGACAGGCCGAGCGTCCTTTCACGCAGCAGGCACGCCGGAATCCACTACATGCTCGAAGGACTTGCCGCCCTGGACAGGCCAGAGGAATGGTGGTACCACAAGCCGACCCGAACGCTGTATTTCATTAGCCCCGACGGCAAAATGCCCCGACCCGGCAAGACCCGCGTCAAGCGCAGGGACTACGCGATTACACTCAAAAACTGCCAGCACGTTGTGTTGAAGGACTTCGATTTTATCGGTTCGGCGTTCCTGGTAAGCGAATGTAGAGACACGACCGTGCGGGACTGCACGTTGAAGTTTTCGTCCTATAACAAGTTCGCCCTGAGCAACTTCGACATGCCGGCCACGGCGCGCGTTGTAAACAGCGGAAGTCGCGGCAATTCGGGATTCGGCAACCGCGTGGTTAACTGTGCGTTTTCGTATCTGGACGGCAACGCCCTGGAGGTTCGAAGCGATGGCGCCGTGGTGGATAACATTCTGGTTTACCGAACCCAGTATTCCTGCCTGGGCCACGACTCCCGAAGCATAAGTCTCGACGACTGTGACCTGGTGAGGCGCGTCACCATCAACGACGTTGGGGCGTCGGTGGGCATAAAGGGGCAGGGAGAAACGATATACGAGTTGAACAACATTGCCCGCTTCGGGGGGCTTCAGTACGACGGTTCGGCGATACAGTCCGGCGGGCGGGATCCGATGATCTACCGGTACAACTGGTCGCACGACCATCTTAAGCGGTCCTTCCGATTCGACGCGGGAAAATATCCCGAAAAACCGAATCTTCACGGCGAGATGAGTTACAACGTGTCCTGGAACACCCCCGGCGGATACGCGCTCAAGGGCAACGAGCACCTGTTTCACAACAACATCCTGCTGAGCAAGGGAAAAGGCGTCATGCTTTTTGACCTCAAAGTGTGGGCGAGCACGAACAGGAACACTTTCGTGGCCAACAACGCCGTTACCGCCTTTACGACCGGAAACAGGGAGCAGCCGAAGGTCCTTTCGATCATGAAGAACAATTTCGTCGACGACGTGGCCTCGCAGTTGCGGGACGTCGAAAATCTGGATTTCAGGCCGAAAAAGAACAGCAAACTCGTCGACGCCGGATACGTCGTCACTGCCCGGGACGTGCCCTGGAAGAAAACTCCCATCGCCGGTGAGGGCAAATATGTAGGTAAAGCGCCGGACATCGGGGCGTATGAATACGGTGCAAAGACGTACTGGATACCCGGTTTTCGGCATCCTCACGCCTCGACGCCGGTTCCGCCCGACGGCTCAAGGACCGTCCGCCCCGACGCCGACCTGATGTTCCTGGGAGGATACGGCGCGAAGTCGCACGTGGTATATTTCGGCCAGTCCGCGGATAAACTCGCAAGGCGCGCCGTGCTGACCGGGGGCAACATCTTCTCGCCGGGCGAACTGATCCCCGGGCAAACCTACTACTGGCGCGTGGATGCAATGGGAAACGGCAAAGTCGTAAAGGGCAACGTATGGAAATTCACGGTCAAAGAATGACATCGCCGAAAGGCGACAAATGGATGTGGCCATTGGGAAGGATTGATTTATAATTATCATGTAACGGGAAATCGCGTTTAATAAAGATAAAAAGGAATAACAGATGGACACAAAGCAGATTGACCGACGCGCGTTTTTGAAGTTCGCCGGCGCCGCGGCGGCGGCCTCGTCCGTTCCGGCGTTTTCAATCGCAGCCCGC
>CAYZPY010000072.1:0-12224 GCA_964480425.1 uncultured Planctomycetaceae bacterium
AGTTTTTTCACGTCTACTTACGACAATCATTTACAGACAAAGCAATTGGCTCTTAAAAATATATTAACAATTTTACAATATTCTGAAATCACATATCCTTCTAAAATACAAGATATTACCTACAATTTGCACGGCTATGCCTCTGTACGGGGTAAAGTTTTTCACCCGGGACCATCGTGTCCGCACGCCCGAATTCCGTGGTGCGTATGACTTAACTCATGCATCTGAATGAGGGCAGGGTTCGAACCCACTGAGGTAAAAAAGAGCGGCGTGTCCGACGCCCGCGCGCCAGTCACGCCGCTTTTAGTTTCCGGCTTTAAGTTTTAATTTTTCTTGCTATTCTTCGACATCGTACTCTGCCTCTATGACGTCTTCATCTTCGCCTTTTTTTCCTTCTTTCTTCTGTTCGGCGGTCTCGCCGCCGCCCTGTTGTGCACCCGGTGCGGCCTGTTGCTGCTGTCCGGCCTGCTGGTACATTGCCTGTGCGACCTTGTGGGAGGATTTCTCGACGTTTTCCATGGCTTTTTTGATGGCCTGTGCGTCGTCTCCCTGCGCGGCCTCCTTGAGGTTACCAAGGGCCGATTCTATGTTGCTGCGGTCCTCGGCGGAAACCTTTTTGCCCTGCTCGTCGAGCATCTTTTCTATCTGGTGGACCATCTGGTCGGCCTGGTTCTTGAGGTCCACCAGTTCGCGGCGCTTCTTGTCCTCTTCGGCGTGCGATTCGGCGTCCTTCTTCATCCGATCGACCTCTTCCTCGCTCAGCCCGCTGGTGCCCTTGATCTCGATGGACTGTTCCTTGCCCGTGTCCAAATCCTTGGCAGATACGTTCAGTATGCCGTTGGCGTCGATCTTGAATGCAACCTCGATCTGCGGGACGCCCCGCGGGGCGGGGGGGATTCCCGTGAGGTTGAACCGCCCAAGCGTGCGGTTGTCGTTGGCGAACTCGCGCTCGCCCTGAAGCACGTGGATGGTGACCTCGGTCTGGTTGTCGGCTGCGGTGGAGAACGTCTCCTTCTTCTCGCAGGGGATGGTGGTGTTGCGCTCGATGAGTTTCGTCATCACCCCGCCGAGCGTCTCGACGCCCAGCGACAGGGGCGTTACGTCCAGCAGGACCATCTGCTCCTCGACCTCGCCGGCAAGTATGCTTCCCTGGATGGCGGCTCCCAGCGCGACTGCCTCGTCCGGGTTGACGGACTTGTTGGGCTCCTTGCCGAAGATTTCCTTGGTGATTTGGCGGACCTTTGGAATCCGCGTGGAGCCGCCCACGAGTATCACCTCGTCCACCTCGCCGGTCGAGAGACCGGCGTCCGAAAGCGCGTTTTTGCACGGCCCGCGCAGGCGGTCGAAAATCGGCTCGCCCAGTTGCTCGAACTTCGCGCGGGGGAGCGTCATGGTCAGGTGCTTGGGCCCGTCCTGGGTTGCGGTGATGAACGGAAGGTTAATGTTGGTCTCCATTGCGGTGGACAGTTCGCACTTTGCCTTCTCGGCGGCCTCCTTTAGACGCTGAAGCGCCATGGCGTCGCTGCGGAGGTTGATGCCCTCGGTCTTCTTGAATTCGTCGGCGATGTGGTTGATGAGGATTTCGTCCAGGTCGTCGCCGCCCAGGTGCGTGTCGCCGGAAGTCGAGAGCACCTCGAAGACGTTGTCGCCGATGTCCAGGATGGATATGTCGAACGTTCCGCCGCCGAAGTCGAACACGGCGACCTTTTCGTTTTTCTTGGAGTCCAGTCCGTAGGCAAGCGCGGCGGCGGTGGGCTCGTTGATGATCCTCTCGACCTTGAAGCCCGCTATTTCGCCGGCCTCCTTGGTGGCGGTGCGCTGGGAGTCGTTAAAGTAGGCAGGCACCGTCACCACCGCGCGGTCCACCTCCTGACCCAGGTAGTCTTCGGCAGTTTTCTTGAGGTCCTGCAAGATCATGGCCGAGATCTCCTGGGGTGTGTAGTCCTTGCCGCGGACATTGACCTTAACCAGTTCCTCGGGCCCGCCGATGATTTCAAATGGCACCTGCTTTTCTTCCTCGGCTACTTCCTTGTGTCGCCGGCCCATGAACCGCTTGATGGAATAAACTGTGTTTTTGGGATTGGTGACCTGCTGGTGCTTTGCGGGCTGGCCCACCAGGCGCTGGTCCTTGTCGGTGAAGGCGACAACCGATGGGGTTATCCTGCTTCCCTGCTGGTTTATAAGGACCTTCGTCTCGTTTCCTTCGCGCACCGCTACCACGCTGTTGGTCGTTCCCAGGTCTATTCCGATTATCTTTTTCGAAGCCATATCCTTTTACCTTCCTTCCGGAATAATTTTATGCATTCGCTGAAGTTATCCAAAATCGCGCATTAATGACGCCTGTATAATGAATAAAAGTCAGGACATATACCGTCGTTATTGTGTTGCAACATCCGTGCCATGATAAGAAGTTGTTTATTTTCAAGGCCTTAATCATTTTATCGCGCGTATATTTATGCCATATCGGCTGAGAGTGTGCGTCCGTCGGGCCGGTTTGGCAGAATTGCGGGGTCTCGTCGGGAATTTCACACTTGACCGCCGCGGCGTATTGGCGTTTTATATCGTACTTCCCGCGCGATTCGTCGGGCAAGGCGAAATTCCATAACCAGCAGGAGACCAAAGTTGAGCAAGCCGTCGGCGCAAGACCGGGACATAAGCGAGTTAATCCGGGCCGAATTCAAACGCCAGTCCACCACGCTGGACCTGATCGCCTCGGAGAACCACGCCTCTGCGTCGGTCCTGGAGGCAATGGGCAGCGTCCTGACCGACAAGTACGCCGAGGGCTACCCCCGCAAGCGTTGCTACTACGGCTGCGAGGTCGTCGACCTCATCGAGCAGACGGCGGTTGACCGCGCCATGGGGGTTTTCGGGGCCGAACACGCAAACGTCCAGCCGCACAGCGGAACCAGCGCGAACCTGGCGGTCTACATGGCGGCGCTGAAAAACGCCTCGAAAATACTGGCGATGGACCTGTCCCACGGGGGACATCTGTCCCACGGGCACTCGATAAACTTCTCGGGGACATTTTTCGAAGTGGTCAAATACGGCGTCAACCGCGACACCGAGACGCTCGACCCGCAGGTCGTGGCGGACATCGCGCTCAAGGAGCGCCCGGACCTTATCGTGGTGGGCGCCTCGTCGTATCCGCGAAAGATAGATTTCGACGTTTACGCCGACATAGCCAAACGGGCGGACTGCATGCTGATGGCCGACGTGGCGCACATAGCGGGTCTGATCGCCGGCGGGGTTCATCCCAGTCCGGTCGGCAGGGCCCAGTTCGTAACGACGTCCACTCACAAGACGCTTCGCGGCCCGCGCGGGGGGCTGGTTCTTTGCGACCGCTCCTGGGCCGGCGCCATAGACCGCGCCGTGTTCCCCGGCATCCAGGGCGGACCGCTGATGCACGTCATCGCCGCCAAGGCGGTTGCGTTGTCCGAGGCGCTGCGGGAGGATTTCAAGGATTACGCCGCCGCCATCGTGGCAAACGCTCGCGCCCTGGCAGAGGCGCTCATGGCTCGCGGGTGGCGGCTCGTCTCGGGGGGGACGGACAATCACCTGCTGCTGATAGACCTTCGCTCTCGCGTCGAGGACTTCGACGGCGTCACCGTCGCCGGGTGGCTCGCCGCCGGGGGGATCGTGACCAACCACAACGTTATTCCGTTCGACCCGCGTCCCCCGCTGAAAGCGTCGGGAATCCGACTGGGCACTCCGGCGCTCACCACCCGCGGACTGAACGTCGGGCACATGAAAATTATCGCAGGATGGATAGACAAAATTATTTCATCCCGCGGCGACGAGGATGTAATATCTCGCGTGCGCGGCGAGGTGGAAGAGTTATGCGGGCAGTTCCCCCTGCCGGCGGGTGCTTCATAAATCACAAAGGTCACAGAAAACTCTTTTAATACAAAAAAGTGGTTGTGACGGATGTCAACAGATAGCGCAGGATTGTTTTGCGTCCGTGAACGGACAACTTAGAATTAAAAATAATAAAATGAAATAATCTGTATGCTCTGTATTCTCCGTGGTTAAATAATTCAGTTAGATAAACAGCCATGAAAGAGATTTATCGCGTCCTGGATGCCAACTTCAATCGCGCCCGCGAGGCGCTGCGCGTATGCGAAGACTGCGGGCGTTTCGCGGTGAACGACCCTGCGATAACCGCCATGGCCAAGAATCTCCGCAGCGAAATCGCCGAGGTGCTCAAGGACATGCCCGCCGGAGAGCTCGTCGCCGCACGCGACACCGCAAGCGACATCGGCGCCGAGATAACCAGCCCCACCGAGTCGGTGCGCAAAGACCTGCAGGACGTCGCCGTGGCCGCCTGCAAACGCATGACCGAATCGCTGCGGACCATCGAGGAATACAGCAAGGTCGTGTGCCCCTCTCGGACCCGCAAACTGGAGCGCATGCGCTACGACGCCTACACGCTCGAGCAGCGCCTCACCGGGCGGATCAACGTGGGCCTGCGGTTCGACGACGTTCGCCTGTACGTGATTATCTCGAGTTTCGAGCGGTCCGGATCGGCCAAGAGCATCCGACAGACCGCCCGCGGGGCGATCGCTGGCGGCGCCGACGCCATTCAACTGAGGCAGAAGGACGTCTCGGACAACATTCTTCTGGCCATGGCGGCGGAGTTGCGCGAACTTACCGACGAGACCAATCGCCTGTTCATCGTCAACGACCGCCCGGACATTGCCGCCATCGTCGGCGCCGACGGCGTGCACCTGGGTCAGAGGGATCTTCCCGTTGCCGACGCTCGTCGCCTGCTTCGTCCCGGGGCGATTGTGGGCAAGAGCACGCACACCCCCGCCCAGGCAGTCGCCGCCGTCAACGAAGGCGCCGATTACGTCGCCATCGGTCCGGTGTTCCCCACCACCACCAAGGACGCCGGCGAGCCGGTGGGCGTGGAGATGGTGCGGCAGGTCGTCGAGAAAATCGCTCTTCCGGTGGTCGCGGTTGGCGGAATCAACGCCGCCAACGCCGCCGAAGTCATCGCCGCAGGCGCCAAGTGCCTGGCAGTAAGTTCCGCCATCTGCACAGCCGAGAACCCCAAGTCCGCCGCGGCGCAAATTCTAAACCGGCTCGGGGATTAAGCACGCGGCGCTGATTTGACCGGGCACGTTCGGGAGGTTATTCTTCTTTATTCACTGCGATGAACCAGGACGACAGCGAAGAATACGACTTATTGATGGACCGGGCGCTGGCCCAGGCGCATCAGGCCGGGCGGGACGGCGAGGTACCCGTAGGGGCGGTAATCGCGCGTGAGGGTCGGATAATCGCCGCCGAGCATAACCGCACTATCACCCTTTGTGACCCCACGGCCCACGCTGAGATGCTGGTCCTGCGCGCCGCGGCGGGGCAAATCGGCGATGCGCGCCTCCTCGACTGCACCATTGCAGTCACGCTGGAGCCCTGCTGCATGTGCGCAGGGGCGATCGTGCTTGCGCGCCTGGGACGTCTGGTTTACGGCGCTGCCGACCCAAAGGCGGGCGCCGTGGAAACCCTCTATAATATATGCGGCGACGAGCGGTTGAATCATCGCCCCCGGATTATCTCCGGCGTGCGGGCCGAGGCGTGCGGTGCGATTCTGACGGAATTTTTCCGTTCCCGGCGCGGGGGTCAAACGAACGCCGGCGGCGGGGGCGAGTGTTGATAGTGAACCTGATGATCCTGTTATTGCTTGTATTTTCGGCGGCGTCGGGATTTTTCGCCCTGGCGGGATACACCATGGGCGTTTACCGCCGGCCTCACATGGAGCGCCCCCCGCGCGGGGAAGACAAACTCCGCCGGCTGCACCGCATAGAGACCTTCATCGGCGACCTTCGCCTCACGGCGTGGTTCTGCTGGTCGGCGTCTAACCTGGCGCTGGTGATTACGTCCCTGCGCCTGTTCGGCACGTCGGACTGGGGCGCGGGCGGGACCATACTGGCCGCCGGGGTCGCGGCGATGATTATCGCCATCGTCGGACTGGCCGTGCCGTACTCCTGGGCGCTGCACCGGGGCGAGCGGATAATTTTTCACGTCGGACCGGTGCTGATGATTTTCCGCTACGTTCTATATCCGATCGTTAAGGCGATGAGCACGGTGCAGGTGCCTGTGCGTCGGATGCTGGGCGTGGACGACCAGGGCGAGAACGGCCGTTCCGCCAAGCAGGAAATCCTCCACGCCGCCAGCGAGGGACGCGCCGAGGGCGCCGTGGACGCCGAAGAAGTCAGGATGATCAAGTCGGTCATCGAGTTCGGCGAGACCCGCGCCGGTGAAATCATGACGCCACGAACGGACGTGTTCGCCCTTCCGGCGGAGATGTCCTGGGAGGATGCGTGCGGCAGGATAATCCAGGCCGGGCACACCCGAGTGCCCGTCTACCAGGGCGACCTGGACAACGTCGTGGGCGTGCTCTACGCAAAGGACATGCTGCGCTACTACCGCCAGCACGACCAGCCGATCGTCCGCCAAATTATGCGGAAGTGCTACTTCGTGCCCGAGACCAAACCGCTGGACGACCTTCTGCGCGAGTTCAAGGCGCGTAAGGTTCACATCGCGGTCGTTCTGGACGAATACGGCGGCACGGCCGGGGTGGTCACCATCGAGGACGTGCTGGAGGAAATCGTCGGAGAGATAACCGACGAATACGACCGCGCCGAACCCGTCCTGATGAACAGGATCGACGCGCGCACCGCCGAGGTCGACGGGAGAATGTACATAGACGACCTCAACGAGGCCATGGAGTTGAGAATCCCCGAGGACGAACACTATGACACCGTTGCGGGATTCGTCTTCTCCGAACTGGGATACGTGCCAAAACCCCAGGAGGTCCTGGAAACCCACGGCGCCAGGTTCACCATCCTCGACGCCGACGAACGGAAAATCAAAAACATCCGCGTGCGGCGGATAAAAGACTACCACGAGGAAGGCAAAAGTTAACCCGCAGAGACACCGGGAACACAGAGATATAATTTTCTGAGTATTCGATTACCCGTCTGTGAAATCGATGGGTGATTTAATCAACGGTTGCTTATTTGTCTTTTAAAATAATTATCTCCGTGCCTCAGTGTCTCTTCGGCCACTACCAATGCCCCAGCGCGACAAGGCAATCTGCATAAACGTCACCGATTACAGCGAGACTTCGCAGGTGGCGCACTTTATGAGCCGCTCATCGGGCGTGGTGCGCGTCATAGCCAAGGGCGCCAAGCGCCCCAGGAGCAAAACCGGCGGCGCGCTGGACCTGCTCGTCGAGGGCGACCTGGTGTTCACCACGGGTCGCGAAAAGGACACCGGACGGACGCTTGGAACGCTGGTGGAATTCTCCCAGACCGAATTCCACGGCCTGCTCAGGAGCGATTGGCAGCGGTTGAACGCCGCGCTGTACGCCATCGAGTTGGTGGGGATGATGCTTCCCCAGGCCGACCCGCACCCGGAGGTTTTCGACCTGTTGCACAACACGCTGGCGCGGCTGGGCGGACAGGACGTGGAGACCGGGGCGGTTCTGGCGTATTTCCAGTGGCGCCTGCTGCGGCACGCGGGACTGCTGGGCGATTTGAAATCATGCGCCGAGTGCGGGCGGCGCCTCACCGGCGCAAGGGAGGCGTATTTCTCCTCGCGCGCCGGGGGGCTGCTCTGCGAAATTTGCGAGGCGTCGGCGGGAGAAAAATACCGCCTCGACGGCGCCGCCATGGCGGGTATCGCCGCCCTCTCTGCCGCAGAGGCGGGCACAAGGGTGAAACTGCCGCCCAAACAGGCCCGGGCGGTCAACTCCCTGCTGGCGTACCACGTCACCGAGCAAATGGGCAAAAGGCCCAAAACGACCAGGTTCGTGCTGGGAAAATTATCGCCCGGCGGATAACCTTGCAGGCGTCGGCGGGGGGTTTATAATGTGCGCTGGCACGGCGGACCTGTGATAAACCAATGAAACTCGCGACAAGAATAATGCTGGCGTGCGTGCTGGGGTTCCTTTCGGCGGCGGCGCTGTCGGACCAGGACCAGCAGCAGGAACCCCAATACGTCTGGAAAGACGGCAAGTGGGTCCCCCTGGCGGAGCCCGCCAGGGGCAGCCCCGCCGGCGAAATCGCGCTGATGCGAAAGTACCTCCGCCAAAACGAGCCCAAAAAAGCCGAAAAACTCGCCGAAAAATTCCTCTCCAAATATCCCAACGACGAGCGCTGCCAGCAAGCCATGCTGCTGGGCGGTCGCGCGGAAATGGCCCGCGGCGATTACTACGACGCATTCGAATGGTTCGAAAGACAACTGGCGCGGTACCCCAACGGAAAACACTCCAGCCGCGCACTGGTGCACGAATACGAAATCGCCGATGCCTACCTTAACGGGCGCAAACGCAGGGTGGCGATAATATTCCGCTTCAAAGCCGACCAGGAGGGTCTGGCGATACTGGGCAGAATCATCGCCCACAAGCCCACCTCGCAAATCGCACAAAAGGCCCTGATGCGAAAGGCGGACTACTTCTACAAGCAGGAAAAATACGAACAGGCCGTTTCCGCCTACGACAGTTTCATCGAATCCTACGGCAAGTCGCCCCGCGCCGAGCACGCCGCCCTGCGCGCCGCCTGGGCGTCGTACCTCCAGTATCGCGGAGAAAAATACGAGGACACGCCCCTGGTCGAGGCCAAGCAGCGTTTCGAATGGTTCGTCGAGCGTTGGCCCGAATCCGCCGTTGAAGCCCGCGTGACTGCGGTGATAGAAAACATCAACAGCACGCTGGCCAAAAAAATCTACGCCACCGCCGATTTCTACCGACGCACCGACAAGCAGCATGCATCCATCTTCTACTACAAGGAAATCATCCGAAAATACCCCGACACGGAATGGGCCGGACGCGCCGAACAGAGCATCAAACTCATCGAGGGCGCCCGGGAGCATAAAACGCCGCCGAACAGACACCTGGAGGCGATTAAGCGATTGTTCCGGCGCGAAAAAGACAAGCCCCCCAAAGACGACGCCAGAAGCGCCAAGGTAAAATCATCCACGCAACCCGCCACACGAACAGCCCCGTCGGGCGACGGACGCCAGCCGGACGGGCAAAAAAGCAGGGAGTAAAAATGAAACGCTTTTTGTATCCCCTGGTCGTCCTGTCCGCCGTGCTTATCGGCGGATGCGGATACCAACTGGGCGGCATGTATCCCCGGAACGTCAACAGCGTGGCGGTGATCATGTTCACACGCCAAAAGAACGTTTATCGAAGGGAACTGGAGATACGCCTGACCGAGGCGGTGGTCAAGCGCATCCAGCAGGACACCCCCTACAAGATATCCACCCGCGACCGCGCCGACACCGTCCTGACCGGCACCATCGAAAAAATCCACCAGCAGGTGCTTAACACCAATCCCGACACGGGCGAACCGCGAATGCTGGAGCTGACCATCACCGTATCGTTCACGTGGAAAAACCAGCGAACCGGCAAAATCATCGCCACCCAGCCGAACCTCCGCGTGGCGGACGTCTACATCCCCCGCTGTCCCGTGGGGCAGGACTTCTTCCAGGGAAGTGAGGACGTCATAAACAAACTCGCCAAGCGCATCGTCGAGCACATGGAAAAACCGTGGGAGCCCGGGTGAAAGCAAAGCCCCCCTGCCGCAGGGGGGCACCCACGCGCGGCGGAATCCATGCACAGCGACATACCCGAAATTACTTCCCCCGATAAATCGATCCGCGTCGACGTCGACGTCTCCAGTGGCTCAATCAGTTACAGCGTCACATTCGAGGGAAAGCCCGTCCTTGCGCCCTCGCCGCTGGGCATAACCGTGGACGGCGTCGACCTGTCGTCGGGCGCGACTCCCGGGCGGGTCGAACTGTCGTCATTCAGGGAAACCTACCCCACCAGCGGCCCGCATTCCACCGCCGTAAACCATTACAACCAGGCCGACATCCCGCTGAGGCACGCCCCCGGCGGCGGCGCCTGGACGTTGCAGTTCCGCGTTTTTGACGATGCGGTGGCGTACCGCTACGTGGTTGGCGGCACGGGCCGGCGCATGATTGACCGCGAGTCGTCCGCGTGGGTCCTGCCCCGCGGCTGCACCGCATGGTTCCAGGACCGCGCGGGTAATTACGAAGGAGTGTATCGACCCGCCGAACCGGCGAAAATCCGGGACGACCGGATAATAGGACCGCCGATTACGCTGGAGCTGCCCCGACGGGCAGGATACGCCTGCATCACAGAGAGCGACCTCATCGATTATTCCGACATGTCGCTGCGGTTCGAGCGCCCGAACGTCCTGTGCGTCCGCCACGCGCGCGGAAAGGGATTTTCGCACAATGGCGAGATAACCACCCCCTGGCGCGTGATGATAATCTCCCCGGACCTTAACGGGCTTGTCAACAGCGACGCCGTGAAAAATCTCTGTGCGCCGCCCACCGGGAAGCTCGCCCGCGCAAGGTGGATAAAGCCCGGCCGGGCGCTGTGGTCGATCTTTACGGTCGGCACAAAAACGCCTCAGGTGCAGAAGCAGTTCTGCCGGGGCGCCGGCGAACTCGGTTTTGAATATTTGCTCATCGACGCCGGGTGGGAAAAGTGGTCCGACAAGTGGTGCGATCTGGACGAGGTCGTCCGTTACGCCGACGCTCGCGGCGTGGACGTGTGGGTGTGGAAACACTCGAAGCATCTAAAGGACCAAAAGGAGCGGCGGGAATTTTTCTCCCGGGTCGCCGACGCCGGTTGCGTGGGCGTAAAGATAGACTTTTTCCCGCCCGCCACGGAGGGGGTGGTGAACTACTACCAGTCGCTGCTGGACAGTGCGGCCGAGTACCAACTGATGGTCAACTTCCACGGATGCAACAAGCCCACAGGGCGGGCGCGGACCAATCCGCACGAAATGACAAGAGAGGCCGTCCGCGGACAGGAGCATTACTGCAGCGATTCGCCGCCCCAACACGACGCCGCCCTTCCGTTTACCCGGTTCGTCGCCGGGGCAGCCGATTACACGCCCTGCATATTCAATCCCCACTGGCTCAAGCGCAGCACGCGCGCCCGCGAACTGTCCAAGTGCGTCATCTTCACCTCGCCGGTCACGCACTGGTTCGACGAGCCGAGGTTTTACATGAAGAGCAGGGCCGCCGACGTCATCCGCTCGCTTCCGACCACCTGGGACAGCACAATCGTGCTTGACGGCAGCGAGATAGGGCGCCTGGCGGCCTTTGCCAGACGAAAGGGCGACACCTGGTTCTGCGGCGTGATGAACGCCGGCGAAAAACGCGACTTCACCATCGACCTGGACTTCCTCCAGGAGGGACGCTACCTCGCCGTGATTCTGACCGACGATGTGGACAACCTCCCGTACCTGTCGCGAAGCGAAAAGACGATTACAAAAGGCGACTCGCTGAAATTCACCCTCACACCTGCCGGCGGCGCCGTGGTGCGCCTGTCGCCCGTTAAGAATTCCAATCAGAACCCGGAGGCGGACCGGTAAGCGGAGATTGGAAATTAACCTTCCAATCAAATTCCCCACCCGACGCTTCCGCGCCGGGATTCGACTATCGGCGTAATTAGCGGTTAAGCAGACTGGTATTTGGAACCGATTGAATGTAATATTGATAAGGGACGTATAAATACTTACTAACTAATGGCCATGAACGACGACAACAACCGCGACAACCAGCGCGACCAGGACCCTGGCAAGCCAGACCAGACGCCCCCGCCCCAGCCGCCGCAGCGCTTCAGCCGCTCGCTGCTGGGATGGGTTATCATTATCGCCGTGGGACTGATGCTCTTTACGATGTTCGGCAGCGGGTTCGAGCAGCGCAAGGAAATCCCCACCGCCGATTTCTGGAACTACGTCGAGAACGGGCAGGTTACCGGCAAGATTATCGTCAGCCCGGACCGCATCGAAGGGGCCCTTTCGGACGACGTTCCCGCACTGGGAGAGGAAAAGACCCGCAAATTCTTCGTCACGTACGACTACACCGCCGAAGACAATTTCAGGCAAAAACTCGACACCGCCCTGGAGAAACACAATTTTCCCGCAAAGGCGTATTACGAGAAGGAAAGTTGGTGGCAGTCGCTGCTTCCGCACCTTCTGCTGACGTTCGTGGTGTTCCTGGCGATATGGTTCCTGCTGTTCCGACGGCTTGGCGCCGCCGCCAGCGGCGGGGGATTCCTGGGCAGTTTCGGACGCTCGCGCCACAGGGTGATGAACAAGGAGCACGTGAAGGTCACTTTCAAGGACGTGGCCGGCATCGAGGACGCCAAGGAAGAAGTCCAGGAACTGATCGAGTTC
>CAYZPY010000073.1:0-12214 GCA_964480425.1 uncultured Planctomycetaceae bacterium
CGTCGCTGACCATTGGCGGAACGGTTTCGCCGGCGGGCGGCAACTTTGAGGAGCCGGTAACGCAGGGCACGCTGAAGGTGGTGGGGGCGTTCCACGGCCTGAGCCGCGAACGCTCCGACGCGCGGCGCTACCCCGCCATCGACCCGCTGGACTCCTGGAGCCAGTACGTCGGAATCATCGAGCCGGAAAAGGTCGCAAAGATAAAGGACCTGCTGCAGCGCGGAAGCGAGGTCAAGCAGATGATGACCGTGGTGGGCGAGGAGGGCACCCCGGTGGAGGACTTCACCGAGATGCTCAAGTCGGAATTTTTCGACAGCGTGTACCTCCAGCAGAACGCCTTCGACAAGGTCGACGCCGCCTCGCCGGCCCAGCGGCAGAAATTCGTGTTCGACAAGATCTTAGAGGTGGTGGACCTGGACTTCGGCTTTAAGGACAAGGACGTCGCGCGGAAGGTCATGGTCCGCGCCACCGACCTGTTCCGCAACTGGAACTACGCGCCGTGGAACCCCAAGGCCGCCGGCGTCGAGGAAGAAAAGCCCGACGAGGAAAAGGGCGACCAAGCAAAAGTGCCCCAAGAGGTCCCCGAGGACCGCCACGCCGAAGAGTTCGCACGGATTCTAAAGCAGATTGACGAGTTTATCGCCGATAAAGGGCGAACCGGACAACAGGAAGAGGCAAAAGAAGGACAAGAGTCCCAAGAGAAAGCGACCGTGAAAGAATGACGAATGACGGACTAAAGACCAAAGCCCGCAAACTATGGTCCGAAGCAAAGGAATTGAACCTGATGTTCTCGAAGATATTCCAGCAGCGGCGGCCCTGCACCAAAGGATAAGAAGTGATGCGGTATTTTATTTTCGTCATTCGTAATTCGGATTTGATTCGTCACTGAGGAAGATCGCCATGCGAAAATACTACGACAAAATAAAGCGTATAACCGGCAACGTGGTGACGGTCGAGGCCCAGGGCGTGGGTTACGAGGAGTTGGCGGTTATAACGACCAGCCGGGCGCCGTCGCTGGCGCAGGTGATTCACCTCGACGGCGAGGAGGTCTCGCTTCAGGTCTTCGCCGGCACCGGCGGGGTGTCCACCGGCGACCGCGTCAGGTTCCTCGGGCATCCCATGAACGTGCCGTTCTGCGACGACCTGTTCGGGCGGATATTCGACGGTTCGGGCCGGCCTCGCGACAACCGCTCCCAGGTCGACGACGACACCGTGCCCATCGGCTCGCCGCCGGTGAACCCCGTCAAGCGACGCCGCCCCGATAAGATGATCGAGACCGGCATACCCATGATCGACGTTTTCAACTCGCTGGTCGAGTCGCAGAAGTTGCCCTTGTTCTCAGTGCCCGGCGAGCCGTACAACGAGGTCCTCGCCCGGGTGGGTCTCCAGGCCGACGCCGACGTCATCGTGTTCGGCGGCATGGGCCTGCGGCACGACGATTACCTTACCTTCCGAAACACGTTCACCGAGGGCGGCGTGCTGGGGCGGACCATAATGTTCGTCCACACCGCCGCCGACCCCGTCGTGGAGTGCCTGATGGTGCCCGACCTGTGCCTGGCGGTGGGCGAGCAGTTCGCCCTGCAAAACAAGCGGGTCCTTGTGCTGCTGACCGACATGACCGCGTTCGCCGACGCGCTTAAGGAAATCGCCATCATAATGGAGCGGATACCGTCCAACCGGGGCTACCCCGGCGACCTGTACACGCAGATGGCGCGCCGGTACGAAAAGGCCGTCGACCTCGACGGGGCCGGGACGATGACCGTCCTTGCCTGCGTGACGATGCCCGGCGACGACGTCACCCACCCCGTGCCGGACAACACCGGGTACATCACCGAGGGGCAGTTTTACCTGCGCAACCAGTGGATCGAACCGTTCGGTTCGCTCTCGCGGCTCAAACAGCAGGTCAACGGCGAGACCCGCGACGACCACCGCGCGATTATGAACGCCTGCATACAGTTGTACGCCCTGTGCCGCGAAAGCCGAGAAAAACGCGACATGGGTTTCGAAATGTCCGCATGGGACAACAAGTTGCTCAAGTACGGGCAGTTGTTCGAGGATCAGATAATGAACCTGCGGGTCAACATCCCGCTGCTGGAGGCGCTGGACCGATGCTGGGACATACTGGCCGAGTGCTTCACGCCCGAAGAAACGGGCATACGGCGGAAGATTATAGACGCCCATTGGCCGAAAGAAGTCGCCAAAGCGTAATTGCTGAATCTGAGATTTGGAGTTGTTTTGGCAAAGAAAAAGATAAAACTGACTCGCCCCGAACTTCGTCACCAGCGTGACGCGCTTGAGCGCTACGAGCGGTACCTGCCGATGCTCAAACTCAAGCAGCAGCAGTTGCAGCTGACGCTGCGCGACTTGAACAGGGAACTCCTCGCCGCCCGGTCCGAGTTCGACCGGTCCAGGCGGCGTTTCGAGCAGTACCGGCCCGTAACTCGTGACAAGGCCGGGGTGAACGTCGAGAAGTTGGCCGAGCCCGCCGAGGTGAACACCACGCGCACGAACGTAGCCGGCGTCAACGTGCCGCAGTTCCGAGGCGTGAATTTTTCCCAGGCCAGGTACAGTCTGTTCGGCACCCCGCCCTGGGTGGACCAGGCCCTTGCCGACCTGCGAGAACTCAACGAGCACAAGGTCCGATGCGAGACGCTCGGCGAGGCACGCCGCCTGCTGAACATGGAACTGACGCGGATAATCCAGCGGGTGAACCTGTTCGAGAAGGTCATGATACCCCAATGCCGCGAGAATATCCGACGGATACGGATTCACCTGGGCGACGAGATGACCGCGGCGGTGGGACGGTCGAAAATAGCCAAGAGCAAACTACAGGCGCGCAAGGCGGCGGCCTGGCAGCCCGCAGCGCAGGAAACCTGATGCAATGATAGTCGAGATGCGAAAAGTCTACGTTGTGGCCCGCAGGAGCGACCGGCGTGCGCTGCTGGACGCCCTGGCGCAGGCGGGCGTGGTGCACATCGCGCCGGTTGAGCCGTCGCGCGCCGTGGCCGAGGAGGAAACCGTCGCCGACATCGATCGCACGCGACGGGCGCTGCAGGTGCTGTCCGGAGTGACACCCACGGACGCCGCGCCGGAGGTCTCGCCCCGCGAGGCGGCCGAAGAGGTGCTGCACATCCAGCGCCACGATGCCGAACTCCAGAACCGGCTCGCCTCGCTGCACCGCCGACACGAGCAGCAGGCAATCTGGGGCGACGTGAGAATCGAGCAGTTCGAGCAACTGCGGCAGGCGGGCGTGGAGGTCCGTTTCTACGCCGTCGCCGCGTCGGACGTCGATAAAATCAACGCGGAGTGCGTCCACGCACTGGGCAAATTTCCGGGCAGGGATGTCCTTGTGGCCGTCATCGATCGTCGCGTCGAGGTTGAAATGCCGCCGCGCGCCAGGGAGATTCCGCTTCCCGCCCAGGACCGCCCGACCATGCGCGCCGAGGCGGTGGAAATTGAAGAAACGCTAAGCCGCGGCCAGAAACGCCTCAGGCATCTTGCCGGGCTCAAAGACCGCCTGCACGCCCATCTGGAAAAACTGGACCGCCGGTCCGAGTATTCCATTGCCGCCCGCAGCGCCCTGGAGGGCGATGAACTCATCGCCATCCAGGGCTGGGTCCCCGCCGCCGACGCGCCCGCCCTGGGGGATAAACTCTCCGGCGCCGGCGTGGACGTCGCCGTCCAGGCCGTCGAACCCGAAAAAGACGAACAGCCCCCGACGCTCATCCGCTATCCCCGCTGGGCAAGACCCATGAAGGGCCTGTTCGACGTGCTGGGCACGTTTCCGGGATATCGGGAATACGACCTGTCGCCGTTTTTCATGTTCGCGCTTCCGCTGTTCGCGGCCATGCTCATCGGCGACGCCGGGTACGGGCTGATCTTCGTGCTGATATCCGTGATCGGATATAAGCCGCTGATCCGCAAGGCGGGAAAGACCAAAACGCAACTCATCATGATCGTCGGTGCGTGCACGCTCGTCTGGGGCGTGCTGACGGCGAATTATTTCGGGCTTACCCCCGCAGACGCGACGGCTGCCGGTATGAGCGGCGTTGCCGGTCTGATGAAGACCGCCGGACTGCTGTGGAGAGCCGACCCCAAGGTCGTCCAGTTTCTCATCATGAAGGTGAGTTTCTTCATCGCCACCACGCACCTTGTCTCTGCGCACCTGCGTCAGATGGTCGCCTACTTTCCCTCGCAGAAGGCGCTGTCGGAGGCGGGTTGGACGCTGGTGATCCTGGGTATGCTGGGAGTGGTCTGGATGCTGTTCCAGAAGGGGGTGCCGGAGTATTTTCGGTTGCCGGACCCGCTTGCGATTCTCAGCGTCGTTCTCATCTCGGCGGGATTGCTTCTGGCGGTGCTTTTCGGATATCCCTCCGGCAATCTGCTGAAGCGTATCGGTCTGGGACTCGCGGGCTCGCTTCTTCCGCTGATAAACGCCTTCGGCGACACGATGAGTTACATCCGCCTGATGGCGGTTGGTCTGGCGACTTATTACATCGCCTCGGCGTTCAACGACCTGGGCGCCATGCTGGCCGGACCTACACCGTTCTTGTGGGCGGCGGCGGCGCCTATTATCCTGTTCGGACACGCGCTTAACATCGGACTGGCGATAATCGCCATCTTCGCGCACGGCGTGAGATTGAACATGCTGGAGTTCTCCAACCACGCCGGCGTGCAGTGGGCGGGTTACGCGTATCAACCGTTTGGAAAACGTCAAGCCAAGGAGTAAATGATTATGGAACCTTTCATGGGACAACTGGGACTGGCGCTTGCACTGGGTCTGGGCGGATTGGGCAGCGCGCTTGGCATCGGCGCCGCCGGACGCGCCGCCGCAGGCGCATGGGCAAAAGAGGCCAAGGCCGGTAAACCGCTCAACTTCTCCTACATCATCCTGCTGGGCATGCCCCTGACACAGACCATCTATGCCTTCATCCTGATGCTCGTGGGACTCAGCGGTCCGGTTTATGACCCCGATATCCTGGCCGCCAACGCCGGGGCGCTGCTGAGCATCGGAATTGCCGGCGGACTGGCCGAACTTTTCAGCGCCTGGATGCAGGGAGTCATAGGCGCCGCCGGGTGCCGCACCCTCTCCGAAGGCGAAGGAAAGGGATTGGTCTTCATCATCATCGCAATGGGCATTGCCGAGACCGTCGGTCTGTTCGGATTCATCTTCCTGCTGCTGGTGATGCCGAAATAACCGGTTGACTGGTTAACTCGTTAATTCGTTGACTGGGACCTGAGAACTAAGAGATGGGAAAAGTTTTTAATCTTTTGGTTTTTAAGTCCTGTGTGTCCTCTGCGCATCTGTGGCGCATCTGTTACCGTCGCCCGGTGGGCAATGAGGGTTTCGGCGTCCGCCAGTGCCTGCGGAAAAACGCCACCGCCACTTCCGGGTGACGCTCGTGTCCCGAGCCGGGAATGATGTCGGTGGTCACCACGAAGCCCCGACTGCGAAGGTATTTCACCCCGTCCATGGACTGAAGTTTGATGGCCGCCGGATCGTTCGAGCCCCAGTAAATCAGCACGGGTATTTTCGCCGCCGCCGGCGTGTACCACCCGTCAAGGTTGTACCTGCAGAAGTTGCAGCTTCGCAGCACAAGGGTCGAAAATACGTCCGGGTGCCTGGTTCCCACCCAGTATACGGCGAATCCGCCCCCGGAAAACCCTGTCAGCATGATGTTGTTCATGTCGATATTGTATCGGTAGCCCAGCAGCGAGATGATGCTCATTATCCTTCTTTCGTTCTCCAGCATAGCCATCATGGGCCCGTCGCCCAGGACCCCGTCGGTGCCGACCACTTCCGGGCACACGACGATGCATCCGTTCTGCTCGCCCAGCATCTTCAACTGGCGTATGTGATGATTGGACACGTCGAACGGGGGCGTGCCGTGGCATGAAACGATAAGCGGCGCCGGACGCGTGTGCCGGTACGTGCTGGGCACGTATAACCAGTATCCGGACCCCGTGGCCGAGTTAACCTCGTATTGCTCATGAACCGGCGTGTTCTGTGGAGCGGTCACGGCGCAGCCGCCCAGGATCGAACCCATCGCCGCAAACATAATCATGGTCAGATTGCGCATCATGTCTCCCGTTACCTTGTTATTCGGAAATTACGGCGTGAAAGCATAACCTGTATCCTGGACCTCATAAACCCTGTGGGGTCATTATAAGCGGCGGATTTGGTTTTACCAATGGCTTATTGGTCATTGAAAAATCATCCCGTCTGGGGTGTAATTCATTTTCCGCAACGGTTTGCCGACCGCATTTGTGACGGAAATATTATGATAGACATAAAACAGATTCGCGACAATCCCGACAGGTTCATCGAGGCGGCCAGACTCAAGAACATCGACGCCGACATCCCCTCGCTGCTGGAGGTCGACAATCGCCTCCGCCAGGCGAGCAGGGAACTCCAGGACATCCGCACCGTCCAGAACAAGGCGGGCAAAAAAATCGCCTCGCTGACCGGCGACCAGAAGCAGGACGCCATCGAGGAAATGTCCCGGCTCAAGGCCCGCGCCAAGGAACTCCAGGACACGCTCGATACTTACCAGCCGAAGTTCGACGACCTGATGCTTCGCGTGGCAGCGCCGCCCGCCGCCGACGTGCCCGTCGGAAAAGACGACTCCCAGAACGTCGAGGTCCGGCGAGTGGGCCAGCCGCGCAAGTTCGACTTCCGCCCGAAGGACCACGTCGAACTCGGCGAGGCGCTGGACATAATCGACATCGCCCGCGGCGTGAAACTGTCCGGCTCGCGGAACTACATTCTCAAGGGCGCAGGCGCCCTTATGCATTACGCCTTTCTGCGCCTGGCGATGGACCGCATGGTCGCCCGCGGATATACGCTGCTCAACGTGCCCATGCTGGTCAACGACGCCGTCATGCGCGGCACCGGATACTTCCCGCTGTTCCGCGACCAGGCGTACATCTGCGAGCGCGACGCCCAGGCCCTGGCCGGCACCGCCGAGGTGCCCGTGACCGCATACCACAGCGACGAGATCCTCTCCGCCGAGGAACTGCCGAAAAAATACGTCGCCTTCTCGACGTGCTTCCGGCGCGAGGCCGGCGCCGCCGGACGGGACACCTACGGGCTGTACCGCATCCACTATTTCGACAAGGTCGAGCAGGTCATCCTATGCCGCAACGACGTGCAGGCCTCCGTCGAACATCACTACGAAATCCTCGCCAACGCCGAGGATGTGTTAAATGCCCTGGAACTGCCCTACCGCGTAGTGAACGTCTGCACGGGCGACCTGGGGCAGGGGCAGATTAAGAAATTCGACATCGAGACCTGGATGCCGTCGCGCGAAAGTTACGGCGAGACGCACTCCGCCAGCATGTTCGGCGATTTCCAGGCCCGGCGGCTGAACATCCGCTACCGTCATGACGACGGCAACCTGCAATTCTGCCACACGCTGAACAACACCGTCATCGCATCCCCGCGGATTCTTATATCCATCCTGGAACTTTACCAGAACGCCGACGGCTCGATAACCGTCCCAAAGGCGCTTCGGCCCTACATGGGCGGCATGGAAAAAATCGAGCCAAAGTAAAAGAAGCAGACGCATGCGCAAAGCGACATTTCTGGTGATTATGCTAGCGCCGGTGGCGACTTGGGCGCAGGCGGCCGGGCCGGCGGTTTCGCCCCGACCCATGAAGTGACACAAGGTCACTATCACCTTCACCGGGCCGAAGACCGGCGAGTCGGCCGAGCCGAATCCGTTCACCGATTATCGCCTGAACGTTACTTTCACGCATTCATCCGGGGTCGGGTACGTCGTTCCCGGCTACTGGTCCGCCGACGGAGATGCGGCCAACACCGGCGCCGAGGCGGGCGAGAAGTGGAAGGTCCACTTCGCACCGGACAGGACCGGAAAGTGGACGTATAAGGCCTCGTTCCGCGCGGGCAAGAACGTGGCCGTGTCCGACGACCCCACCGCCGGCAAAAGCGCCGGTTACTTCGACTACGCGACCGGTTCGTTCGTCGTGGCCGAGAGCGACAAGACCGGGCGCGACATGCGCGCAAAAGGGCGACTCGAATACATCGGGAAGCGTTACCTGCGATTCGCCGAAACGGGCGAATACTTTCTCAAACAGGGCGCCGACGCCCCGGAGAATCTTTTGGCATACGCCGACTTTGACGGGTCGTTCAAATCCGACGGGCACAAGGACAAGTTCGTCAAGACGTGGCGGCCTCACATCCGCGACTGGCGACGGGGCGACCCCACCTGGCGCGGCGGCAGGGGCAAGGGCATTATCGGTGCGATTAATTACCTGGCGGCCGAGGGCATGAACGCCTTTTCGTTCATCACGATGAACATCGGCGGCGACGACCGCAACGTCTTTCCGTACACCGATTACGACGAGCGCCTGCGGATGGACGTGTCGCGCCTCGCCCAGTGGGAAATCGTCTTCGAGCACGCCAATAAAATGGGCGTGTTCCTGCACTTCAAGACGCAGGAGACCGAGAACGAACTGCTGCTGGACGACGGCGAGATGGGCGTGGAGCGGAAATTATATTACCGCACGCTCATCGCCCGCTTCGCCCACCACCTGGCGATGAACTGGAATCTTGGCGAGGAGGTCAACAACGCCTCCACGGCCCAGAAGAAGGCCTGGGCAAGGTACCTGCGGACGCACGACCCGTACCACCACCACATCGTCATCCACAACGGCGCCAACCACTACGACCTGCTCGGGCCCGCGGGCAAAGGCGGCTCGCACCTGAGCGGCTTCTCGCTCCAGACGAACAGGCCCGACTTCGCCCACGTCCACAAGCGCGTGCTGAATTACATCCGCCGCTCGGCAGAGGCGGGCAGTCCATGGGCTGTCGCCTGCGACGAACCCGGCGACGCCGGTCATTCCCTGCGCCCGGACGACGACGCCGGTAATGCCCACGAAGATGGGCGAAAGAACGCGCTGTGGGGCACGCTGATGACGGGCGGATGGGGCAACGAGTGGTACTTCGGTTACAAGCACGCGCACTCGGATTTGACCTGCCAGGATTTCCGCAGCCGCGACCGGTGGTGGGACTATTGCCGCCACGCGCTGGAGTTTTTCCGGGATAACGAGGTGCCGTTCTGGAAAATGGACCCCGCCGACGACCTGGTCGGCGGAGAAGATGCGTACTGCCTGGCGAGGCCTGGCGAAGTTTACGCCGTCTATCTGCCCGACGGCGGCGAAGGCAAATTGAAACTCGCTGCCGGGACGTATACCGTGCGGTGGTTCGACCCGCGCAACGGCGGCAAACTCCAGAGCGGAAACGTTAAAACAGTCGCCGGTCCGGGTATGAAATCCGTCGGTTTACCGCCACGAGACAAAGATCGCGACTGGGCGTTACTGGTAAGGAGAAAATAGTTACTGTTGTTTTTGGCATGGCTGGCCAATTAAGGAAGAAATATTATGGAACAATTGAACGGGACAAACGGCCTGCAGGTTCGCCAGAGAAAGGAGATGCTGGAAGTCTTTACCGGTTTCGAGACGAAGAACAAGTACGAGGTGCAGGACCTTTCCGGCGTCCGGTTGTACTTCGCCGGCGAGGAAAGCGGCTTCATAAGCCGTTACCTGCTGGCCTCGCTGCGGCCGTTCACTATACACCTGGTGGACAACAAAGGCCTCGAGGTAATGCGCATCCGCCGTCCGTTCCGGTTCTATTTTCACCGCGTGGAGATTTCCGACGCATCCGGCACACTGCTTGGCGTGGTGGTGAGGCGCTTCAGTTTCCTGCGCAGAATATACGAAGTAGAGGACCCGACGGGCCAGCCGATACTGGAGTTGTTCGGGCCTATTCTGCACCCGTGGACGTTCAACATCCGCCGCCGCGGCGAGGAGATAGGAAAAATCACCAAGAAGTGGTCGGGCCTCGCCACCGAGGCCTTCACCGACGCCGACAACTTCGGCGTGGTCTGGCCGGAGGATATGTCCAACACCGAGCGCGCGCTTCTGCTGGGTGCGGTGTTCCTCATCGACTTCGTCCACTTCGAGAGGAAAGGCAATGACTGATTGGTAATCAACAATCGGTAGCCGGTTAGATTTCAAAACAGTTTGAAATTTGGATGCTTGGGATTTGTTTCGGATTTGTATTCTGTCGCATGAGTATTTTGTTTTATTCATTTCTCTACGATATACTTTGTAAAACCCTGCCCAGGAGAGACTGAATGATAGTCGTAATGAAACCCGGCTCGACGCAGCAGCAGGTCCAGCACGTGGTTGATCTTGTTCGGGACTACGGGCTTAAGGACCACGTGATACGCGGCACGGACCGCACGGTGGTGGCGTGCATCGGCGACAAGCGGATGGTGGACAAGTCCGCCATCGAGAACGCTCCCATGGTCGAGCGGATCGTGCCGATACTGGCGCCGTACAAGATGGCCTCGACGGAGGTCAAGAAGGATCGCACGCAGGTTCGCATCGGTCCGGAAGGATTCCCCATCGGCGGCGTTAAGGTGGGGGTCATCGCCGGTCCGTGTGCGGTGGAAGATCGCCGGCAGTTGATGCGTGTGGCCGAGGCGGCAAAGGCCGCCGGGTGCGTGGGTCTGCGAGGCGGGGCGTACAAGCCGCGGACCAGCCCGTACAGTTTCCAGGGAATGGGCAAAGAGGGGCTCAAGATCATGGCCGAGGCGCGGGACAAGACCGGGCTGGCGGTGGTCACCGAGGTCATTGGTCTGGAGCAGGTGGAACTGGTGGCGCGGTACGCCGACGTGTTGCAGATCGGCGCAAGGAACATGCAGCATTACCCGCTGCTGGAGGCCGCGGGAAAAGTGGGCAAACCCGTCCTGCTGAAGCGCGGAATGAGCGCCACGCTCCAGGAGTTTCTCCTGGCCGCCGAGTACGTCATCAACGCCGGGTGCAGGGACGTCATCCTCTGCGAGCGGGGCATCCGCACATTCGAGACTCACTGTCGAAACACGCTGGCACTGGCGGCGGTGCCCGCGCTCAACGAGATGACTCACCTTCCGGTGATAGTGGATCCCTCCCACGCGACCGGACACGCCCGCCTGGTACCGGCGATGTGCCGCGCGGCGGTTGCCGCCGGCGCCGACGGGCTGCTGGTGGAATGTCACCACGACCCCGAACACGCCATGTCCGACGGCGCGCAGTCAATCACACCCGATATCCTTGGCAATCTCATGGGCGCGCTGAAAGAGATCGCAAAAGCGGTGGGGCGAGAGATTTGATGGAAGTTCGTAGTTCTTATCGGCGGCGACGCCGGAACGCCGCGCTATTAGAAGAAATGATTTTTAATCATCGCGGGTGGATATACAATCAGCGGGCGGAATGGAGAACATTTCGGACAACGCCGGTGCGCAGTGCAGGCGTTTAATCCGCGCGCCGCTGATACCCGCCGCCGCGGCACTGGCGTGCGGGATAGCGGCGGGACGGTATCTTCCTGTGCCTGCGGCGTTCTGGATTTTTCTGCTGGGCGGGGCATTGGCAGGGTCCTTGGCGACTTTCTTTCGGCATCACCTCGGCGGGCTGTGCGGGGGGTTTTTGTTGCTGGCCGTCGCCGCCGCAGGCGGTGCTCACGTCCGCAACGCGGCGTTCGCCTTGGACGAAGACCACGTGGTGACCTACACCGGCGACTCGCGCATACCGGCGGCGGTGCGTGGAAAAATTACGACGTTTCCGTCGGTGCGGACGGTGACCTCCGGCATGATGCCCGGGTACCATCAGCCCCCGCGGACGAATTTCATCCTCCGCGCCGAGACCATCCGCCTGGGCGGCGCCGAGGGTCGTTCGTGGCGACCGGTCAAGGGCCTGATTGACGTTACGGTTGACGAGCCGGACGACCGTCTCACTGCCGGTCAGACCGTCGAACTTCTGGGCTGGCTTGGCAGGCGCAGCGGGCGGGCGGACAATCCCGGACAGGTCGACCCCGACGATTACGCTCGCGACACGGGCGTGCTTGCGTGGATGTCCGTGCCGTGCACCGGCGCAGTGGAGATCACCGCCCGGCGCGACCCGTCGTGGCATTCGCGGATACTGTGGCGTCTGCGCGCATCCGCCCGTCAGCACCTTCACGAGTGCGGCCGGGGGCGGGCAGGAAGCCTGCTCAACGCGCTGATAATCGGCAGCCGCTCCCGCTCCGCAGGGGCGCTGGGCGAACTGAACGATACGATGATCCGCGCCGGGATAGCGCATTTTTTGAGCATATCGGGGCTTCACCTGGGCGTGTTTCTGGGGTTCGTATATTTTCTCTGCCGCATTTTTGCGC
>CAYZPY010000074.1:0-12138 GCA_964480425.1 uncultured Planctomycetaceae bacterium
GGAGCCGAACAGGCACAGCCCCTTGTAAATTGTGGGCGGGGAGTCGATACGTCCGCCGGCGGTGAAAGTCCAGACGGGCTCGCCCGTGTCGGCGTCGAGGGCGTGCAACTCGTGTGCGTCGATAGCGGCCACGAAACACTTGCCCCCGGCGATCGTGACGGCAGAAAGAGGACCCTCAATGTCGGCGGACCAATTTTGTTTCAGTTTCGCGGGCGCCTTGGTCTTTGTGTAGGCGCTTCGTGCGGCGTCGTGGCGGTATGTGGGCCAATCCGAATCTGAAATTTCAAATTTAAGATTTGAGATTTCCTCGTATGCCGCTCCTTTTTCCAGTCGGCCTTCGTCATCGGGTTCGGTTCTCATGGCCTTTAACTGCTCGTTTTCACCGGCCAGGGCCGCGAAACCGAAGACCTTCGCCTCGGGATAGCATGCGCAATCGTGCGGCGGGGTGTACATCAGCCCGTTGGCGGGCATTATGCCCGTCAGGCACGCCCCGCGGACCCAGTGATGCAGCGTCCAGGATTCCTTGTTTATGTCGAGGAACTCGATTCCCGTTCGGGACATCAGGAGATAATCCTCGGTCGCCTTTCCGCGGTAGCAGCGGTGATGGAACCAGTACGCTTCCACGTCGGGCGCGAATTCCTTTCGGATCAGGCCGCTGTGCGGGTCGTATCCGCGGAAAATCCCGTCGTCCCTGCCGGTTGTGGTGGCGCCGGTCCACACGAGTCCGCCGGCCACCAGCAGGTCCTCGGGCGACTGGTAGCCCGACGGGGCGTGCGGCTGCGACCAGAGGGTTTCGCCCGTCTCGGCAGAGAGGGCGTACATGGAGTCCCTGCCGCCACGGTGCGGGATCATTTTCTCCCCGCCCGCCCACAGGACCACGTCCTTATACACAACCAGCGACGGCACGAAGAACGAGTGCATGTTTTCCCAGGTGGGCATCGGATCCGACGTCCAGATCTTCTGGCCGGTCTCATGATTCAGGGCCACCACCCTCTCGCCGTCGTGGAAGTAGACCCGCCGCCCGTCCGAGGCCAGCGTGGAAGGCGAGACGAACGATTCGCGCCGCCACTGTTGCCGACCGGTTTCGGCGTCGACGGCCATGATTATCTTTTCGTCGCCCGACCAGACCTGGTCTTTGATGGCATTATTGAAGGCCCCGCGGGTTCCGCCTAATGACTTGTAATCTTTCCAGGTCTTATTGGGATGGGGATTGACCACCAGCAGCAAAGTGCCGTTGGAGGCGAGTATCTCCTCGCACCCCCTGGTGCCCTCGTAGGTGTGGAGGGTTTTTCCGGTTTTGGCGTCCAGGGCCGAAAGCGGCGCGTGCAGGCCCAGTGTAACATAGACCGTATCCTCCACCGCCACCAGCCGACGCGTCAACAGTGCCGGCCCGCTCTTGAGAGGCCAGAACCGCGTGAACCAGTCGTCGATGGGGCGCTTCCATAATACAGTTCCGTTGAAGGCGTCGCGGGCGGTGAGATACCAGTGTGACGGCAGGACGATCGAGGCGGTGGAGCCCTCGTCGAAGATGTAGAACAGCCGGCCGTTCGCCGAGACCAGCGAACTGAGCGACGACATGTGGTCGTGGTGCCGAGCCCACCTCGGGCTGCCTATCCACTGCATTCGGCGCAGCGGGGCGATGCGCTTGTCGCCGGAGACGGCGTTGTTGGTGGGGTCGTGCAGATAGTGCGTCCAGTCGTCTATCGCGTCGGGGCGCGGCTTGACGGTCTTCTTTCCGTCGATCCACGCCACCCCGCCCGGCGCCAGGACACGCATGACCTCGTCCATCGAGACTCTTGCCGGGTCATCTGCCACCACGAGATTCACGAGGTTGTCGATGTACGGCAGGTGCTTTGAGTCGAACCGCGCCACCGATACCGGCCCGTACAAATCCTTCGAGCGTATATAGGCGCGGGCCTTGCGGACGTTGTCGGCGTCGGCATCCAGTCCCTGGACGAGGTAACTGTCGTTGGCGCGCAGCGCCGCGGTCAGTCTGCCGTCGCCGCAACCCACGTGAACGACAAGCCCGCCCTTCAAGCCGGCGTCGGACAGGATTTGCCGCGCCTCCCGTTGCGGCGACTGCGCGCGGCACGTGGCGGCGAGGAATAATACCGCAAATGTTAAACACAACTTCGCCTTCATTTTCGTGCTCCTTTGTCATACCGGCCCGTCGTATGCTTAGGCAGGCAATATCCGTCATTTCCAAAACATACCGTCGAACCGTCCTGCGGCGACAGGAACAATCATCCGTTGTCCGCGCCCCTGCCGTCTAAAATGCGGGCGCCTGATCCGGCGCCCGGTTATTTTTTACCACGTTTGGCGGAGATAATCCACACACTACCGCCCCCGGGCGGGGTCCGGCGCGAATCCCGCCGCTCGCTTGGCCAGGTAGAAAACTACCGGATACAACAGAAGCAACCCCACGTATCCGGTGATTATGCCGCCTATCATGGGCACGGCCAGGCGGCGCATGGTGTCGGCACCGGCGCCGGCGGCCCACAGCAGCGGCGCCAGTCCGATGAACGTGGTAAGTTCGGTCATGGTAATGGGACGGATGCGGCGCACCGCACCGTCGCGCACGGCGTCGGTCAGATCGTCGGGATTGCGCATGCGGCCTCGGGAGACGAACTGTCCGTAACTTCCCTCCAGGTACATCAGCAGGACCAGGCCCGTTTCGACCTCCAGTCCCGCCAGTGCAATCAGGCCCACCCACACCGCAAGCGACACGTTGTACTCCAGCAGGTACAACAGCCAGAACGAACCGACCAGCGAGAACGGAAGCACCAGCAACAGTATCCCCACCCTCACCCAACTTCGGGTAGCCGCGTACAGCAACAGGAGAATCACCACCCCCGTCAGGGGCACGACCACGGCCAGGCGACGCCTGGCTTCCTGCATGTATTCATATTGTCCCGACCAGGCGATGCTGTATCCGGGCGGGAGTTCCAGATTTTTCTCGATTACTTCCCGCGCCCGGCGGACGTACCTGCCTATGTCGATGCCGGCGATATCCACGTAAATCCAGCCGGACAGGCGCGCGTTTTCGCTCTTTATCACCGGGGGACCCTTGTGAATTATTATGTCGGTCAGTTGTCCCAGCGGCACCTGCGCGCCCGAGGGCGTATCGACCAGAACCTGCTCGACGTTGCTGATATTGTCGCGCAGTTCGCGAGGGTATCGCACGTTTACGGGATACCGCTGCAGGCCTTCCACGGTCTGTGTTACGTTCATGCCTCCCAGCGCCGATGAGATAACGTCCTGTACGTCGCCCACGGCCAGGGCGTATCGGTCTATCTCGTCTCGTTTTATTTTGATGTCGATATAGTTTCCGCCCGTTGTTTTGTCCGAAAAGGCGCTGGTCGTGTAAGGCCTGGTTGACGGGTCGGTGAGAATCGCGTTGGAGATCCGCTCGGAAAGGCGGGACAGTTCCTCCAGGTCCGGGCCCATCAGTTTAATTCCCACCGGCGTCTTTATGCCGGTCGTGAGCATGTCTATGCGTGTCCTTATGGGCATAGTCCAGGCGTTAGTGAGCCCGGGAATCTGCAGGGCGTCGTTGAGACCGGGTACGTGAATTGTTTTTCCCGAACCCGTCGGCAGGTCGTAGCCGTACACCAGTTCATCCACGTTGATGGGTCTGCGGTCGGACCAGATTTTCCGTGGAAGCCAGGCCGCCCATCCGGGCCAGCCGCTGTAGAACCGCTCCACGGGGCGGGTTCGCCATTTGTGCTTGTCCCGGTGGAGCGTGATGGTGGTTTCCATCATCGACATAGGGGCAGGGTCGGTGGCGGTTTCTGCCCGCCCTATCTTTCCGAACACCGTCTTGACCTCGGGGGATTTCGTGATGATCTTATCGGTCTGCTGGAGCAGTTCGCGGGCGCGGGTTATGCCGATTCCCGGGTCGGTGGTCGGCATGTAAAGCAGGTCGCCTTCTTCCAGCGGCGGCATGAATTCGCTGCCCAGGTGGGTGAAGGGATACACGGTGGCGGCAATTACAATCAGCGCCACTACCGACGTGCCCCACTTGTGACGCATCACGAAGTTGAACACCGGGCCGTAGGCCTTTTCGAGGAAAATGCTGGTTGGGTTACGATGCTGGGGGAATATTTTCTGCGGCAGGAGGATAACGCCCGCGGCCACAATCCAGCCGACGAGAATCCACCATCTCCACGCCGCCAGTCGAGGCAACGGCGCCAAGGCGATAGCCCCGGCCGGGAGCAACACAATCCCCACATATAACGCCAAGCGCTTAAGTGCGGACAAACGACCGGGAACCATTCTTCGCCGCACCAGTAACACCATCAGCACCGGTATGACGGTGACCGAAAGCACAGCCGCCGCCGCCATGGCGAACGTCTTGGTGTAGGCAAGAGGCCTGAACAGTCGCCCCGCCTGCTGTCCGAGCACGAAGATGGGCAAAAAACTGGCGGTGATAATCAGCAACGAGAAAAACAAAGTGGGCCCCACTTCGGCGGCGGCCTGGGCAATAACCGCCGTGCGAGGCGACGGGTTCGAGGCGCGGTCGTTGCGAGCCAGGTGCTTGTGGGCGTTTTCGACCATCACGATGGACGAATCCACCATCACGCCGATGGAGATGGCTATTCCGCCCAGCGACATTATGTTTGCATTGATGCCCGCCACGTGCATCACCAACAGTGTCGCAAGCACGGCGGTGGGAAGGACTAACGCAGCCACAAGCGCGCTGCGGGCGTGCAGCAGGAAGATCACGATTACCAGCGAGACGACAATGATTTCCTCGATGAGTGTCTCGTGGACGGTCTCGATGGAACGTTCGATGAGGTCGCTGCGGTCGTACGCAACGCGAAGGTCCACGCCGGGCGGCAGGCCCTGCTTCGGTTCCTCCAGTTTTTCTCTTACGCGTACAATGGTGGCCTGTGCGTTCTGTGCGAACCGCATAACCACCATCCCGCCGACCACCTCGCCGAGACCGTTCCACTCGGCGATGCCTCGGCGGATGTCCGAGCCGAGATGAACTTCCGCCACGTCCGCCAGGCGTATGGGGACCCCCTGCCGGGATGCGCCCAGGGCGATTCTTTTCAGGTCGTCTATGACCTTTGGGGTGCGAATCCGATCCGGAGTCTTGCCGTCTTCACGGGCCTGGTCCGGTTCCTCATCCGTAACGGTCCCCAGATACCCCAGGCCGCGGACCATGTATTCCGTCTCGCTGCGCTCGATGAGCCGGCCGCCCACGTCGCGGTTGGACCGGCGGATGGCCTGCTTTACATGCCGGAGTGATATGTCGTAGGCCTGGAGTTTAACCGGGTCCACCACCACCTGGTACTGCTTTACGAAACCGCCCACCGGCGCAACTTCGCTGACGCCCTCCACTGCCGTCAGTTCGTATCTCAGATACCAATCCTGTAAGCCGCGTAAATCCGACAGATCCTGGTCGGACCTGACCAGTTTTTCGCCGTCCAGCGGGCAGGTGTCGCGCCGGTCGAATACGCGGTGGTGTTCAAGCCGGGTACGTATTGCCTTGTTCGCATCGGACTTTTCGGCGTACCACTTGTTTGTTATGGGATCCCGCCAAAATCCTTTAGGATGGTTGGGGCAGTATTCGCCGGTGGTCAGGATATACTGGTAAATCCATCCCACGGCGGTGGCGTCGGGGCCAAGTTGGGGCGTTACGCCTTCGGGCAGGCGCCCGGAGACGGTGCTGAGTTGTTCCAGCACGCGGCTGCGGGCCCAGTACATGTCAGTTCCGTCCTCAAATATGATATAAACGAAACTGGTTCCGAACATGCTGTATCCGCGGACAACCCTGGCCTGGGGCACCGCCAGCATGGCAGTGGTAAGCGGGTACGTGACCTGGTCCTCCACGATCTGGGGCGCCTGTCCGGGAAAGTCGGTGCGTACGACCACCTGCACATCCGAAAGGTCGGGTATGGCATCGATAGTAATGTTCCGCGCAGCCCATACGCCGGCGGCGATAAGAATCGCCGTCAGCACCAGGACCATGGCGCGGTTGTGGACGCACCAGTGAATGAGGCGTGCGATCATCTCAGCGAGTCGCCTTTCCCGGCGCCGAGGCCGGTTGCGCGGTCGCTCCATCGGCGGCCGGGAGGGCATAGCGCTCGTCGTAGCATTTGAGCATCCTGCTGCCGTAGTACGGATTGCGGACGTCGCCGGACGACTGCATCCACACCGTGCCGCCCTGACCCTGGCGATACATCGGACAGTGCAATACGTGGACCTCCCCCACACCGGCGGGAACGCCGGTGTCCTTCAGCAGTTTCGCCAGCGAGGTGCTCAAGTCCGCAAAATTCAGGCGAGCGTCGTCCAGTTTCTCCACCTCGCCCAGTTCCAGAGCCGCCTGCCTCGCCGTGGCCGCTTCGGTGTGTCGGGACCAGAAATCCTCATCTGCGGGAATTTCATGCCCGATGAGATCGGTAATCGAGTCAGCAAGTCTTTGGGCCTTGCCGGAGATGCCTTCGGTTGAATCTTTCGCCAGCACGGTTTGTATCTCGAAATACCGGTCAAGGATCTTACTCAGCGCCTCTTTTGCCGGTGCGGGCAACTCGGTCGTTTGGCCCTCGTCGGCGAGGTCCGCCGAGACGGTCTTCTTGTAGGCAAGGTCCTCGCCTATCATCTTTGCCAGCGCCTCGCGGAGTTTGGCCTCGCTGTCGATGAGGAACTGACCGGAAGTGACCACCTGCTCGCCGGGCTTCAGACCGTCGATCACCTGTAACATCTTTTCGCCGACCTCAACACCGAGTTTAACGTCTCTGGGTTCGAAACGGCCTCGCCCCTTCCATACGAACGCCACCTTGCGCTTGCCGGTGTCGATGACGGCCGATCGCGGCACAAGCGTTCGACGCTTCGCCAGTGTGCTTTCCAACGTAACGTCGGCGAACATGCCCGGCTTGAGCAGGCCGTCGGGGTTTTCGAACTCCAGGCGGATCTGTACCTCCCGGGTCTTGTTGTCCAGGTACGGATAAATGTAAACCACTTTTCCCTCGAACTGAAGGCCGGGAAGGTAAGGCAGCGACATAACCGCCTTATGCCCCTGCGATACATAAGGCAACTGATACTCGTACAGCGTCACCATCACCCACACCGTGGACAAGTCTGCAATCTGAAAGACCCGCATGCCCGGATCGACCTTCATGCCCTCGCGAGCGTGCTTGTCTATCACCACGCCCTTGTACGGGCTGTGTATCGCCATGGTCTTGGAGGGCTTGCCCTCCTTACGCAGCGCCTTTATCTGCTCGTCAGTGATGTCGAAATACTCCAGGCGCGTCCGCACGGCCCGGAGAAGATCCGTTTGCCTCTCCTGGCGATTGTCTTTTTCACGGCTGCGACTGTTCCGCCAGGCAAGCAGGTATTCCTCCTGGGCGGCGTAGAGTTCGGGCGAGTACAATTCGAACAGTACGTCCCCGGCCTCCACCGGCGCGCCCACGTAGTCGACGTTCAGTTTCTCGATCCACCCTGAAACCTTGATGTTGATGTCGCGCACGGAGGTTTCGTTGTAATCGACCGAACCGACGGTGCGTATCTTCTTGGTCAGCGGACCTTTCCTGACCGATTCGACACGGACGCCCATGTTCTGCACCACCACCGGGTCGATATCGATTTGACCGGCGAATTTTTTCGGATCCAGGGGCGTGAGTTCCATATGGCAGATGGGGCAGTTGCCCGGCTCGGGCAACACAACCCACGGATGCATCCCGCAGGTGTAATATTGCAGTTGTTCCTGGTCTCCCGTCTCGGCGGTCTCTGGAGGTCGTTCGAGACCCGCGAGCACCAGGATTTGATTGAAACCGCTTTTTATCTGCCGGTCGTATACGGCGCCGACCACCACGCCCGCCAGGACCGCCGATATAACAACAATCGCTGTTACGATATTCCGGCGCCTCCGCCGGGGCGGGGGCGAATCTGGTTTCCTGTCGTCATTCATCGACTTCCTCGCTTTGCGCTTCCGGCGGCGCCTTGTCGTTTTTCTTTTCTGCGGGTAGACCCATGGGCGCCGTCAGATTCGTTCCCACGGTCTGCTCGAGTGCGGCGTAATCCTGCTCCAGTCGGGCCACCGCCCGGTGATACATCAGTTCGAACTCCAGCAGTTTGCGCCAGTTTTCCAGCAGTGTCAGGAAGTCCTCCCTGCCGCTGCGGTACTCGCTGGTAGCCACACGCAGCGCCTGGGAAGTTTCGGGGATTATAGACTCGCGGAACATCTCTGCCTGGCGGAGGTCGCTGCGGGCCTTGAGAACCGCATCCCGGATGCGAAACGCCACGCGATTGCGTGCATCGGCGAGTTCGGCGGCCGCTTCGTCCTGTCCGCGCCGGGCCTCGCGCTGGGCGGCGTCGAGTTTGTTCAACCAGATGGGCAGGTTGAAACTCAAACCGAACCACCATTGGTCGTCGCCGGTGGCCGAGGGCGCCAAACCGCTGTCGTCAACAGCGTTGTAATTGGCGCTGAGCGTAACGTCAGGCCAGCGTTCCAGCCGGGCGAGTTTCTCGCGCAGCCGGTATTGCTCGAGGCGCTTCCGCAGCGCCTCCAGTTGCGGATTCGACCGTTCGGCCTGGTTCAGCAGGGTGTCGATTTTCAGATCGAGGACGCGAAGCGGTATTTTCTCCGGTCCGCCAAGCGGCGCATCGGGCTCCCTGTCCATCAGCCGGTTGAGCATCGCCCGGGCGCTGTCTTTGCGCTGCTGCAATTCCGTCAGTTCGTTATCGAGGTTTCCCAGCGCCACCGACGCGCGGAGGACGTCCTGCTGGCTGACCGTGCCCGATTCGTACCTGGCTGTGGCAATGCGGCGAATGTCCTCCAGCAGACTCCTGCTGTCGCGGACGACCTCGATTCCGCGTGCCGCGGCGTAATAATTCCAGTAGGCCCGGCGTACGTCGGCTTCGACTAGCAGGCGCCTGCGTGTCAATTCCTGACGGGCGACGGCTACGTCCTGCTCGGCTATCTGCCCGCGTGTGCTGAGTTTTCCGGGGGTCGGAATGTGCTGCGAGACGCCCATCATTGTGTCTACCTGCCCGGCGGCGGTCTCGGCCATCTCCCCCACCGAAGCCACGCTGAACACGGGGTCCTCCAGCGAGGTCGCCTGCGGTATGCGATGCTCGAGCCGCCGGATGCGCTGGCGTGCGGCCTTTATGGAGGGGTTTCGCAGCATCGCCAACTCGACGTAATCGTCAACCGTGGCGTTTGGGGGTATTTCGCCCCCGGGTTTGGTCTTCCCTGTAGCGGACCATATTGGACGAAGCCAATCCGCCGCCCGGGCCATTATCATACCTGCAACCGCACGCAAGTAATGCCGTTATCACCGCAGATGACAGGACAACCCGCTCAAATCTCCGCCTACCCCAGCGCCGGATATCTGTTGTCAGCTGACCGTTGCCTGATGCCCGTTGCCTGTTGCCTGCTTTTTTATATGCCGCTTCCATTGGTATGCAGCCCGCACTCCTTGGCGCCCTGTTCCCAAGGGAACTTGCCCGCCCGCCGGGGGAAGTCATCACGAACCGGCACGTGGCAGCACTTGCAACCGATTACAGTATAACGTTCCCCATACGGCGAACGGTAGTCATACAATTCATTATATGGCAGGTCGTGCTCGCGAGTGTACTGTTCGATGTCATCGTCGGTCCAGTCCAGCAGGGGGTTCAGTTTGAGTATCCGCCTGCCCGATTCATCCTTCGTCCACAGCGCACGGCGCGCGGTCTTGTCGCGATGTTCGGACTGGTCCTTCCTGAGCCCGGAAATCCACACGTCCAGCGTCGCCAGGGCGCGCTGGAGCGGTCTGAACTTGCGCACACGGCAGCACAATTCCCGCGCGAAGAAATGGGCGTACTGTCCGACTGACCTGCGGAGTTTTTCCACATCATCCGGGTCTGGGCAATACTTCTCGACGGTGATGCCGTAGCGATTCTCGATTCGCTCGAGCAACTCGTAGGTCTCCCTGTGGTTCATAAGCGTATCCACGAAGAACACGCGGTAGTCCACGCCGAGGCGGCTTGCCAGGTCGATTATCACGATGCCCGTCTTTTGTAGACTGGTTCCGACCGCCGCCCGCGGGGCGAACCGCTCGAAGGCGTACTTCAGCAACTGCTCGGCGCCGAGGTGGTTAAGTTCGGCCAGGTTTATCTCAGTCTGTGTGCGGGTCATTATCGTTATCCTGCGAATTCGTCCGGTCAACGATTGTCCTTATCATTTTAGGCAAGTCTTCGACGGCAGCGCCGCGCGAGTAAAGTTCCGCCAGTTTCGGCGTTCGCCCCATGTCGCCGGCGGTGTAGATGTCGAACGCCTCCCTTTTTTCGCCGTTGCCGCCGATCAGCCGACCGACCAGGCCCACATCCGCCACGCGCGAATGCGCGCAGCCGTTGGGGCACCCGGAGATGCACACGGTCATTTCCGGGCGGTTCACGCCGTCAAGCTCCCGACGGATTCTATCGCCCAGGCGACGCGTGTGGGTAATCGCCATGGCGCAATAGTCCTTCCCCGGACAGGACACCACCCCCGGGCGCCCGTCGCCGACGGGCAGGTCCTGTCCGGACGAGGCAAGGTCGGCGAGTTTTTGCCTCGATTCGCCCAGCAGAATCACCCGGTGATGGTTTGCGATGCGGACGCGCACGTCGCGGCGTTCGGCCAGGTCGCCCAGCGCCTCTGCGGCCGGCGGCGAGACGTCCCCGTTGGCGAAGTTCAGCACGAGGCGCTGGGGCAGATTTACTCCGGCGGCGGGCATCGGCAACTCGCCCCAGCCGCCGCGGGCTTTGGCCTGCTGGAAATAGTCCATCAGCATGGCGATGAATTTCTCCTCGCCGAGGCGCAGGCGTACGTGACGCCAGCGCGCCCTGCGCCTGTTCCCGCGGTCGCCGTGTTCGGCGAACATTTTCACCGCCGCCGACACCAGCGGAAGCACGTCCTCTGCACTGAGCCAATCGAATAATGTAACGCCCGCACCTGGCCTGGCGCCCAGCGAGCCCGCCCCGGCTACGAAGAAGCCCCACCGGTCTTTCTTTTTTCCCGCCACCAAGCCAAGATCGTTTATCCACGGCTGGGCGCAATGCCGGCTGCATGCCAGGGCTATTTTGAATTTTCGCGGAAGGTCGAAGACGCCTTCGGTGGCGCGGAGCAGTCTGGTGATTTCACCCGCCGCCGGCAACAGCTCCACGCCGTCTTTGCGGGCGCCGGCGCAGGGGCAGACGGTTACGTTGCGGAACGTGTCGCCGCAGGCACCCACGCTGGTCAGACCAATTTCGGCGATGCCCTTCTGGACTTTCGGGACGCGCTGCGGTGTTACGTCGTGCAGTTCGAAATCCTGTCGTGTTGTCAGGTGCAGGGGCGTGTGGGGCGTGTGCTGCCAGGCCAGCGCCGCCAGACCTCGCCACTGCGCCGCAGTCAGCGCCCCGCCGGGTACGCGAATTCTCTGCATCCACAAACCCTCCTGTGCCCGCCTGCCATCCTTTAAAAAACCCGATGGCGGGCAGGATTGAGGATATAAACCCACCAGGCGTGCAAGTCCCTTGTTTTGGGGAACCGCACGTGCGGGAAATTCAATGTCCAAGTAAGTCAGCGGCATATTTTTCTCCGGCTATTGGCGCCGAGGGGTTTCGCCGTCGTCAGGTAGTTCAACTTTATATGCAGTAGTTAATGGCCTGCTCTTGTCGGCGGCGAGCGTCCTGCTCCACGAGGTCCTTGAAAGTAGTTGAGTCATACACGCCGGAAACGGCATTTTCCGCTTTTTCCCATAACCGGGCGAATGCGCATTGTCCCTGCAGGGGGCACTGCCGGCCGTCGTTTCCCACCACGCATCGGACCGGCGCAAACGGGCCTTCAATGAATCTTATCACCTCGCCCAGTGAAAGCGACCCGGGGGGGACCGACAGGACGTATCCCCCGTGGACGCCACGGTAAGACTCCACCCATCCGGTCTGCTTGAGTTGTCCAAGGATAAGTTCCAGGAAGCGCGTCGGTATCGCCTGAGCGTCGGCGATGTCCGATATCGAAACCGGACCCCGGCCACGCCTTCTGGCCAATTCGAACAATGCCCGAAGGGCGTATTGACACCGTTGTGATATATTCAACGTTAAATTCTCCAATACCCTATTGTCTCGATTGACATTGTATGAGCCAATTGCTTTGTCTGTAAATGATTGTCGTAAGTAGACGTGAAAAAACTT
>CAYZPY010000075.1:0-12084 GCA_964480425.1 uncultured Planctomycetaceae bacterium
AGGGCCTCGCGCGGCGTCGAGGTGTCTTCGACGGTCGGGCCCGAGGCGATGACGTCGAGCGGGTCGCCCAGCACGTCGGAGATAAGCAGCGCCACCAGGCGCCCGGCGCGGCCAGAGGATCCTCGCCCGAATCGTACTGCACCAGGCGAAGCGGGCCCACCCACACCCTGCCGGCGGACGGCAGGACGACGTTGAGCGTGATTTTGTCCGGACGTTTGCCGTCCTCCGCGTAAAACGGCAACACGAAGCGTCGGAAGTTGCTGTCTCCGCAAAGCGGCCTGTCGGGTCCGCGGTCGCCCAGCGTGCGACTAAAGTAGGACCCGTCGTCGGCGAAACGGCTCCACATCTCCAGGTAGCCCTCGCCTTCCACGTCGCGATAAGCGACCTCGCCGACGACGGCGTAGGTGCTCTTCGTCACGCCGGGGGAGTTTATGGTGAGGATTCGAATCTCGGCCCTTTTCGACCCATTGTTCTCAACGTAGAGGCAATTCAGGTTGCGCTCGCCTTTAGGCGGAAGGACTTTGCCGTTGATGATCCTGCCGGCTTCTGCGAGTTGGGGCCAGTGTAATTCCTTCAGCGTATTTTCTGCGCGGCAGAGGGCAACCGGCGCCAGTATCGCGGCGGCTATCGCAAGGTGTCTCATTTTCTCTCCTCCTTCTGATTCTTGTGTGCGGCGAGGATGCGGCTCATCGTGTCGGTGTCAATTTTACCCTCGGCGCAGAGCACGCGCACGAGGCGCTCGAATTCGGATGTAATCTCCCGGCTGTCCAGCAGTTTGATTTTCTCGATAAGCCGGTCCAGGCGCAGGCGGACGGTGGGGTAGGATATGCCGTAAATACCGGCCAGCTCCTTCAGCGAGCCCGAGGCAAGGATGAATCGCTTGATGAAGGCAAGGTCGTCCCAGCTCAGGGCGTCGGTCCATTTCGTTTCTGTTTCGGTAGTCTTCATCGCATATCGCCTTTAATATTAATCAATCCAATATCAATTATATGATTAATATTGATAAAATGCAAATGAATAATATTAAATTCAAAAGGGAATTTATCGCTATGATATTTGGCGCAAGCGCTTTTATTGGAGTTGATTATCTGTAGGGTATGCAACCCGCTTTGGAGCCCATAGGACCCAGGCCCAAAGGGCCGGATTGCACGCGGGTTTTATCATTATTATTCCGCGTGGGGAACCTTCCTTCCCGAAGAACCCGCACGCCCTACTCATTACGTCGGGGCGACATTCCCAGCCCGAACAGGCGGATGAATCCCCCGGCGTCGGATGGCGCAAAACCCGGGTCCATGCGGAAGCTGGCAAGGTCCGTGGAGTACATGCTCTTTGGCGAACTGACCCCGGCGACGGTCGCCCGTCCCTTGAAGCACTTCATCCGCACCGAGCCGGTAACGTTCTTCTGCGTGGTCTCCACGAACGCGTCCATCGCCTTGCGCAGGGGGCAGAACCATTGGCCGAAGTAAACCAGCTCGGCGTACTTAAGGGCGACCTGCTGCTTGTAGTGCAGCGTGGCGCGGTCGAGCGTGACGGCCTCCAGCGCCTGTTGCGCACGGTAGAGTATTGTCCCTCCCGGCGTCTCGTACGCCCCGCGGCTCTTTATGCCCACCAGGCGGTTCTCGACCATGTCCGCCTGTCCCACGGCGTGCTTGCCGCCAAGGGCGTTGAGTTTGGCGATAAGTTTGTCGCCGTCGAGTCGCACGCCGTCAATCGCCACCGGCGTCCCGGCCTCGAAATCCACCTGGACGTATCCCGGCCGGTCGGGCGCCTTGGAGACCGGCACGGACATCACCCACAAATCGTCCTTCGGCTCGTTGGAGGGGTCTTCCAGGTCGCCGCCCTCGTGCGATATGTGCCACAGGTTGCGATCGCGGGAGTAAATCTTCTGCTCGCTCTGCTCGACGGGTATGCCGCGTTCGCGGGCGTACTCAAGGGCGGCCTGTCGGCTGCGAAGCTCGAAACTCTCGTCGCGCCACGGGGCGATTATCTTCAATTCCGGCGCAAGCGCCATGAAGGTCAGCTCGAACCGCACCTGGTCGTTGCCCTTTCCGGTCGCGCCGTGGGCGAGGGCGTCGGCGCCTTCGTCTCGCGCGCATCGGACCTGCTCGGCGGCGATTAAAGGACGGGCCACGCTGGTGCCCAGAAGGTAATGATGCTCGTAGACAGCGCCGGCCTTGAGGATGCTGAAGCAGTATTGCTCGGCGAACTCCTTCTTGAGGTCCGCGATGACGCACTTGTCGGCCCCGCTATCGGCGGCCTTTTGCTCGATGCCGTCCAGTTCGCCGGCGCCCTGACCGACGTCGGCCACGAACGCGATGACATCGCAGCCGTACTTGTCCTTAAGCCATGGCAGTATCACCGACGTGTCGAGCCCGCCGGAATAGGCAAGAACTATCTTGTTTACCTTCTCGTCGCTCATGACACACTTTGCTTTGCTGAAAATCGAAACGCACATTCTAACACCGCCCCGGAAGATAAGAAAGCCCCACCTTTACATTTACGAAGAATTTCGGGGCTTTTTTCCAACCGCGTCGTGGATTTTTTCGACCAGTTCGTCTCGTGCGGCGGTTATTCGTATTTCCACGCCCAGTCGCCACAGCGGCATCTCGAACGCACCGGGCGGGAGTTTGACGTAGTCCTTCTGGGTGGTGATGAGGACGTCGGCGCCGCATTTGCGCGCCTCGGCCTCGATGGCCTCGATCTTGCGCCGATCGTATCCGACGTGATCGGCAAGCATCATGTTGCCAACCACGCGGATGCCCTGGTGCGCGAGCGTCTCGAGAAAACTCTCTGGGTTGCCCAGCCCGCAAAACGCGTACGCCTGCTTTCGCGAGACGATCTGGGCCGGAACGTCAAGGTCCGCCTGGTCCGTCACGCCGGTTGGCCTGTGGACCGCCATGTGTACGCTCGCCTGAGGCGCCAACTCACGCACTCGCCCGGCGAGATTCTCCAGATGGGACGAGAGTATCATGTCGCTGCGCGTGATGACTATCGCGCCGGCGTCGGCAAGGGCGCTTAGCGGCTCGCGGAGCAGTCCCCGCGGCAGGCAGTACCCGTATCCGAACGGATTTGTCGCGTCGATAAGCACGATGTCCAGGTCGCGCCTCAGTCGGCGGTGCTGGAAACCGTCGTCCATCACGCACACGTCTGCGCCGGCGTCGGCCGCTCGACTGGCCCCTTCCACGCGGTTGGGATCGACCACCACCGACGCTCCGGTCGTCTCGCGCAGCAGTTGCGGCTCGTCGGATGCGCCTTTGGACGACTTGTACCCGCGGGTGAGGATGGCAGGGTTCATCCCCGCCTCGGTCAGCCGCTGAACCACCCAAGCGGTCATGGGCGTCTTGCCCGTGCCGCCGGCGGTTATGTTGCCCACGGATATCACCGGCACCGGCGCGGCGCGCGACAACAGCGGGTTGGTGCGGTACGCCCACCGTCTGGCGCGGACCAACGCGGCGTACGTCCCGCAGGCGGTCCACATCAGCGACCGCAGCAGGTGCGCGCCGGGGTCGCCGGCCCGACCGCTCATTATCCTGTGCATCCTCGCAGGGTCCATTTACAGTCCACGAATTACACGAATTTCACGATTATAATAAATGAAAAACAAAAATAATTCGTGTAATTGGTGTAATTAGCGGGCTTCTCGACGCCGCGGTCTGAACAGCAGGCGTATTGGAATCTCTGCGAACGGCACGTACTCGCGCAGGCGGTTGAGTATGAACCGCCGGTACGACTGCGTAAAGCACGCCAGGTCGTTTACGAAGCACACGATGGTCGGCGGTGCGGTGGAGACCTGCGAGGCGTAGTAAATCTTGGCCGACTTTTTACCTTTTCCGCGGGGCGGGCGGTGCGAAGCCATTATCTCCTCGATTGCCTGGTTCAGCCGGGCCGTGGGAACCCGCGAGTTCGCCTGCTCGTACAACTGCTCCGCCAGTTCGACGGTCCGGCGCACGTTCGTGCCGTCGACGGCGGCGGCCAGACTCACCGGCGCGTAATCGAACTGAGGGAAAGTCTTGCGGAGGTAATCGGCGTACTGCTCCGGCTCGGCCTTGCCGGCGGCAATGTCCCACTTGTTGACAACCAGCACGACCGGCTTGAACTGCCCGGCGATGAGCCCGGCGAAATTCTTGTCCACGCGCGATACGGGCAGTGAGGCGTCGATGAGAAACGCGGCCACGTCCGCACGTCGGACCGAGCGATTGGTCCGCGCGATGCTGTAGAACTCCACCGAGTCGGCGATCTTGCGTTTCTTGCGTACGCCGGCGGTGTCTATGAGCACGAACGTGCGCCCGTCCATCTCGACGTTGACGTCCACGCTGTCGCGCGTGGTGCCGGGCGTCTGTGAGACGATTACTCGCGGACCGCCAGCAAGGGCGTTAATGAACGTGCTCTTACCGGCGTTTCGCTTTCCGATGACGGCGAGTTTCATGACGGCCTGTGGCGGTGCGGCGGGGGGGCGCCCGGCGAGACGATCGGCGACGGCCCGGAGAATGTCATCGCGACCCAGGCGGTGCGTCGCAGAGACCACCAGCGGCTCGCCGAAGCCGAGTTTGTGCAGTTCGCCCGTCTCCAGCGCCACGCCGGGCTTGTCGGCCTTGTTGGCCAGGAGAACGACGGGCTTGTCCTGCCTGCGGAGCATGTCGGCGACCTTGCGGTCAAGCGGCGTTAGCCCCTCGCGCGCGTCGACGACGAACAGGATGACCTCGGCCGCCCTCACGGCGTAGTCAATCTGACCGGCGACGTGTTCGGCGAGATTGTCCGCCTCGTCCATGCCCAGCCCGCCGGTGTCCACCAGTTCCACCCAGCGGTCCTCATCCAGCGCGCACGGAGCCGAGATGCGGTCGCGAGTCACGCCGGGTGTGGCGTCGACTATCGCGATCCGCCTGCCGGAAAGGCAGTTCAGCAGACTCGACTTGCCCACGTTGGGCCTGCCCACAATGGCTACCACAGGAAGCGACATGCCGACATTCTTACCGAACGGCGGGGATTTGACAACAGAAAGGCGCGGGGCTTCCGGGGGCTTTAGCCCCCGGCTATCAACTTTCGTCCCGTTTAAAACTCAATAATCGTCAGTTTGAGATTAGTAAGTATTTTATTCGTGCCTACAAGGAGCAAATTTGCGGCCTCTTTGTTTTTCTCGAACGCCGCGGGCAGGTTGACACTGGCGGTCAAACCCGTCAGGGATGCCCGGCCATGCGGTGATGAACCTTCGGTCCGTCCGCCTGGAACGCAGCAAATAACACCTCCCGCGTGTATGCCGAACGGGCATTGTCGTATAATTTCGGGGCGATAAATCGTCCTTATGCGAAATTCCGCGCGAAACGACTACATTGAAAGGAGCCGCCATGCCGGCAGATGACTTGTTGAAAAATACGTTGCGTTCGGGTTCGATGTTTCGGGTATTGTGTGCGTTGGCGTTTCTGACCGTATGGAGTTTATCCCCAGCCATGGCCCATTCAAAACATGCCAAAGATGACCGCCCCCGGATAGTGGTCACCACCGACGGGGAGATTGACGACCGCTGTTCGATGGTGCGCTTCCTCTACTACAACAACGAGTTCGACATCGAGGGCATCGTCCATTCCAGTTCGAAGTTCCACTGGAAGGGCGACGACAAGCACAAGCGGCACAAATGGGCCGACGAGGTCTGGCTGGACAAACAGATTGACATGTACGAAAAACTCTACCCCAATCTCAAAAAGCACGCCGAGGGATACTACACGGCCGATGAGTTGCGCAAACTCGTCTATACCGGCAACGTCGGCTACGTCGGCGCGATGGACAAGGACACACCCGGCTCGGACCGCATCGTAGAGGTGCTGCTGGACAACGAGCCCGGACCGGTGTACCTCCAGGCGTGGGGCGGGACCAACACCATCGCCCGGGCGCTGTGGAAGATTCAGCACAAGTCACCCAGCCAGATGAAAAGGGTATCGCAAAAGGCCGTCATCTACATCATCCTCGACCAGGACAAGACCTTTCGCAAATACATCCAGCCGAACTGGCCCGACCTCCGGGTGCTGGGCAGTTTCCGCCAGTTCTCCGGCGTGGCGTATCCCTGGCGCAAGAAACTTCCCAAGCGCGTCCACAAATACCTGGACGGCAAGTGGATGAAAGAGCACATCCTCAAGGGCCACGGACCGCTGCTCGCCGGTTACGAAAGCCACAACGACGGGTCGTTCCGCTCCGAGGGCGACACGCCGTCCTACTGGCACCAGATACGCGTGGGACTGCGGAGTCTGGAGCACCCCACCTGGGGCGGATGGGGCGGCAGGTTCGAAATAGGGCCCCGCAGCAAAAACGTGTGGCGGGGCGCCAGGGACGACGGCGACCTTTTCAAGCCGCTGTGGCGCTGGCTGGAACACATCCAGAACGACTGGGCCGCCCGCGCCGACTGGGGCATCACGGGCGACTACGACAATGCCAACCATCCGCCGGTGGTAAAACTGGCCGGTAAGCATGACGTATCCGCCGCGTCGGGCGCCACGGTCAGGTTAAGCGTGGCAGGGTCCAAAGACCCTGACGGCGACGAATTGAATTACGAGTGGTGGCAATACGAAGAACCCGGCTCGTACGACGGCAAGGTCCAAATCACCGGTGCCCGCAAGCCCCAGGCCTCGGTGAAAATTCCCCCCGAGGCGAAAAAGGGACAGACCATACACGTAATCTGTAACGTCACCGACGACGGCGACCCGCCGCTGACAAGATACGCCCGCGCGGTGATAACCGTGAAAGATTAGCAGGGATGCAGGGGCTTTAATTTTTTCCCGGCGGCATTACAATACCCGCAGGACGGCAAGATGAATTACTTCGTAATCGGATTCCTGATCGGCGCCATCTTCGGCGCGGCGCTGGTGCTGATAATAGGGCAGATTCGCCAAAAGGCGGACAAAGCCGGCATGCGCGACGCTTTCCAGGCCCTGGCCGCCGAGGCGCTGGATTCAAACTCGCAGCGTCTGGTCTCTCAGGCCGCCGCGGCGCTGGAGTCCAAGAAGGAACTCATCGACCAGGCGATCAAGGCCGTCAACGAACGCCTCGAACACGTACGCGGATACCTGCAGAGCGTCGAGTCGTCAAGGAAGCAGGACTTCGGCGAACTGGATAAATCGCTCCGGACGCTCTCGCAGACCACCGGCGAACTGCACCGCATGCTGGCAAGCACGCAGCGCCGCGGGGCGTGGGGCGAGCGCATGGCGGAAGACATCCTGCGCCTGGCGGGCATGACCGAGGGCGTCAACTACGCCAAGCAGGACAGTCGATACGCCACCGGAAGCGACCGACCCGATTTCACATTCTTCCTGCCCAACGACCTTAAGGTCAACATGGACGTCAAGTTTCCCCTCGAGGCCTACAAGGCGTATCTCGACGCCGAGAGCGACGACGCGATACAGGCCGCCAGAAAGCAACTCGTCTCGGACCTTACCTCTCACATCCGCGCCGTGTCGTCGCGCGGATACGTCGACAAGAAAATACCCACTGTGGACTACGTGATATTGTTCGTTCCAAGCGAGCAGGTTTACGCCCTGGCGCTTGAGTCCGGACCGGACCTGATAGACCAGGGTCTTTCGCGCAAGGTGGTCCTGGCCAGTCCGCTGACGCTATACGCCATGCTGGCGGTGATTCGCCAGGCGGCCGAAAGCGCCAACCTGATGCGTGCGGCCGACGAGGTGATGAATCTTCTCCACGAGTTCGACAGGCAGTGGCAAAAATACAACGAAGAGATCGACCGCCTCGGCGGGCAGCTCGACACCGTCGCGCGGACGTACGAAAATATCCGCACCACGCGCACCAACATGCTCCGCAAACCGCTGGACAAGCTCGAGGACCTCCGACAGAGGCGCGACCTTCCCCAGGAGCCCCGGTAAAGAAAGCGGGAAAATTTTCTTGTCGCGAAGGTAGGTAATGCAATAATATGTATTTAGCGCATAAGATACAAACATATCATGGTTTTTACCGTGTGAACCGATTTCGGCATCAGGTTGGAGCATAAGATTCTTTAAACCCAGGCAAAGGGTGACATTATGCATACTGTAACAAAGAAGGAACTGGTCGACAGGATCGCCGACAAGGCCAACGCAAAGCGCATCCTCGTCAAGGAAGTAGTCCAGCGGTTTCTCGACGAAATCATAGACGAACTGGGAAAGGGCAACCGCCTGGAATTTCGCGATTTCGGCGTCTTCGAGACCAAGGACCGCGCCGAGCGCATCGCGCAGAATCCAAAGACGCTCGAAAGGGTCAAAGTGCCCCCCAGACGCGCGGTGAAGTTTAAGGCCGGTCGCCTCATGAAAATCAAACTCCAGGAAGGCATGGAGCAAAAAGGCCTGGGACCCTCCAGCGGCGCCTGACGGGACCGCCCCGGTGATATTCATCCGGATTATTTAATCCCGTCGGAAAGTCCCCTTTGCCCTAGAGCAATTTGCAGAAAGATTGTCGTCATGTTCGTCACTGAGGACGAGTCCGGCAAGGACGGCGAAGCAGGCAATGCCGCAGCATTGTCGATGCAGCCGGACGCCGCCGGGCGAAGCCGCAATCAGAAGATGGCGACAAGATTTCTGTAAACTGCTCTAAGCGCCGAATGATCGTCACCGCAGAAGGCACGAGCGGCCGATCCGCCCCATCGCACCCGTGCGTCAATCGTCCCCGCCCAGGCGGAAAGACAACTGCTCCAGTCCCGCCGCCAGGTCCACCGGGTCCACCGCCACGTCTTTGGGCGTTCGTATGGTGGTGGGCGAAAAATTGAGTATCCCCTTTATGCCCGCGGCGCACAGCGCGTCGGTGACTTCCTGCGCCGCCTCGGCGGGAACGGTGACAATCGCCAGCTTCGCGCCGTGGGCGGCGATTATCTCCCGGAGTTTGTCCATGTGATACACCGGTACGGAACCTACTTTCCCGTCGACCTTGGAAGGCACAACGTCGAAGGCGGCCACCAGTTTGAATCCCTTGGGCGCGAATCCCCTGTACCGCAGAAGCGCCCTGCCCAGGTCGCCGGCGCCGACGACCACCACGTTGCGCACGCGATCGGTGCCCAGTATGCTCCGCAGTTCCTCGATGAGTTCCTCCACGCGGTATCCCACGCCGGTTTGTCCGAAATGACCGAAGTATCCAAGGTCCTTGCGCACCTGGGCGTCGCTGAGGTGGAGACTCTCTGCCAGTTCCCTGCTGGAAACCTTCTCCGCGCCCCCGGCGGAGAATTCCTCCAGTTGGCGCAGATAAAGACTTATTCGTCTTACGACCGGGTTGGGAACTTCATCGGGTTTCATGATTCTCCAAACAGACCGGTTTCGCGGCGACGCGACCGCGGGGCAAAATCATATTCGCAGTCATTCTCCCGGGTCAAGGTTATACCGTCGGTGGGCGATTTACACGTTCAGCGGCGCCCCTGAGGCGCAGGTGACGGCCACGTTCGACCATATGATCTTGGGGCTTACGTTTCGCCACAGCAGCTGCTCGTATCGCGCCAACTGGTGGACAATCTCCGCCAGGCCATGCAGGTCGAAACGACCCGCAAGGGCACGCACAACGTCCGCCTGGTCGGCGTTTACTGTTTCGCCTGCGGCGCCGGCGGCGATTTTCATCGCGTCGCGATACGCAGAGGATATGAACCCAAGCAGCACGGCGGCCGAGCGGCGGTCGGCCAGCGTCTTGGCCAGCTCGGGTCCCTCGATGTCTTTTGATTGACTGACCATACCCGCGGCGAGTTTGTCCATAATCCCCGCGATCTCCAGGCCGAATTCCATTTCCCCGCCCAGGTCGCCTTCGCCCAGTCGGCGGACTATTCCGATCTTGGTCTCGTAGAGGTCCATTCGCCACAGCCGCAACGCCCTTCCAAGCGAGCCGTGCGTAAACGCGGCCCAGAACCGCCCCTGGCGCCGCTCGGCGCCTTCTTCGACGAGGCGCGACGCAACGAAATCAATATCCAGCGGCGCGAAGCGGACCATCGAGCAGCGGCTCAGCGTCGTGGGCAGCAGTTGCCCGGGGCTTGTGCAAACAAGTACGATTGTCACGCCCTCCGGCGGCTCCTCGAGCGTCTTGAGCAGTGAGTTCTGTGCGACGGTGCTCATCAATTCCGCCTCAAGGACTACGAAAACCTTCCCCCGACCGTGCGTCGAGGTGCGGGCCGCCTGGTCTATCAGGAAACTGCGAATGACGTCTATGCCCAACTCCTGCATCTTTCGCCTGCGGACTTCGGCGTCCTGGTGGTAGTGGGCCAGTTCCTTTCGTATCACGTGGAAGTCCCCGTGCGTGCCTTCCTCTATCGAGCGGCAGTGCGCGCATCGCCCGCACGCCCGGACGATTTTATCCGTGCCGATGCGCTTCAGCGCTTCGGGCGCTTCGACCTGTTGGGAATTGGGGCACAAAAGCGCCGCCGCCAGCGCCCGGGCGGTCGTGCGGCGCCCCACGCCCACGGGCCCGGCGAATATGTACGCGTGCGGCGCCCGACCCGAACGAAGCGCCCCCTGCAAACGCCCTATCGCACCGTCCTGTCCGACTATGTCCGTAAATTGAAGCATCCAGTTTCGATAATACCCGTTGTTTGAACCTACCGGTCAAATGCCTTCACGATTGCGTCCGTCACTTTCCGGAATACTTCCTCTATTGTTCCCGCCGCGTCAACATAAGTGACCGCCGCGGGGTAAAGTTCGTCAATATCCATGAATATCCTGCGGACCCTGTTGTGGTAATCGGATTCGCGTATCTCCATCCGGTCACCGAACAGGTGCATCTGCTTGAGCTTTTCTTCTGCGGTTTTTTTGAGACGCCCGCGAAACACTCCCAGTCTTTTCATGCCCTCGTCCGCTGAAAGGTTCAGGATAACAGTCAGGTCGGGCCATCGACCCTGAATGGCCGTCTCGGCAAGGTTGATAATGGTATCCCCGTCGACCCCCGACGCGCCCTGGTAAGCCAGCGTGGCGGAAACAAATCGATCGCACAGAACAACTTTGCCCTGTTCAATCGCCGGTGAAACAATCTCGTTTATCAATTGCGCACGCGAGGCCATGAAAAGTAGAGTTTCACACATTGGAGACATATGACAATTATCACGATCAAGAAGAATCGCCCGGATTTTTTCACCAATCGCGGTCGTCCCCGGATCTGCAACCTTTACTACCGGCATACCTTGATTGCGAACCCATTCCGCGAGCATCTCCAGATGCGTGGATTTTCCCGCGCCGTCCGGGCCGTCGATTATGATAAATCTGCCCGCCAGTTTTTCCGCGATGTTTTCCATGCCATCGAGAGTATCGCCTCCGCCGAGCGATTTTACAAGGCGTCAGGTATCGCCCACCCCTCAAAACCCCGCATACGCCCCGCATTTGTTGTACAATGTAGTGCTCGACCGATTGCGCAATCATGGACAACACGCAGACAATCCGACGTCACCTCGAAGTGACCGGGCAGGTCCAGGGGGTGGGTTTCCGCCCGTTCGTGTATCGTCTGGCCGTGGGACTGGGACTGACCGGCGTGGTCTGCAACGACGCCCGCGGCGTGCTAATCGAGGTCCAGGGCAAACGCCGCCCTTTGGACGAGTTCGCCCGGCGTCTGGAGGACCAGACGCCGCCGCTGGCGGAAATCGCGTCCTGCCGGTGTGAGGAAATCGACGTTGTGGAGGATGAAGTCGAGTTTCGCATAGTGCACTCGAGCCGGGCGGGCCTGTCCGAGGCGCAGGTAACCGTGGACACCGCAACTTGCAGCCAGTGCCTGGCGGAACTGTTCGACCCGTCCGACAAACGGTATCGCTACCCGTTCATCAACTGCACCAACTGCGGGCCTAGGTACACCATCGTGTGCGGGATACCCTACGACCGCCCCAATACGACCATGGCGGGATTCCAAATGTGCGACTTCTGCAAATCGCAGTACCAGGACCCTTGCGACAGGCGTTTCCACGCCCAGCCGGTCGCATGCCCGCAATGCGGGCCCCAGGTCCGCCTGACGGACAACCGCGGGCGCGCAATCGGCTCCGGCGCCCCGTTCGCCGACGCCGCCGAGATGCTCGTCGAAGGTAAGATGCTGGCGATAAAAGGCCTGGGCGGCTTTCACCTTGCCTGCCGGGCCGACGACGAACAGGCAGTGGCACGCCTGCGC
>CAYZPY010000076.1:0-1318 GCA_964480425.1 uncultured Planctomycetaceae bacterium
GTTTTTTCACGTCTACTTACGACAATCATTTACAGACAAAGCAATTGGCTCCAGCCCGCAAACCGCGGTGCATCAACGGAATACAAAATGCGGGTTCGCGGATTCGGTCGATGGAAATGAATAATGCCCCGAGGCGCGGATTACTTTTCCACGTCGGTAATCATGACGGTGATGTCGTCGCTTGGTCCGGTTCGGCCGTACCTTGCCTCGATGGCGGCGGAAATGCGACTGAGCAACTCGTCCCTCGAAAGGGCGCCCAGTTCGGTCAGCACGTTTTGCACGTCGGCGGGCGCTTCGCCGTCGTGAAGGTCCTTTATTACATCTTCTGCCCCGTCGGTGTAAACCACCAGCCGGTCGCCGGGCTTGAGCTTGATCTGCTTGGAGCGGAACTGCTCCTGCTCAAAGACGCCCAGCAGTGTTCCCGGCGCGGCGAGCGTGCGAGACCGTCGCTGCGAGCGGACCAGGACGGGCTCGGGATGCCCGGCGCGGGCGTAGGTGAGGGTAAGTTCGGCCACGTCCACCACACAGTAAACGGCGGTGCAGAACTGGCATCCCGAAAGTTGCTGGCGGCAGATGTCGGCGTTGAGTTCGCCCAGGGCCTCGTGGGGCGGGACGATGCTGTAGGAATGACCGGTTATGCGCTTGGTCTGCAGGGCCTTTTTGATGAACATCGTCAGCAGTGCAGCCGGCATGCCGTGTCCGACCACGTCGGCTACGTAAAATCCCAGGTGAGTCTCGTCCAGGCGCGTTATGTCGTATATGTCGCCGCTGACCCAGCTGGCGGGGCGGTACAGCACGGAGAATCGCACCGAACCCACCACAGGAGGCGTGCGAGGCAGGAAATCGCGCTGTAACCGCCCTGCCAGGCGCACCTGCTCGTTGAGATCGTCGCCGTTTCCGCCCTCGCTGACGGTCAGCCGCTCCTGCAATTTTGTGATGGCGCCGCGGAGTTGACCGGCGGCGGCGAATTTGGCCGACAACTCCTGTGGCGAGGCGTTTTGATTCACCCACAGATACTTCCCCCCACGGCGCGACAGAACCTGCCTTGCGGCGTGCGATTTGCCCCCAAGCAGAAACACCCCCACCGCCGATGTACGCTCCAGCGACTGAAGAAGGTTGATCAACCTGCGAAGATTCTGGTCCTTTCCGTTGGCGCTCGCGGCGACCAGCGCCGCCGAGCCCAACTGCATCTCCAGCGGACGAGTCGAGTCAAGTTTGTCCAGTTGCCAGTCGTCGCCGGCGGCGCGGCGGACGTTATTGGGCACCTCGCCCTCGCCCGCCCACAATAGTTTCGCTTTCCCGGCCATGGGTGCTCCTT
>CAYZPY010000076.1:1328-12066 GCA_964480425.1 uncultured Planctomycetaceae bacterium
TCCCTCCGGGGGCGTTGGGGTTTCCACCGAGGCGTTTTTACCCAAATGTGGTGCGTAAGAATGCCCGCGGCGCAAGGTTAATAAATCCTATAGAGTTTTGCCCCTGGATAATAGAAATCGAGGATTTGCACGGCGGAGAAGCCCTTCTGTGCCTTTCCCTCGGCGCCCCATTGGCAGAGTCCCACGCCGTGGCCGAAGCCCCTGCCGTCGTAAAACTCTACGTAATCGTCGCTTACGCGTATTTTGCAGTTCATCGAATAGAGACGATTGGCCTGTGTCGATCCGTGTCTCAAAAGCGCCAGTCGCAGGTCGTCTGCGCGGATGCGAATAGATTCGCCGTTTTCGCCGACGATGTCGAGCCACAGCATGCGTCCGTGGTCGGTGTTGGATGCGACTTTGATTTCCGCCAGGCGGTCCAGCCGTTCGGCTTGTCGATAGACCGCCGCCACTGCGCTGAGGACCGACGATGCCGACAGGCGAACCGGCTCCCAGCGATACTGCGGGCTTGGCAAGCAGTCTTCGCACACCTGCCCGCCCCGCAGCGGCTCCAGCGGCGGCGCGTTGCGCAGCACCTCGGCCGGATTCACCCGCCCCCCACAGCAGGAGGAATACTGCGCCATGAAAATCTTCTCCTGGCCGGGCGGACCGGCCACAAGAACCACCCCACGCGTGAAGTTGACCGCATCCCAGGACTTGGACGTTTCGGAATCGGCGCCCTTGTAGACCTGCGAGGCCTGCGTGGCGCCCAGGTCATAGCGATGATTCGCCCCGAACGTCATCATCTGGTACCGCGCGAACGTCCGCGCCGCCACCGCCAGCGCCCTGTAAGTGGCCGGCGACCACGAACGGTATAGTTCATTGGCAAGCACGCCGGCCAGGTAGCTTTCCAGGTCCAGGTGGTTAATTACAATAAGCCCCCGTCCCCGGTCAGACGGGACCAGCACGAAGCGTCCGCGGTACGCCCTCTCGCCCAGGCGGACCAGACCGCCGTTGGAGGAAACCAGCTCGAGGGTGTCCGTGCGGAGCGTCATCCGGTTGATTTTCCAGCCGGTGGGCGTTCGGACGACCCTGGTCGGGGAAAGTGAATCGGAAGACCTGGTGGCCAACTCGCCACCGGCGTATATGCTGTAACCGCCGGTGGTGGACAGAGTGACCGATTCGGTCATTCGGCCGGTGAGGCGCACTCGGATGGTGGGGACCTCCAGCAGGTCCAGGGCACCCTGGGGAACCGACGTGGGACGGCAGCACGTGAACAGCACCACCGCCGAGAAAACCAGCACTACGATTGTTATTGCCGCTTGAGGGGTAAATAATAGCGGCGCCAGCCGGGATTTTAACCTGTTGAGCCACAACATCGGCAATATCCGCCATCAACGCCCGAATCGTTATGCGCCACCGGCGGCGCTATTCGCTTTGCCGCATGGTCAGTCCGTACTCGGCCAGCCGCTGCTTCACTTCGTTCAGCGAAGTCTGCCCGAAGTTTTTGCACGCCAGAAGTTCGTCTTCGGTTTTGGCAACCAATTCGCCCAGCGTAGTTATATTCAGCATTTCCAGAGCGTTGCGCACTCTCAGGGAGAAGCCGATCTGGTCCACCGGCGTGGCAAGCACGCCCTCGTTTGTCACCGTTATCTCTTCGGCGACGGCGGTGAATTCCTCGGGCTCCTCCAGCGCCTGTCCCAGGTGCAGCCCGCGAGAGGTCAGCATGTCCTTGATTTCCTGCAGCGACGTCTCCCCGAAGTTCTTGTAGCCCAGAAGTTCCGATTCGGTCGTCCGAACCAGGTCGCCGAGCGTACGGATGTTCATCTTCTTGAGGCAGTTCCGCGCCCTGACCGACAGCTCGAAGTCGGTCACCGGCGTCTCGAGTATGGCGTTGCGCTTGGCAAGACGCTTTTCCTGCTCCTCGTCGAAGAACATTGTCCTGGACGCCTCGATGTCTTTAAGGAACATCCTGGCGCGGAAGTGATTCGGATTGGCCGAGAGTATCCTCTTGAGGCACGCCGTGGCGAGTTCGTTCTCGCCGTGGTCTTCGTAAATAACCGCCAGGTTTAACAGCGCGCTGGCGTATATGGGCGGGCGCGAGACGCACTCCTTGTATAGTTCGATGGCCTGGTCCTCGTTTCCGTGGAGGTCGCAGAAATACGCCAGGCGGAATGTCGCGCCGAAATGTTCGGGGTCGATCTGACGCGCCTTGTCGTACTCTTCCACCGCCTTTTGCCCGAATCCGTCCAACTCCTCCACCAGCCCCCGGAGATAATGGAAATCGGCCGTCTTGCGGGCGTCGGACTTTAATTCCTTCAGCATGCTCCTGGCTTGCTCCACATCGCCCGACAGCGACCTGACCTCGATCATCTGCTTTTGGATCTCCGCGGGGTCCCATCCGCGATCCTGCGCCCGCTGGAATTCCTCGATCGCCCGCTCCCACAGACGAAGGTGCTTGCAGCACATTCCCTGGAAATATCTCCTGTCCTTGTTATCGGTGGCCGAAGACAACACCTCCAGCGCCTGCTCGAACCGGCAGAGTATGTACTGTGCTATGCCGATTTTCAGCGCCGCGGCGCCGCTGGGCTGGGGGTTATCGGCCTGGAGTTTCCCCAGCAGCGCGCGGAACTTGTCCGTCGCCCGGTTAACGTTGTAGAGGTATTCCAGAATTTCGTCGTGCTCCTTTGCGTACCACGTATCTCTCTGGAAGATTTCATCCAGCGGCTGGGACTGGGTCTGTGCCATGTCTTAAGCTCCTGATATCGTCCAATGGACTTTGGTGTTTGGGTCAAGAACGTGTATTATATACACACGCGGACGAAAATCAAATTTTCCGCGAGTGATCATGGCAGGCATAAACAACCAAAAACCCGTTCACATAATTATTAACCCCAAGTGCGGTTACGGCGGGCAGCTTATAGCCCTTGGCGATTTAAGGACGCTGCTGGAACGTGAGGATTTCGAATTCGTCGAGCACACCGCCTCCAGCGCGGCGGGCGTCAGCAAATACGCCGCATCCATCGCCGGCCAGGCCTCGGCCGCCGTCGTATGGGGCGGCGACGGAACCGTAAATGCCGTGGTCAACGGTCTGGCGGGAAGCGACGTGCCGATCCTTCCATGCCCGGTGGGAACGGAAAACATACTGGCCAAGGAACTGCGGATGCCCTCCCGCCCGCGACGACTGCTCGACGTGCTGACCGGAGGCGACGTAATCGACTGTGACGTGGGCAGGGTAAATGATCGCAACTTCATGATGATAATCGGCGTGGGATTCGACGGGGAGGTCGTCCGCCGCGTAACCGCCGGGCGAACAGGGCACATTTCGCACCTGAGCTACTTCTGGCCGATATGGCGCACGTTCTGGGAGCATAACTTCCCCCGCATGACTGTCACCGTCGAGGGCGAAAAGATATTCGATGATTACGCCCTGGTGTTCATCGGGAACGTATCCCGCTACGCGGTTGGTCTTCGCATCTGCCGCGACGCCGTCTTCGACGACGGGCTGCTGGACCTGGTGATCTTCACCTGCCGCGAGCAGGCGCACCTGCTTCTTCACGCGGCCTGGACGCTGCTGAGGCGCCACCCACTGAAGGGGAACGTGATATACAAACAGGTCAGGAACGTGAAAATCCAGACGGACCGCCCCGTGCCGTGCCAGATTGACGGCGACCTGGGACCCGGCACGCCGCTGGACGTGTCGGTGCTGCCGCATCGCGTCAAACTGCTGGTGCCGCCACTGAGACTCAGGTCCGGATTGTTGTCCCGATTCGGAGGCGACTGGATATGAAGCGGTTCGCCACGTGCACTATCGGCGGTGTGGAAATCGGCTCTGGCCGGCCGGCGCTTATCGCCGGGCCTTGCGCGGCCGAGAGTCTGGAACTATGTCTACAGGTCGCCTCGCGCCTGGCCGAAATCTGCCGCGCAGCCGATATCCAGTACGTCTTCAAGGCAAGTTACGACAAGGCCAACCGCTCCTCACCGGACGGTTACCGCGGGCCCGGGCTTAAGACGGGCCTGGAATGGATGGGCAAGGTGCGACGGGAAATCGGCGTGCCGGTCCTTTCGGACGTGCACGAGGTCGGGCAGATGGCCCCGGCGGCCGAGGTGCTGGACTGCATTCAGATACCGGCATTTTTATGCCGCCAGACCGACTTGCTCATCGAGGCGGGCAAAACCGGCCGGGCGATCAACATCAAAAAGGGGCAGTTCATGTCGCCGAAAGAGATGTCCGGCGCCGTCGAAAAGGTCGCCGCCGGCGGCTGCAGAGATATCATGCTCACCGAGCGGGGGACGTTTTTCGGGTACAATCGCCTGGTGTCGGACATGCGGGCCATTCCCACCATGCGTGAATTTGCGCCGGTGGTTTTCGACGCCACCCACTCGGTGCAGGAGCCCGGCGGGCGGGGTGAATCTTCCGGGGGCAGGAGGGAGTTCGTCCCGACGCTTGCGCTTGCCGCATTGGCCGCCGGCGCCGACGCGCTGTTCATCGAAACTCATCCCGACCCCGACAACGCAAAATCCGACGCCGCCTGCCAGATGCCCCTGGATGAAATGGAACAACTGCTTAAACGCTGCCTAGCCGTCTTCAACGCAGTCAATTAATTCTTCCCCGCCCAGAGAAGTTTGTCGCCCTTGTCGATTATGAGGAAAAAGACCCGCTGCCTGTTCCGGCCGGTCAAATCGAAGCCGACCCGGTAAACGTTTTCGCCGAATTTGTCCATTCGGACCAGTTCGACCTCATCGGCCTCGATGATCTTCTCCAGCGCCGAGCGGAGGCCCTTTCGCTGCTGGTCGGAGAGATTCTCGGCGCCCTCGGCGGCGATGTATTCGTCCAGTCCCGCGCTACCGGCGTCACGGAGGCGCCCCACCATGGCGCAGACTTGTTTCACCTGCTCGCTGTCCGGGCCCAGGTCGCTGCGCCGGTACTTTTGAGAGCATCCGCCGATCGCCGCCGACAGGAGCACCGCAAGCCACAGCAGTCGTTTATTCGCAATCGTAATGGGGGACATTTTTCTTTCCGACGAATCCTATGTTATGCTGCGGATGGAATATCTCCCCGCCATTGGGCCCGTAGGTAGCGCTGTGCCCGTCGGCGCAAAGAACGTTTGTCTCTCCGCCGTGGCGAAAGTGCGTTGTGGGCGTGGTGTTGCGACCCCAGTCGCCCAGCGTCACCGGGTCCAGCGAGGTGCTGTTCTGCAAAATGCCCACGCCGCACGGCGACCAGTACATCGCCGAATCGGCCAGGACAAACAACTTCGACGGCTCGGACAGACTACTGGTGCTCTTTCTGGTCATGGACCTGCCCCTGTCGTCGCGCCTGGCCCAGACCTGCGGGTCAAGGCACCATGCGTTATATCCGTAGGTGGTGGTCGGCTCGTTGACGCCGCCCTGGGGGATGTATTGCCCCCACTTCAGCGAGGGGCACCACAGGTAGGCCGGGTCGTAATCCAGGTATTTCATGAACGGGCTGGGGCGCGTGTCAACCGGTACGGTATTGGTGCCCCAGAAATACGTGTGAACACCGACCTCGGGATGGTTGTACAGCACGTAAGGCCAGAAGTAACCGTTATTCGCGGCGTGGTACATGGTCATCGCCCCGGCGATGTCGTGGAGATTGGACCTGCATTTTACTGCCTGTCCCTGCTCCCTTATGCCGGTGACCGAGGGGACCACGATGCCCATCAGCACTGAAATGACCGCTATGACCACCAGCAGTTCGACCAGCGTGAAGGCGGAATTTTTACCCACGTCATCCATGTATTTATCTCTTCGCTTTTGGTTTTAAGTTTTTTCTTCAGCCCCACCCGGCGGGGCCGGAACGCGCCGCACATCCGAAGATTACGGCAACATAACAACAACGTCCGTGCGGACCTTGCCGAACCCCACCGGGGTGGGCCGAATTCTACGCGGTCCTTCTGCGCCTGATAATAACGCCCGCAGCGCCCAGCGCCACAAGCGCCAGCGTGCACGGCTCAGGCGTGGGCACATCGGGCGCGCTGCTGGTCCAGGTCTGTGCGTCGCCTTCGGTCCATCCGTCGTAGTACCCGTCTTGCAGCACTCTGCCCGAAGCGCCCCACTGGGAGAAAATCCAGTTCTCCCCGTCGGCGTCCATCGCGTCGTGATTGATGGTGTCGGTCTGAACCCAGTTGTTGCTTCCCGGCGGCACCTCTTCCCAGACGGGCTCGTCGAAGGCCGGATGACCGCTTATGTAAAAGGACAGGTAAGTTGTCACCCACCCGTCGCTCTCGATAACCTGACCGTCGTATTCGAAGGCGTCCAGCGCCATGCCCAGCGCGTTGTTGTAATGGTAAGACACCGACAGTCCGGTCTGTTCGTCCAGCGCCAGCAGCATCGCCTCGGACAGGTTGGCGCCGGCAGTGTAGCCGTAAAAATCCGCAAATCCGCTGGATGAGCGAGTAAAGGTGTCTCCTTCGTCCCACCTGTATCCGAAGGCGAAACTGTCCTGCCCGAAATCAATCACACAAAGCGCCTCGTTGTCGCCCGCGCCCGCCCAGGATTCCACCACGACCGTCTTCTGGTTAAAGTCGTACAATTCACCCGCTGCCTTCGAGGCAAGGCAGGCGGCGGCAAACGTCACAATTAAACACAAATTCCTCATGAGCCGTCTCCTTGTTTGATCTTTTCCCGCCGCCGCAAGCAACGGCGGCACAAACGAACTACTTCTGCTACGTGCGTACTGCGTGCTTTCAGGGAACTGCCTTGTTGTCTCCTCTCTGATATCCTTAATGAGCCCGTCCACGTAGCCGCTCCGCCCGGGCGCAAGGCGAAACCGGCCGGCAACCTGTGGGGGAAATTCGACGGCCGAGGACCGCCGGCGGATGTGAGCACCTGCCGCCGGGGCGCGAACGGCACAGAAAAACCCCGGACCCGCACATCGGGCTTCCGGGGCAATCGCTTGGCAGGCGACTCCGGCAGGCCCAAACTGCGCGATGGTCCGCCAGGTTGATTGCAGGCAGGTCTTCTGGCTTCCGGGTCAATCTCCCGCCGCGCCTTCCCGTCCCGACTCCGCATCGGGGCAGTGGCCTTTGCGACGGTCGTCGCCGGTTACAGCGGCGCGTCCGCGGCCGATTCTCACGGCCTTCCCTCTTAGCCCGACGTCAGCCGGGCTACCTGTAACGAATGAATATTACCCCCCGCCGAACCACATGTCAATTATGTCTTATAAATTTTTCAGGAATTTCCAAGCGCGCGGCAGCAGGCGTTGATGAGTTGTTTTTTGACGTTCCGGATTTCGTCGTCGATGGTTACGCCTGCGGCTCGTGCGTGTCCCCCGCCCCCGAAGTGTTGGGCGATCTTTGATACGTCCACGCCGTCGCGGCTGCGAAGACTCACCCTCACGCCGTCGCGGCCCTGGACCAGCATCACGGCCACCTCGACCGTGGCAAGGTTTAAAGAGGAGTTGATGAGGTTCTCCGTCTCGGACGGTTTTGCACCGCAGATTCCAAAGTCCTCCTCGGTGATGCACATCACGGCCAGTCGGTCGTTGCAGTACAGTTCCATGCCGTCCAGGATGCGTGCCAGCAGTTTGAGCCGCTGAGGGCGGTCGGACTGGTATATTTTGCGATAGAGCACGTCCGGGCGCACGCCCGCATCGAACCACTCGGCCGCGGCGCGCATGCACGCGGCGTTTGTGTTGCCGAACGAGAACCACCCGGTGTCGGATACCACGGCAGTTGCAAGCGCCTCGACGACCTGAAAGTCCACAGGCCAGCCAAGGGCCTTTATCAACTCGCCGACCATCATACCCGTGGCCGCCTTGGACGTGTCCACCCACCGCACCGAGCCGATGTCGTCGCCGGTGCGGTGATGGTCGACCACTACGATTTCGTCCCTGAATTTCTCCAGGGACTCTTCCAGCCCGTCCAGTTGCGCCAGAGCGCAGGTGTCGAGTATGACCACCAGGTCGGCGGCGTCGGCCAGTTCGTCGAACTTCCGGTAGTCGGCGGGCGCCTCATCCGGGAAGAGGAACTCGTACCGCCACGGCACGCCGCCGTCGGGTATTATCATGGATGCGGACTTCCCCGCATTCTTCGCGGCCGAGCCCAGCGCCAGCATCGAGCCCAGCGCGTCGCCGTCGGGGCGCGCGTGGGTCACCAGCAACAGGCGCCGCGCCTCGTCGAGTCGCCGGCGGATCAGATCAAAATTTTCCGGGCTATTGTTCACAGATTTCTCTGACACGCTGCACGTCCTTTGCTATCTGTTGCTTCAACTGCTCGGCGGAGGGGAACTTCTGCTGGTCCCGAAGCCGCCGCAGGAAACCAAGCGAAACTTTTTTTCCGTAATAATCACCGTCGCCGTTAAGCAGGTGGGCCTCAATTTGGCGTTCGTCGCCGTCAAAGGTGGGTCTGGCACCGATGCTGATGGCCGCCGGTCCGTCGCCGCCTTCCACCCGCGCAAATCCGGCGTAGACGCCGTCGGCCGGGATGATCTGCTGGTGCGTACTGACGTTGACGGTGGGGAACTCCAGCACGCGCCCCAGACGCTTGCCCCGCACCACCTCGCCGAAAAGCACGAAATTCCTGCCAAGGCAACGGGTGGCGTCTTCGACGCGCCCTGCGGCGAGCAGGTCGCGCACCAGCGTGCTGGATACCCGACGGGGCGAACCGGAAATCTCAACCGTCACCGGCTCGACCGCGCTCACCTCGAAGCCGCGATTTCGCCCGGCGGCGCGGAGCGTTTCCACGTCGCCGCTGCGTCCTCGACCGAAGCGGAAATTATGCCCCTCCACCATGCGCGCAGGGGCGAAACGCGCGACTATCACCTGCTCGATGAATTCCTCGGCTGTGAGTTTCAGCAGCTGCGGTGTGGCGGTCACCTTCACCACGAAACCGGCGCCTGCGTCCAGCAGGAGGCGGCATTTCTCGTCGGCGGGCGTGATGCGCCGCGGCACGTTGTCGCGGCGGAGCACCAGGTCCGGCGGGGGTTCGAACGTCAAGACTACCACCTTGCCCGCCTCGGCGCGCGCCGCCTTGGCGGCGTGGGCAAGTATGCTCCGGTGCCCCAGGTGAACGCCGTCGAAGTTGCCCACCGTCAGCACGCATCGGCGAACCGAGGCGCCTATCGCGTCCAGCCCGTTTATAATCTCGTTTTGCATAACGTTTGAGCGGTGAAGTTTACATCACGCGCCACCCGCCCACAAGCGCATCACCGCGCGCGGACCAGCGGCACATCCTGACCGGGGACTTCCACCAAATCAATCTCCACGCCGTAGGTCTCGCCCAGCACGTCCCTTCGGATGACCTGGCGCGGCGTTCCGTCGGCGCCGATGCGCCCTTCGCGCATCAGCAGCATCTCGTCGGCGAAGCGGGCGGCGAGATTCACGTCGTGGCTGACGCACACCACTGCCATGCGCCACTCGTCGGCCAGGCGGCGCATCATGCGGTATATTTTCAACTGGTTCTTGACGTCCAGGTGGCTGGTCGGCTCGTCCAGCAGCATGACCGTCGGCTGCTGCGCCAGGGCTCGTGCAATCATCACGCACTGCGCCTCCCCGCCGGACAGTTCGTCCAGCGTCCTGTCGGCGAACCGGCTGGTGGCGGTCATTTCCATCGCCAGATGGGCAACCCGCCGGTCGTCCCGCCCCGCCAAGCCCATCGGTCCTCCGTGCGCGAAGCGTCCCATGAGCACTATCTGGCGCACGGTGAACGAAAACGCCGAAGCGGGAAATTGCGGCACGTACGCAAGCATGCGCGCCAGCCCGCGTCGGGAGTATTTTCGTATTTCCCGCCCGTCGAGCATCACGCGACCCCGTTGGGGGCGCAGGAGCCCCAGCAGGCACCGCAGCAGCGTGGTCTTGCCCGAGCCGTTGGGCCCCAGTATGCAAAGCAACTTCCCGGCAGAGGCGGTCATGCCGACCCCGTGCAGCACGGGGGCGTCCGGGCTATAGCCGAACACAACGCCCTCGGCGGATATTACGTGCCGCCGGTCGCTCATGGCGCGACCTCCCGGAACCGTCGGCGCAGCAGGAAGATAAAGAACGGACCGCCGCACAAAGCCGTGATTATGCCCACGGGCACCAGACTCAGGCCCACCAGTTCGCCTGCATGTCGGCACAGGGCTTCGGCGCCGAGAAGGAAGCCCGCGCCCGCAAGACCGCTGACCAGTATCAGCCGGCGGTGCTCGGGACCGAGTATGAGCCGCATTATGTGAGGCACGATCAATCCCAGAAAACCGATCGGACCGGCCAGTGCGACCGCCGCGGCCGTCATCAGACCCACGCACCCAAAGGTGACGATTCTCAGGCGGTTGACGCTCACGCCGGAAGACACCGCCACATCGTCGCCCAGTCCCAGTACGTTGAACGCCCCGCCCGACGCCACAAGCACCGCCCATCCGCCCGCAACGAACGCCCCGCAGGCCGCAAGCATCACCACGTCGACCGAGTCGGGCAGGCGCCCCATCGCCCAGTGCGAGAAATCCGCGATGCGGTAAGGGTCGATGTACAGGAACATGGCAAGCATTATGGCGGCGTTGAACGTGTTTATTATTACGCCCGAGAGGATCAGCGAGTACGCGTCCAGTCGCCCGCGGCGCTGGGCCACGGCGTAGACCACCGCGCAGGTGATAATCGCGCCTATGAACGCCAGTGCGGGCGTTGAGGCCCACTGCGGCACGGCGTCGGCGTACCACCCCGCCAGCGCCAGACCCAGCAGCACTCCCACTCCGGCGCCGCTGGATATGCCCAGTATGTACGGCTCGGCCAGCGGGTTCCGCAGCAGGCCCTGAAGCGCCGCCCCCG
>CAYZPY010000077.1:0-2235 GCA_964480425.1 uncultured Planctomycetaceae bacterium
CCGGCATCGCCGCGGCGAGCCGGTCGCTTTCGCCCGGGGGGGCGAACCGCGCCGCACGCGCCATAATGACCACCGACACCAGGCCCAAGTCGGCGGGCGAAAAAGTCCGCATCGCCGGAAAAGAGAGCAGCATCAGCGGCATTGCCAAGGGCGCCGGGATGATCGCCCCGTCGCTGGCGACGATGATAGCGGTCATAACCACCGACGCCGCCATTACGCCCGCAGCGCTGCACAAGGCGCTTGCCGAGGCGACCAAAACGTCGTTCAACGCCATCACCGTGGACGGCGACACGTCAACCTCGGACATGGTTATCGCGATGGCGTCGGGCGCGGCGGGCAATCGCCGCATGTCGGCGGGCAAGCCGGGATACAAGAAATTCACCGATGCGCTGCGTCGGGTTTGCATGTCGCTGGCGCGACAGATAGCGGCCGACGGCGAGGGCGCGACCCGGCTGGTCGAAATAACGGTAAAAGGCGCGCGCAGCGAAGCGGATGCGAAAATCGCCGCAAAGTCCGTGGCGAACTCCCCGCTGGTCAAGTGCGCGATTCACGGCGGCGATCCCAACTGGGGTCGAATCGCCGCCGCCGTCGGCAAATCCGCCGCAAAGGTGGTCCAGGACAAACTCGCCATCCGCATAGGCGACCAGGCGGTCTTTTCTGCGGGCCGGGGGCGAAAATTCGACCCGAAGAAGGCGAGCAGACACCTGTCGGGCAAGGAAGTGAAAATCCTATGCGATCTTAAACTCGGCCGCGGCTCGTACACCGCCCTGACATGCGACCTCTCTGCCGACTACGTCGCCATAAACGCCGAGTATCATACCTGATAATTTATGATCTGCCCAGGGAAGCCCGGACTATACTGTTAATCCTTAATCCGGTTATTCCTTCAGCCCGTATTCCTTGATTTTGCGATACAGCGTGCGCTCACCGATGCCGAGCATTTTCGACGCCTGCTGGCGGTTTCCATTCACCATCTGGAGGGTGTTTCTGATGAGTTCCTTCTCGGCCTGTTCGAGACTTATCCCTGCCAGCTGATCCGTAGTTTTCCCGGTCTGTTCAGGGCGGGCGAGAATCTCCTCCGGAAGGTCCTCGACGGTTATTTTGTCCCCTCCCGAGAGCACCACCATGTTCTCGATGACGTTTCGCAGCTGCCGGACGTTTCCAGGCCAGTCGTACGCCGTCATCACCCGCCTGGCCTCGGGCGTGAGCCCCTTGACTTCCGCATCGTGCTCCTTAGCGGCACGACGGATGAAGTAGTCTATTAACAACGGTATGTCCTGCCTCCTGCGGCGCAGAGGAGGAATGATTATCGTGGCGCCCTTTATCCGAAAGTACAGGTCTTCGCGGAACTTGCCCTCCCGGACCCGCTTTTCCAGGTCGGTATTGGTCGCGCTTATTATTCGGACGTCCACCTGCCTGGATTCGTTGGACCCCACGCGGACGACCTCCCCGTTTTCGAGTACGCGGAGGAGCTTGGCCTGCATGGCCTGGGACATGTCGCCGATCTCGTCGAGAAACATCGTCCCCCCGTCGGCGTGCTCGAACCGCCCCGGACGGTCCGACGCCGCCCCCGTGTAGGCGCCCTTGACGTGCCCGAACAGTTCATCCTCCAGGAGCGTTTCGCTCAGCCCGGCGCAGTTTATCGTTACGAACCGCTTGTCGGACCGGCGTGAGTTCTGGTGAATAGCCCCGGCCAGCAGCTCCTTCCCCGTTCCGGATTCGCCCAGAATCAGCACCGGCAGGTCAGAGGGCGCTACCCGACGGATAGTCTGAAGTATCTCCAGCATGGGGGGGGAATGAGCGACGATGTTCTCAAAGCCGTATTTCTCGTCCAGTCGCCGGCGCAGTTCCTTTATCACCCGCTGCTGGGCGGTATCTCTCGCGGCCCGGGCGACTACGGTGCGAAGTTCGTCCACGTCGAGCGGCTTTTCGATGTAATCGAAGGCGCCCTGCTGCAAAGCGGTTCGGCAGGTCTGGACCGAGGAATGCGCCGTTATCAGAATAACCTTTGTGCCCGGTGATTGTTTCATGGCGGCCTGGAGCACCGCCAGCCCGTCCTCCTGTGAACCAAGGACAAGGTCGGTCACGATGATGTCGAAATGCCTGCTCTTCAGTCGCGTTATGGCCTCGGCGCCGTCGTGCGCGACCGAGCAGCTGTGGCCCATGCGCGACAGGCCCTCTTCGATGGCCTCGGCGTGCGCGGGTTCGTCTTCTACTATAAGTATTTCAGCTACT
>CAYZPY010000077.1:2245-12018 GCA_964480425.1 uncultured Planctomycetaceae bacterium
TTCCATAGGCGGTAAAACTACCCTAAGGGCGCGGCTGTGTCAAACTCCACCGCCGGGCAGTGATTCGGCGCTTTGCATATTGCATACGATAACCATCGTGACGCAGATACGTGCCCGCCGGGCCCTGAAACGCGCCAGGGAAAAAGTCGCTCAGCGCCGTTACCCTATTCGATCTCGACCAGGCGGATGTCGAAAGTCAGGTCTTCACCCGCCAGCGGATGGTTCGCGTCGAGGGTGACGCTGTTGTCGTTCACGTCGGTAACCAGGAGATTAATCTTCTGACCGTCCTGCGGGCGAGTGGCCTGAAGATACTGGCCCTTTTGCGACTCCAGTTCGTCGGGCAACTGGTCTCGCTGGACTTCCTGAACCAGTTCCTGGCGGTGCGGACCGTAGGCCTGGTCAGAAGTAATCTCTGCGCTCTTGCTCTCGCCGGGGCTCATTCCGACGACCGCCTGCTCGAAGCCGGGAATTACCTGTCCTTCGCCGATCTTGAACTCCAGCGGTTCCCGCTGCTCGGAGCTGTCAAAGACCTTTCCGTCTTTGAGCTTTCCGGTGTAGTGTACTTTTACCATATCACCTTGTTTCGCGTCGGGCATTATTTTCCTTTCGGTTGAGGTTAAAAAGAACTCCGGTCCGCACGAAAAATTCATCGGACACTTCGAACCCGATAATCCGAGAAACACCGCGCCGGATGCGCGCGTATTAAGGCCGGCGGTATTCAACCGACCCGATTCCCCTTAAGAATTATATCATCGAGCCCGATGAAATCGGACTGATTAGACGACCGATACGTTGACCGCTCTGGGTCCTTTTTCGGCCTGGACTATCTCGAAGGTAACCTCGGCGCCTTCTTCGAGGGTTTTGTAACCTTCGCCGTTAATGTCGCTGTGGTGGACAAAGGCGTCGGTTCCGTCCTCGGCAGCTATAAACCCAAATCCCTTCGAATCGTTGAACCATTTGACTGTACCGTTTGCCATGCTTTTTTCCTTCCAATTTTAACCCGCCATTCGGCGGGCTCCTCTCGTGGGTCTGCAATACCGCCCGTTGGCGGCAGGTCGGGGTGTACGCCTTATCGGAGTGCGACCGGGTATCCCTTCATTCCTCGTTTAAGCTTACGTCCTTCCCATTAATTGTGCACCATCATTTGCATACGTTGCAAACATGTCCCTAACCACCTGGGGACAATTCCGCGGCGCGGCCTACAATCAGCCGCCTATTATCCGCGGCCACGTCTTTCAATCGTGGGAATCTTATACCGCGTTATTACCTTATTCAAGAAATTAAGGGAAATGTTTCGGCAAAATTCGCCCCCGCCCTGCGGGAGAACCGCACGTCATCACGCGTCGGTCACGTCCGCGTGCGGTGCGGGCGGCGCGGCTGGTTGGAATGTTTCTATACCGTCTGGAGCGGGCATTTATTCGGGCCCATTGTGGTCCGTCGCCAGGGGAATTTCCACCACGAACCGGGTTCCCCTGCCCTGTTCGGATTCGGCGCGTATGCTTCCCCGGTGCTCGCGAATTATCCTGCGCGTGGTGGAAAGGCCCAGCCCGCTTCCGCCGGGCTTGGTCGAATAATACGCCTGGAACAATTTGCTCAACTGTTCCTCGTTCATGCCGTAGCCGGTGTCTATCACCTCGATAACGGCCGACTGTTTGCGTACCGAAAGTTTGATTAGCAGTTCGCCTCCCTGTGGCATCGCTTCGGTGGCGTTTATCATCAGGTTCAACAGGGCCTGCTTGAAAAGCGCAGCGTCCGCCATGACCATCACGGGAGAATCCGGAAGCGTGGTCCGCATGGTGATCCCGGCGGCGTCGGCCTGGGGAGAAAAAAAATCAATAATCTGCGATATCGCCTGGCGAAGGTCCGTTTTTTCAATGTCCAGTTCGTGTTTCGAGGTGTAGCGGAGAAAATCGTTCAGGATATTTTTCAACCTGCCGGTCTCGGTCTGAACGCTTTTCAGTCGCTGCAGCAGATTCCTTCCCTGGGGGTCGTTGCGCTTCTGGAGGTCTTCGATGAGCAGTTTGATATTTACGTTAATGGTGGAGAGCGGATTTTTTATCTCGTGCGCGAGCCCCCCCGCCAACTGACCCAGTTCCACCAGTTGCGAGTTTGTACCGGTAGATTCCCGACTCGCTTCTGTGCGTTTCAGGCCTCGCCACACAAACCGCCCCACAAAAATCAAACCGATCAGAACGCCCGCACCAACCCCCACGGCAAACCACAATAACTTACCCATCAAATATCCTTATTACGCCGGGCACAATACAATCGCCCACGTTACTCGACGTCATCGTGTACGCGCGTCGTGCATTTTTTCGACGCCGTCGGTCGGGCCCGGTCGATGGGAAAGTCAGGCCTCTGGCGCGTTGATGGTGTCCTGGGCGTCCTGCCCGCCTTCGGTCGCCTGGTTGCGGTACACGTTCTTGGCTTGCAGACCCTTATCGCCCTGGATTACCTCGTAATCGACCTGCTCGCCGTCTTTGAGTGACCGGAAACCGTCGCCCATGATCGCCGTATAGTGTACGAAGACGTCCTGGCCTTCCTCACCGACAATGAACCCGTAGCCTTTTTTCGGATCGAACCACTTTACCGTACCTGTAGCCATATGCCCACCTCCCGTAAAATAGAAACCGCGACGGGAGCAATCTACGGTATGGATTGCCCTTTTGTAACATGCCAAACCTTAACGAGAAAGGTACACTGAAAACCATCCGAAGAATAATTTCAGATGTCACCATGTCACCAATCGATATGTTATTTCTAATTTTATATACTTCGAATACTATAAACCTTTCCCAATATACAGTCAATTATATATTGTCTTTTTTTTACTCGCCTTTCTTTTGGGTTTTCATTTCCTTCATGGCCGCTTTTCTGGACAATTTGACGCGTCCCTGATCGTCTATGGCGATCACTTTTGCAGCAACAGTGTCGCCGACGTTGACCACGTCCGTGACATTCTTGACGTACCTGTCTTCCAGTTCGCTGACGTGGCACAGACCGTCCTGTCCGGGCAGGATTTCGATAAATGCTCCGAAGTCCCTTATTGAAACCACTTTACCTTCGTATATTTTGCCCATTTCGACTTCTTCGGTCAAGTCTTCCACGGCCTTTTTTGCCGATTCGGCGCCCTCGGCGTTCACGCAGGCGATGAACACGGTGCCGTCATTTTCAATGTCTATGGTGGCGCCGGTTTCTTCCTGAATGCGGTTTATGGTCTTTCCGCCCGGACCTATCACCTTGCCGATTTTTTCGGGATTGATGCTTATGGTGATCATCCTGGGAGCGTAGGGGCTAAGCACGTCGCGCGGAGCGGCGATGACTTTATCCATCTCCTGGAGGATGAACTGGCGGGCCTGCTTTGCCTGGCGGAGCGATTCGACCACGTGCTGCTGTGTGATGAACCGCCTTTTGAGGTCCAGCTGGATTCCGGTTATGCCGTTTTGAGTGCCGGCGACCTTGAAATCCATGTCGCCGTGGAAGTCCTCTTCGCCCATGATATCCGTCAGGAGGACGTATTTGTCCTCGTCGGAGACCATTCCGATGCTGATTCCCGCCACCGGCGCCTTTATCGGAACGCCTGCGTCCATCAGACTCAGCGTAGCGCCGCAGACAGTGGCCATCGAGGTCGAACCGTTCGATTCGAGTATGTCGCTGACCACGCGAATGGTATACGGGAAGGAGTCCTTCGGCGGAAGCATGCCCTCGACGGATTTCTCGGCAAGGGCGCCGTGCCCGATCTCGCGTCTTCCCGGACCGCGGACGGGGCGTATCTCGCCCACGCTGAACGGCGGGAAGTTGTAATGCAGGAGGAACTTCTTGGCGTATTCATCCAGCAGCCCGTCAACTACCTGCTCGTCACGCATGGTGCCCAGCGTGGTGGTCACAAGCGCCTGGGTCTCGCCCCGACTGAACAGCGCCGAGCCGTGAGTGCGGGGCAGCCACCCAACTTCTATACCCAGGGGGCGAACCTCGTCCATGGCCCTTCCGTCAGGACGCGTGCCCGACAATATCATCTGGCGCTGTATGCTTCCTTCCAGTTTGTACAGCGCCTTTTTGACCTGGTCGGGGTCGTATTTGGGCTCCTGTTCGTCTTCGGGGCACAACTCCGCCAGGAGTTCCTCGCCAATCTTGTCAATCGCGGCCATACGTTCCGCCTTGGATGACATTTGCTTGACCTGGCGAATGCGATCGGCGCACTTGTCGGATACGATTTGCTTTACCTCGTCGGGCACCGGATTCGGCGTGTAATTTTTCTCGACCTGGAAATGCCCCGCCAGTTCGTTAATCATGTCTATAACGTTCGAGCAGACCTGGAAGCCCTTTTCGATGCCGCCGGCCACGACGTCCTCGGACACTTCTCTTCCGCCCAGTTCGACCATGTTGACGCCGTCGCTGTTTGCGACCACCACGAGGTCCATGTCGCTGAGGTTCAGCTCCGCGTGGGTGGGATTAACGACATATTGCCCGTCAACATATCCCATTCTCATGGCGCCTATCGGTCCCTGGAACGGCGCCGGGCTCAGCGAAAGCGCCGCCGAGGCGCCAATAATCGCAGCCAGATCAGGGTCGTTTTCCTGATCGCTGCTTAGAACGATGCAGTGTACCTGCACCTCGTCGCGGAAATCATCGGGGAACAGAGGCCTGATAGGCCTGTCTATCATGCGGCAGGTCAGTATTTCCTTCGATGAAGGTCTGCCCTCGCGCTTGAAGAAACCACCGGGTACTTTTCCGGCAGCGTACTGCATCTCGCGGTATTCCACAAAGAGCGGGAAATAATCTATGTCCCTGGTGCATTCTGCGGTCAGCGCCGTGGCCAGTACGACCGTATCGCCGTATCTGACCGTGACGGCCCCGTGGGCCTGCTTTGCCAATTTTCCTGTTTCCAGACTTAACGTCCGTCCTGCAATTTCTCTTTCTATTTTCACAACTGCCATCTTCTTTTCGTCCTTTCATTTCAATGTAAACATTTATACTACACAGAGGCGGGAAAGGCCCGTTATCGAGTGATGCAGACTCAATCTTCCCGGAGGTGCCTTGAAATTCCACTGCCCCTTCGTTCGGCCGGTCGGTCGCCGGGGAGACAGGCAAAGGGTTACTTTCTAAGTCCAAGCTTGCCTATAACCTGCCTGTAGCGGTCCGTATCTATGCCGGCCAAATACTTCAAAAGACTGTTTCTCTTTCCTACCATCTTCAACAAACCGCGGCGCGAGGCGTGGTCCTTCTTGTGCGTCTTGAGGTGCTCGGTGAGGTCGTTAATTCTCACCGTCAGTAGTGCGATCTGCACCTCGGGCGAACCGGTGTCGTCGTCGTGCCGCCGATATTGGACTACTATTTTCTGTTTTTCTTCCACTGCAATCATCATCTAAAACCTATCTGCCATGCCGTTTATGCATTCATTCTCCTGCCTGCCGTCATTTGGCTATAAAAGTTTATCGTCAATCGCCGCTTTTTAACTTCTATTGAAATCATACTATAGCACCCGAAAGCCAAATTCACAAGAATTTTATTTTCGGCGGTACGACGAGTTCAGAATTCCGCCGAACCGGGCGTTCTTGGAAACGGTATCACGTCGCGGATATTCGCCATTCCGGTGACGAACTGGACGGTCCGCTCCAGGCCCAGGCCGAATCCGGCGTGCGGCACGCCGCCGTATCTGCGCAAATCGAGGTACCACCAGTAATCATCGGGGTTTAAGCCGCTTTGTTTCATTCTCTCGACCAGCACGTCCAGGCGCTCTTCGCGCTGCGAGCCGCCTATAATCTCACCGATTCGCGGCACCAGGACGTCCATTGCCGCCACTGTCTTTGAGTCGTCGTTGAGGCGCATGTAGAACGGCTTTATCGCCGCCGGATAATCCGTGACGATGATGGGGCTTTGGAATTTTTCCTCGGTAAGGTATCGCTCGTGCTCGGTTTGCAGGTCGCGTCCCCATTGGGGCGGATATTGCCACTTTTTGTCGGCGTTTTGCAGTATCTCAATCGCTTCGGTATAGGTGATGCGCTCAAAGGGCGATTGCATCACGTGTTTCAGCCGGTCGGCTGCCTGGGGGTCTATTCGCCTGACGAAAAACTTTATTTCACAGGGGCATTTCTCCAGCACGTCGGCAAGTATGCTTTTGACGAACTGCTCGGCCAGATTCGCGTCGTCCTCAAGGTTGCAAAACGCCATTTCCGGCTCGATCATCCAGAACTCGGCCAGGTGCCGCGGCGTGTTGGAATTCTCCGCCCGGAAAGTTGGCCCGAACGTATAAACCCTGCCCAGCGCGCATGCGTACGCCTCTGCCTCGAGTTGGCCTGATACGGTCAGGTAGGTCGGCCGAGCGAAAAAATCCCCGCCCCGCTCCGCCCGGGACGGCGAATCGTCCTGCCCCCCCGCGGTGACGCGGAACAGTTCACCGGCCCCCTCGCAGTCGCTGGGCGTGATTATCGGGGTGTGCAGGTAAATGAATCCGCGGGATTGGAAAAATTCGTGAACTGCCGCCGACAGGGCGTTTCGCACGCGCATGACCGCACCGAAGGTGTTCGTGCGGGCGCGAAGATGCGCCTGGGTGCGCAGGAATTCGAACGTGTGCTTCTTCGGCTGGATGGGGTACTTGTCCGCATCGGCCCAGCCGACGACCTGCACGCTCGATGCGTGCACCTCCACCCGCTGGCCCTTGGCGGGGCTTTCCACCAGTTCCCCCTCAACACGCACGGCGCACCCGGCCGAGAGATGCTTTATCTGGGATTCGTAGTTATCAAGATTTTCGTCGGCAACCACCTGTATGCCCGACTGCGACGAACCGTCGTTAAGCGTTATGAAACTGAAGCCACCCTTGGAGACCCGCACGGTACGCACCCATCCGCAAATCACCAACTCCGCGCCGGGAGTCAAATCCATAATAGCATCTTTGATTAATATCCTGTCCATAATCGGGAACTATCTTCCGCGCATGAGAAGTTGATGTCAACGCCCCCCTTGAAGCGTGGAAGTGAAACCGACGGATTGCTATTCGTCAGCTTCTTTTTGTTCCTCAGGATTGTAATCGCGTTTCGGCGGACGGGCGATGAGTCCGTTTTTAATCGCTTTTGCGGACACGTTTATCCTTACGACTTTCCCGTCCACCACGGCGCGGACCTTCTGCATGTTCGGCTTGAAGGTTCGCTTCGACTTACCGGTAGTCTTCCTTCCGACGCCGCCGAGATATTTCGCCTTTCCGCGGCGGGATATCTTCCGACCCGCACGCGTGCTCTTGCCTGTCAATGGACATTTACGTGACATTTTGTTACTCCATTTCCCAAAATCCCGAACCCGAATCGCCCGGGTGCGGTTTCAAAATCCGCAATTATTCTTCCTGTTCCTTGGCCTGTTTTGAGGCCTCGATTATCTGCTGCTGAACGTTTCCGGGCACCGGGTCGTAGTGACTGAATTCCATGGTGTAACTTCCCTGACCGCCCGTCACGGACCGCAGTTGGCTGTTATACTGCATGACCTCCGCCAGCGGCGCCAAGGCGCGTATCACACACATCCCCCCGCCCAGCTGGTCCTGCCCCTGGATGCGCCCCCGCCGGCTGGACAGGTCGGAGGCGATGTCGCCCATGTACTGCTGGGGGACGGTTATCTCCATGTTCACCATCGGCTCGAGTATCACCGGCTTGGCTTTTTCGATGGCGTCCATGAAGGCGTACTTTCCGGCGGTTCGGAAGGCGACCTCCTTGGAGTCGACCGGGTGGTGTTTTCCGTCGGTGACGGCCACGCGTACATCCTGCATGAGATATCCTGCAATCGCCCCGGCCGAAATTACGTCCCGTACGCCCTTTTCGATGGCCGGGAGAAACTGCCTGGGGATGGACTCCCCGAACAGTTCGTTGACGAATTCGAAACCGGCGCCCCGCTCCAGCGGCTCGACGCGGAGATACACCTCGCCGAACTGACCCGCCCCGCCGGTCTGCTTCTTGTGGCGGTAATGCCCGTCCGCCTTGGCGGTTATGGTTTCGCGGTATGGAATCTTGGGCGGCTTGGTGTCCACCTCGAGGTCGAACCGGTTCTTCATCTTGGCGAGCATCACCCGCAGGTGCAGGTCGCCAATGCCGGATATCACCGTCTCGTTGGTCTGGGCGTCGCGGTTCACGCTGAAGGTGACGTCTTCCTCGGAAAGCTTTGTCAGCGCGACCGATATCTTCTGCTCGTCGCCGCGGGTCTTGGGCTCCACTGCCAGGGAGAACATGGGCATAGGCGTCGGCGGCAACGGGCGCGTCAGCGGCTCCTGGTCGGCGCGAAGAACGTCGCCGAATCGGATCTCCTCGACCTTGGCAAGGGCGATAATGTCACCGGCGAACGCCTGCTTGACTTCCTCGGTCTGGCTGTACTGGACCTTGAACATGTGGTTTATCTTGTTGGCCTTGCGATCGTCGTGGAGAAAATATTCGGTATCGGGGGTGCAAGTGCCCTGAAGCACGCGAACCCAGGCGAGTTTGCCCACGAACGGGTCGGTCGATATCTTGAACGCCTGTGCCACGAACGGCGCATCGGGGTCCGCCTTGAGCGGGACTTCCCTGGCTTTGTCGCCTTCCTGCGCGGGCGGCAAATACGCCGGTTTCAATTCGACGTCGGCCGGCGAGGGGAAGTAATTCGCCACGGCGTCCATGAACTCCTTAACGCCCACTTCCGCCTTTGCGGCGGCAAACAGCACCGGAACCACCGTCCCGGAGCACATCGCGCTGGCGAAAGCGGACCACAGTTTCCGGGGTGGAATCTCCTCACCGCCCAGGTACGCCTCCATGAGTTCGTCGTCGGCCTCGATTATGTTCTCGGTAATCTGGGTGTGGGCCTGGGAGACGTCTGCGAAGTCCGCCTCGCCCTCCTGCGCCGTGAAACAGTCCAGTACGGCGGTCGCGCCGCCGGTGGGCAGATTCATCGGGCGGCACGCCTTTCCGAATGTGTCGGTTATGTCGCCCATGAGGCGCTGTAGGTCCACGTTGTCGCCGTCTATCTTGTTGATAACGATTGCCAGCGGCATCCTGTCCTGTTTGGCTATCTTGAACAGTCGGCGGGTGTTGACCTCGATACCGGACGTGGCGGACACCACAATCACCGCCACGTCCGCCCCGCCCATGGAGCTTACGGCCCCGCCGATGAAGTCCGGGTATCCCGGCGTGTCGATGAGGTTAATGGTCTTTTGGGCGTGCGTCACATGCGCGGCGATGGGGTCCACCGAGTGTTTGCGGTCCTTCTCGATATCGGTGTAATCCATGTGGCTGGTCCCGTCGTCGACCGAACCGAGCCGACCCGTGACGCCGGCGGCGTGCAGCATGGCTTCTGCCAGCGTGGTCTTTCCCGCCCCGCCGTGACCGAGTAATACGATGTTCCTTATGTCCTGTGGTTTGGAAACCGGCATATCTTGTCTTCTTTTTCCTGTGCGACGGACCAAATACCCGTCATAGTTTAGTAAATCTCTCCCTTGGACGTAATCGTAATATAGAGACGCCCGCGACTTAAACGAATCCGCCTGCCGGCGACCCCGACGTGTATCGAGGTGATATGGACAGGCGAATTTTTCAAGTATATACGTCAAATTCCGTAAGGCAAGAAAAATCGTCACCCCCAGCGGGACAGTGTCTTAAACAACAGTGCCGATGCCGCACGAACCGGCACAGCGTCCGCTTGAAGTGACGGAATGTTAATCAAATTGTTAATTGGCGCGGGCGAATATCGACCTATAATTTTATGTCACGAGGCACGAGTGTCCCATCATAAGTCGAATAATGACAACTGGATAGAATTTGGCTGAT
>CAYZPY010000078.1:0-8775 GCA_964480425.1 uncultured Planctomycetaceae bacterium
GTTCGTCCGGGAGGCGACCTCGTGAGCTCTGGCGCCCTCGTTGCCAATGACGGCGAGCGTGCATTCGGGCCAGGCATTTCTAATCCACGAAAGCGTCCTGGCAAGCGGCAACGGTGCATGATCGGTGGCGAGAATAATCAGCGCCACGCGACCGGAGGGTTTGTTGCACATCAGGTCGCCCACCTTTTGGTAGGTTATCAAACAAGCGTTATTAAATTGTAAGAGCTGCCGGCGCACCTGTTCGTCTTCGCTCATATCAGTGCACACCATCATGATGCACACGTTACCGTGCGCCTGCCTAAACACAGGCGCGTTTTTCCCTCGAGTATTCAATTTCAGGCTCCTCGGTAAAACTTCACTATTATTAGGTGCAATAGTCGTGCCGGTATTGTCCCGGGACTTGAAAAATTAATTATTCCCGCCGGAAATACTACGTAACTCCAGCAAATTCAGTGGCATGTGACAAAATAAAATCAGTCTGCTCGCCGGCGAGTAATCTCCATATTTGGCCCGCTTGCTCCCGTTGGGCGTCCCAGTGTTGCATGTTGCATCAGCGAGTTGCAGTGATATGAAGCGCCAAAGCGCCGCAAAATGCTACTTTCGGGTGTTTGAGGCGGTGATTTCCGGATAAGGCAGTTTGAATTATCGGGATTTGGCGCAGGAGGCGTCAATTCGGTCGTGAATCAGAATCTTCGATGCAGCCCGAGCATGCGCATTTTTCGCAGCAGGGTGCTTCGATGGATCGCCAGTATTCTTGCGGCGGCGGAGCGGTTATAACCGGTGGCCTGGAGGGCCTTTCTGATGGCCTGCGCTTCGGCCTGGGCTATGGTGCAACACTCGTAATCGTGTTGTTTTACCGGTTCGTATGGAACCGGAGGCATTAAATCGTCGCCCCCGCCGGTTGAAACCGTATAACTCGAGCGGACGCCGGCGTTCTCGTAGAGGCCCGCCTGTTGCGAGTAGTATCCCGGGGGCATTGCGGGCACGTCCGCCGCGTAGAGACGCTCGACGTAGCCGCATAGTTCGCGAATGTTACCGGGCCAGTCGTAGTTGCACAGTTGATTGCGGAGACGACGGGATATCTCGCGCTTGGGCATTTTGTAAAAATGACTGTAATATTCCAGATAATAGTCCAGAATTGGTTCGATGTCGTCCCGCCGATTGCGAAGGGGGGGTATTTCGATACGCACGATATTCAGGCGGTGGTACAGGTCGCTTCTGAAGTCGCCCCGGGATATGAGTCTCCGCAGCGACTGGTTCGTGGAAGCCAGAAATCGCGTATCCACTTTAATCGGCCTGGCGGCGCCTACCGGAGTGACCTCGAATTCCTGAAGAAGACGCAGCAGCTTGGGCTGGAGATGAAGCTGAAGCTCCCCAACTTCGTCCAGCAGAAGCGTTCCGCCCTCTGCAGCGCGGACCGCGCCAAGCGTGTCGGTGTTGGCGCCTGTAAACGCTCCCTTGACGTGGCCGTAAAACTGGCTCTCGAACAGGTTTTCGCTGATTGCGGGGCAATTTACCGGTATGAACGGTCCTTCGGACCTTTCGGATTTGTTGTGGATAAACCTGGCAAGAAGTTCCTTGCCCGTGCCGGTTTCGCCTTCCAGCAGCACCACGCTGTCATTGCCTGCAACGGATTCGGCTACTGAAATTACCTGACGAAATGATTCGCTTATGCCGATTATGGGATGCCGATATTTCGCATCCACGAATTGCGGCCAGTCCGACAACTTATTTTTATTGCCTCCTTGAGCCATATCCGCACGCCTGAGCAGGACCTGCTGGCCTCTCTTGCATATGTACTGTTTTTTTATATGGGTCGCGCCTCCCTTAAAACACGTCCCATACTCCTTTCAAGATTTTATTTTTATACCACGAAAACCCGATTTTTGCAAGTACAAAATATATAAATTGTCAATTTGGCATAAATAACGCCTCTATACCCGCTTATCCGTCGGGTATTTGTCATAAATCCTTACAAAAGACGCCCCTTTGAGTAACCGATATGCATTTTGTGTTGAGATAACGGTTTAGACGGTCCATCACTGAGTTCCTCGAGGAGCGATCCGAATGTCCCGACGGATTCCAGGACAGCATGCGGGCGCTGACACTGCGGGCCCGGATGAAGAGTTGAACGAGATGAATTTGCATGCCCGGGGCCGCTCGGATTCGAGTGGCGTCAAGAGACATCCGGGACATCGGCTCACGATGCTGCTTTCAGGCGCCGTAAAGGGCGGACGTCACGTCGGTCTGCAACTGAAAGAAGCCCTTATCCTTACGTTTGTGGTTGTGGCGACTACACTCATAGGCGGATGGTTTTATTTCAGCATTGCCGAGAACATGTTAACCCACGCCGACGACCGTCATGCCGAACGACTGGCGGTCGCTATGTCAATCTGCTCCCGTCAAGCGTTGCAGGAAGACACCCCCCAGGCAAAGGCGGCAATACAGCAACTGGCGGAAAATTTTCGAGCATCGCCAAATGTAAGATACGTCGCCATTCTGGACTCCCAAGGCAATGTCGTGGGCTCCGCCTGGAAAGAAAAATCGGACGCCACGGGCTGGTCCGGGCTGATTAACCTGCCGGTCCCCGTTAACGATACCAGCCGGGTCACAAAGAACGTCCTTGTCCTGGCTCGCCCGATCGTGTCTCATGCGCTTCAAAAAAGCGACCCAAACCGGGACAAGACGTTGCTGGGCTCGATCAGACTGGTTCTGGACACCAGCGATTCGGCCAGGTCGCTGCTCAAGGCGCAGCAGAGGATGGGCATAATAGCCGTTGCTATCGCCACATGCGCGCTTCCTGTGGGATATATTCTGGTGTGGCGTCTGATAGTCCAGCCGGTGCGGCGGCTTGTGGGTGTTACCAGAAAGTTGTCGAAGGGCGACTTTTCCGCCAGAGCGTCAATGAACCGAAACGACGAAATAGGGCAACTGGCCGACGCCTTTGATGCCATGGCGGGGGAGGTCGCCAGGATGAGGAACGAGCTGCTTAGGGCAAACGAACGCCTGGAGCGAAAGGTGACCGAAAGGACCGAAGACCTGCGTTCGACCAACGCTCGTCTTTGGGAGGAGATGGCCGAGAAGGAGGACTTCCTCCGCGCCGTCAGCCACGACCTCAACGCGCCGCTGCGGAATATCGCAGGCATGGCCACCATGGTCATGATGAAATGGAAAGACGATATTCCCGAGGAGGTCCTGGCGCGGCTGGGGCGCATCCAGGCCAACGTAGAGGCAGAAACCTCGCTCATAGGCGAACTACTGGAGCTATCCCGCATAAAAAGCCGCCCCCAGAGGCGCCAGGTCGTCGAGATGGACAAAATGATGGTGGAACTGGCCGAGACCTTCGAGTACGAATTGAAGGATAAAAACATAGCATTCGAAATCCACGAGAACATGCCGCGGATATACGTCGAGAAGAACCGCCTCAGGCAGGTGTTCCAGAACCTCATCGACAACGCAATCAAGTACATGGACAAACCGCAGGGCGGGAGCATACGCGTGGGGCACGAATCCGCCGACGGAATGCACAGGTTCTTCGTCTCGGACAACGGACCGGGCATACCGCCCGATCAGCACAAGAAAATATTCTACGTCTTCAGACGGGCCGAATCATCCCGCGCGTCCGACATCAAGGGCAAGGGGGTCGGGCTGGCGCTGGTCAAGTCCGTCGTGTCGAACTACCAGGGAAGGGCATACGTCGAGTCCCAACTCGGCAGGGGTTCGACCTTCTATGTCGAGTTATCAGCCCGGTGCACCAGTTGCCCACAGGACGGCGGGCGGGAATCATCCCGGGCAGAAACCGTCAGTGCGGCGTCCCCGTCCGTCGACGACGGCGCGCCGGGGGAGGCGGACAACACCCTGGACGTCGGGAGATGAAAAAATGACCGACAAACCGTTTGTAATTCTGCTGGTCGACGACGATCCGGATTGCAGAATGCTTATCCGCGATGCGATCGCCTCTGTGCACCTGGACTGTCAGGTTCGAGAGGTGCCCAACGGCGCCGAGGCGATGAAGTACCTCCGACGCGCCGAGCCGTACAGCGAAGCGCCCAGGCCTGACCTTATATATCTCGACGTGGAAATGCCGAAAATGAACGGACACGAGGTCTTAAAGGCCATAAAGTCCGACGAACGGCTCAAAGAGATACCCGTAGTAATGATGACGGGGCTGGATGACGATAACACCAAGCGGAGAGCCGCAAGGTGCGGAGCGAACTCTTACACCATAAAGCCCACCGACCCGGGAACGTTCATCAAAACAGTCATAGAGGCGACTAATTACTGGATAAGAATCCACAAACCGACGCAGCCGGTTGGTTGTTAGGAATCCCCCGGCCGACGCCCGGAGTTAATCATAAGCATTACATGAGCAGGACCGAAAAAAAGTCATCCGCGAACGGCAACGGCGACAAGGCGAGCAACGCCCCGGACGGGGACGTCACGCCGAAAATCCTGGTCGTTGAGGACGACCCGGACCAGTGCCAGCTGATATGCGAGGCGCTTCGTATGCATTACGGAGCCGACCCGCAGCATATCGTAGGCGTCCAAAGCGCAGCCGAGTGCCTCAAGACAGACCTGAAAATATTCGACGTGATTCTCCAGGATTATCATCTCCAGGATATGGACGGGCTGAAGTTGACCGAGAGAATACTGGCCAGGGCGGACATACCCGTGATATTCGTCACCGGTGAGAACGACTCCGCAGTGGCGATCGAGGCCATCAGGCACGGCGCGCAGGATTACATTGTAAAACTGGGAGATTACCTGTTCACCATACCGATAGTGGTGGCCAAAAATATCGACCAGCACCGCATCAAGAAGGAGAACCAGCGCCTCCGCCAGGAACTGGAGGAAACACTCAGCAAGCTGAACCTCAAAAACGCCCAACTTACCGAATCGCTCGCCAAACTCGAGCAGATGGCCGTCACAGACCACCTCACCGGGCTGGGCAACCGCAGGCAGTTGAGCCGAATTCTCCAGCGCGACTACGAAGAGGCGATACGATACGGATTCGACCTGACCTGCTGTATGTGCGATCTGGACGGATACAAAATACTCAACGACACGCTTGGACACCGCCTCGGCGACGAAGTCCTGGTCATGACCGCCGAGGTCATTCGCTACTCGCTTAGAAGCACGGACGTGGCCGCCCGCTACGGGGGCGACGAGTTCGTAGTCGTCCTGCCGCACACTTCGTTGCAAAAGGGCATCGAGGTGTCGGGGCGTATCACCGAGACCCTTGCCGAGACGATGAAGCAGAATCCCAAAATCGCCGTTCCGGTGACAATGTCGATAGGCGTGGCGTCGATTAAAAAAGACCATCCAACCAGCGCCGATTCGCTTATTTCCATGGCGGATAAGGCGCTGTACGTAGCCAAGGTCAGGGGTAAAAACTCGATCGTCAGTTACGGCGAAGCTTTTGTCTCACAGACGCGTGGATAACCGTCCGAACCGTTCCTTGATTGATTTTCGCCGTTTGTGGCGTGGCGTGGCGCGTAAAACTTGCCAGGCGATTTGTTTTCTGGTAAAGGGAGGTTGTATATTAAGGTAAAATGCCGTGCAAATGACAACGTACGCTCAGGATTTGGAATTTCTCCGCGATAATCTGCCCGACGAGGGCGGTGCGAATATCGTGGAGCTGACCGGCGCCGGCGAATCACTCGTTGCGGTTGCCCCGGCGTACCAGGGAAGGGTGATGACCTCCTCGACCTCCGGGGCGGATGGCGTCAGTTTCGGGTGGATTAACGAGGATTTCATACGGCGCGGTCGGCGCGACCAGGCCTTTAACAACTACGGCGGCGAGGACCGGTTCTGGCTGGGCCCGGAGGCGGGTCAGTTCGGCCTGTGGTTCAAAAAGGGCGACCCGTTCGACCTTGATCACTGGCGGACGCCGCTGGGGCTGAACGAGGGCCAGTACCGCATAACCTCCCAGGGCGCGACTTCCGTATGCTTCGCGGCCGAATTTGCCCTGGAGAATTACTCCGGCGCGCGATTCGAATGCGCCGTCAAGCGCACTATTCGGACGATTGACCGCGGACACGCCTCCGAACTGCTCGGCGCCACGCCCCCGCAGGATCTGCATTTGGCGGCGTTCGAATCGGACAATGTTTTGAGCAACATAGGCGACAACAACTGGTCGCGCGAAGGCGGATTGTTGAGCATCTGGATACTGGGGATGTTCAAGGCCGGACCACACGCCGCCGTTATCGTGCCGTTCGAGCCGGGCCCCGTCGAGCAGCTCGGTCCGATGCCCAATACCGAGTATTTCTCGAAAATGCCACCCGAAAGGTGCGCGGTGAAGGATGATTGGCTGTGGTTCCGTTGCGACGGCGTTTTCCGCGCCAAGATCGGCGTTTCGCCTAATCGCGCCAGGGAATATTTCGGCAGTTACGACCCGGGCAAAGGCGCGCTGACAATTATTCAATATTACCTGCCGCCCAATGCCGGCGAGCTTCCGTACGTCAACAGCACGTGGGAAATTCAGGACGACCCGTACGCCGGCGACGCGGTAAACAGTTATAACGATGGCGGCAGAGAGACGCCTGGCGGGGCGGCGCCGACGTTCTACGAGCTGGAAAGATCTTCACCCGCGGCCCGGCTGGATGCGGGCAAATCCGTCAGTCATTATCATCGTACGTTTCACCTGACCGGACCCGACGAGGCGTTGAGGCAGTTCGCCGACAAGGTTCTGGGTATAGACCCGGCGCGGATCAAGCAGGATACCCCCGGGCGGAGCTGATCATTTCATTTCGAATATGGACTGCGTTCTGACCATCGTGAGATTTTCGGGGAAGGCGTGGAAAGTGAACACGTGCAGTTCGCCGGCCCTTGCGTCGTAATCTATGTAGGTAAAAGGCGTCAGCCCTGGCGACTCGGGATTCATCCACATCGGAAACGGCACGAACATGCCTTTTTTCGCGCCCAGGCAGGCCAGTTCGTGGTGAGTCTTTTTATAGACCATCGGGCTCATCGTTTCGACCTGGAAGCTCATCATGTAATTGACGCCTTCGGCGCGTCGGTGCTGGTGATCGCGCTCGCCACGGAAGGGCATTTCGACCAGTCGTCCGCGCTTTGGCAGCAACGTGGGCGCGGCGGCAGTTATCTCCACCAGCGAGAAGCCGTCCTTGAAGCACCCGATTACGTGTGTGCATCCGGTAACCCATATCTGCGCCTCGTACGCGCTCTTGACCACGAGATGGTCGTGGTAGATGTCGAAAAACTCCGGGTGAACGGGGCGATCGTAAAGGTAAAACCTCAGCGAGGAAACATCTTGTCGCTGTCCGACGTTCATTTAACTCATCCTTTGGTTCTGCAGGGTTGTGTATAACTTATATGGTCCATTATACGTTCTTGGGCGCATCAAGTCGAGATTGATTTTTGGCATCGGGCGCAGCAGATTCGATTTTGGGCTTGTGGTGGCGATGCCAGTGTTTTCGATATTTAACCACCGCCCAGCGTATCAATATATATGTAAACAGGGCGACTAACAGGGCGACTATGATGCTCCCCACCCACAGCGGCAGTAGAATGGACGAAGTCGCCGTCCACCACGCCTGAATCTTCGCAATCCACCCGTTATGAGTGTGAATTGCTTCGTTGCAGGCGTTCATGAACACCTTCCACTTGTAATTGCCGCCGAGTATTTCTCCACCCAGCAGATACGACGGTCCGTACAGCGGCACCAGCGTGATCGGATTCGATATCCACACGAACGGCACGCCGACGAATTTGTTCGCCTTGAAAAGTGCAGAAAGCAACACTGTCAGGATCATCTGGAAGCCAATGGTGGGCGTCCAGGTGACGAAGATTCCGATCGCCACGCCGAGCGCTATGCGGTGGGGCGTGTCGTCTATGTGCAGCACGCGGTAGATAAAGAAGCGTTTAAGACTTTTGGCTATGAATTTATGGGGCATTTTGCTTCAGCATACTATCCACAGCGGATATCACGTCGCGGGGCTTAATCGACTCCATGCACGTTACGTGCCTGCAGCGGCGTTTGAGGCATCCGCGGCAGGGGACCGGCGCCGAGACCGCAACGCCCAACAGGTAAGGTCCGGTGTGGTCCAGGCGGGTGGGTCCCATGAGCGTCACGGCCCATTTGCCGGTCGCCGGGGCGACGTACTTCGAGGCCGAATCGCAGCAGACCACTCCCGCAGACGACGCTATTATACCAACAAATTGCCACACGGAAGTCTTTCCCGACAGGTCGAACACGTTTTTTGCGCCGTCGGCGAGCCGTCGGCAGAAATCCCTGTCGCTCCCGGGCGCAAGGAGCACCAGGGGCATCCGTTCGGCAAGGGCCGAGGTCACCTTTCGCCAGTGCCTGACGGGATATTGCTTAGTGACCCATCGGGTGGTGGGGGCGCAGGCGAGGTAGGGGCGGCGGTCTAATTTGACGGATTTTAAAAGCATGTCGGCCTGGCGGCGCCGGGCGGGCGAGACGTAAAGCCGCATGTCCGAGGGGCGGGCGTCGATGCCCAGGCGTTGCGCAACGGCGATGTTGCGCTCCACGGTGTGCGTGCGCCGCGGTCGGACAGGGTAGTTGTAGAAGGCGGGGGCGCCTTCCCTGGCGTCGTCGAATCCGGCGCGCACCGGCGCGCGCGTAAAGGCGGTCAGAATCACGCTGCGGAGCAGGCCCTGCAAATCGATTACCCAGTCGAAATTCGATTGGACCAGGTTTTTGAGCAGTCTCGCCAGTTCCCGCATCGCCACGGGGCTTCGCCACGCCCGGCCGAGAAGTTTCCGTCGGAACAGGATAATCTCGTCCAGTTGGGG
>CAYZPY010000078.1:8785-11826 GCA_964480425.1 uncultured Planctomycetaceae bacterium
GACAGCATGTTCGCCCCGGGCTCCGCCAGCAGCCACGACACTTTCGCGTCCGGAAACCTGCGTTTAATCCCCCGTAAAACCACAAGGGCGGTTATCACGTCGCCCAGCGCGGTGGGCTTTATAATCAGAATTCGTCCGGGCTCGGCGATTTTTAATTCAGCGGTATTCACGTGGCGTTCCTCGTGCTCGCATGGCCGGCGGCATGTCGAGCGGAGGCGTCTTTGCGTCGGGAGCGTATCTGGCGGGCGATTTTGCGGCTCGACCATCGCTCAAGCGCGCGCCAGTATGGCTTGAAATTGATCCTGCCGCATCCCGGTTTGCGTAGGTAACTCATCAGCATTCTCAGGCGCCCGGCGTGGTTCACCGTGGGGCATTGCAGCAGCGACACGTTGAGGCGCATCAGTCCCTGGAACCGCCGCCGCGCCGTCAGGCGCCACCGGTGGGAAAGTCCGTCCAGGTCGACCAGCACGATTTGGGGCGGTTTTTCGCCCTCTTGGTGGATCAGCATGTTCGACGCTTTCAGGTCGCGATGCGCGAAATTGTTTTCGTAAAGTCGTCGCAGGAGCCGGCCCATCTGCGCCAGCACGTCCTGCCCCATTCGGCGACGGGGGTCATCCGACGTGCGCGCACCGCCCCCGGGCTCGTTGTCCAGGTTTTCCCGCAGGAATTTGTCCAGTGCTGGTGCGTTGACCGCCTCGGTTATCAAAATACTGTCCCTGAGGAAAAGCCCGGTTCTTTTCTCCACGGCGACCAGCGGCACGGCGGTGCCGATGCGGCGGTTCAGCAGCTTCCATCCCAGGCGGAACGCACGCACCGAACGCGAAAGGCGGAAGCAATCCACCAGAACCTTCCACCAATGCTTGCGCTTGGGTCGCTTTATATAAACCTCCAGTTCTCTGCCGCCAAGACTGATTCGCCTTCGCAGGACCATTGACACGCCGCATTCCTTGACCACTTGCCCAGAAGAGTCGAACAGTGATTCCGGGTGCGACAGCAGGTCTCGCCATTGTGCCGGGCCGATCGATAATCCGTCCAGTTGCGACCATCGGGGGACGAAGTACGGCTTCCACACGGCGTGGCCGCGCCATCCGCCCGGCAGTTTGAGGCGGACGAAATGCTGGTTATCGCCTGTAATAAGCCGATCGTGCGCGGCGTTGCGTTTTATTGCGTGGTGCCGCGCGTGGCGCTCAATGGAAAACACCCAGCCGCGCAGCGTTCCCGACGTGTCGCTGTGGTCCAGGTAGCGTTTGAGGAACCTCAGCCGCTCGGTGCGGGTGGTGCTTTGGCGGACTTCGTAATTCAGATGGGCGAGGTTCACGGCCCGTTTGCGCCTGGTCACTATAGCCGCCGCGGCGCGTTTCAGGTTCGCCGGCGCAGGTTCGCCGTCGTGCATGAGGATGTCGCCTGTGCCGAACTCCCTGTAAACGACTCCGGCGTCGTGTATGCCCGCAATAATTTTCGCCGAGGTCGAGAGGATGCTGCGCGCTTTGACCAGGTCGCCTTCTGCGCGGGCGCGCAGGTAACTCCTCCACGCCGAGTCCGTCTCGCCGCCCGTCCGGTCGGCGTGCAGGAAATTTACGCCGCGCGCCTGTAGACGACGCTCCACCTTGGCAATACGGGCATTACTCATTCGCCATTTCCGCCCGGGCGCGTGACTCCACGTCGAGAACGGCCCGATATAATTTTTCGAATTTCGCCCTGACACCTTCCGGTTCGAATTGCCGCCGTGCGTATTTGGCGGCCTTGGCGGACATTTCAAGGCGCGGGCGGGTTTGCTCCAGCAAATTCAAAATTACTTTAGACGAGGCCGGTAAATTTCCCGAAGGCGCAAGGCGGGCCAGTTTTCCGCCGGATGTCAGTTCCCGCGTCTCGGCGGTGTTCCATGCAACGGTCGGCGAGCCCGACGCAAGTGCGTCTACCAGCGCCGCGGGACATCCACTTTTGTGGGCGAACATGGCCACGTTTGAGCCCGCAAGGACTTGCCGGGGCGGCAGTACGCCATGCGTGAAGAACATCTCGCTGTCGAATCCAACCGTTGAAGCGAAATACCTCGCATTCGGCGCGGCCGGCCCGTCGCCCGGTACGATGACGCACAGATTTTCCAGCAGACGCTTTAATATCCCGAAAATCCACAGGACGTACTTGTGGCCGGAGCGGAGCGTAATTGGCCCCGGTGCGGTGAGCAGGATGTGCCGGTCGTTGAGCCCCAGTGCGGATCGGATTTTCGCCCCGGCGTTATGCACGTTTACGATGTCAGCCGCCGGGGGTATCACCTGCACCATATCGCCACTTATTCCCCGGGCTACGATTTTATTTTTGGCGGCGACGGTTTGAACCGTAATTAGAATTTGTGCGTCATTGGCCTCCCGCATCAGCCATTCTGGCAGTTTGCACGTTTCTATCCCCCCAAGCGAGAGGACCACCCGGCATCCCTTTCTTTGGGACGCGTACAGCGCGGCGGCGGCGGCGGACGTGGACCATGCGTGGACGAGTCTGACGCATGGTTCCAAGGCCAGGATAAGCGCGCTGCCCGCAACGGGGGGGTGACCCGTAATGCAGTGCAGCGGCTCGATGTCGAGTTTCCCCCTGGCCGAGGGTGGCGGGGAATCCAGGCAGACGATTTGGGCATCACCGAACAGCAGGCACAACTGCGAAACCGCCTCGGGCGTCGTGCGGGAATCTATTACGTGTAAAATTTCATCCATGTTGAATATCGTATTGTCCGAAGGACCCGGGAACAAGAGATATGACGTACAGCAACCATCCCGAGTGATTTGATTACATAGATAATCGGGGGCGAGCCGGGCGGGTCGAGGGTCTTTCTGCTTTCTAAAGATCTAATAAAAATGCTCGTTAATGAGCATTTCTATTACGCCCGAGAGGACTCGAACCTCTGACCTGCGGTTTAGGAAACCGCCGCTCTGTCCTGCTGAGCTACGGGCGTAGTCATTGGAGTATAATTGCTCTGTATATATTTGTGCAAGTTGACGAGCTATTTGCTTTGTAAGGATTTTTGCGGGGCTGTGGTGGTTGAAGGACAC
>CAYZPY010000079.1:0-11551 GCA_964480425.1 uncultured Planctomycetaceae bacterium
CACGCATCTGAGCGTGCTCAAGGCCTACGCCATGAACCACCGGCGCGTGGACAACGCGTCGGTGGAGTTCGACACGAAGACACTTCGCCCCACCTTCCACCTGCACATCGGCACGCCGGGCGAGAGCCACGCCATAACCGTGGCGGGGCGCCTTGGCATGCCGAAGCGCATCGTGTCCAACGCCCGGCGACACCTTGGCAGGCAGGGCGCGCAGTTCCGCAGCGCCATCCGCGCCACCGGCGAGGCGCGTAAGCAGGCAGAGGACGCCAGAAGCCGGGCGCGGGAGGCGCACCTTCAGGCCGAAAACCGGATGCGGAATTACGAGGCGGAACTGGCGGAGGTCAATCGCATACGCAACCGGTTCCGCGACTGGCTGGCGGCCATCCCGCAGTTGAAGCCCGGGCAGGAGGTTTTCGTGTCCTCGCTTAACGGCAGCGCGCGCCTGGTCCGCCTGGAGTTGCACAAGCAGCGGGCCGTCGTGGAGACCGCCAACATCCAGCACGAGGTGCCTCTGGGCGATTTAATGCCCGACATGGGTCAGTTGCCCATCCGGCGGCAGATATCCGAACTGCGCGACAGGATACTCGCCGAGGCGCGCCAGACCCAGGCGGAACGCTCGCAGGCACAGCACCTCAGAAAGGAATATCAACAGAGTCTGGCGCACCTGGAGCAGTGGTTGAAGCGCTTCGAGGCGTGGCTGGACGGCGTTAAGAAACTCAAAGTAGGACAGCAGGTGCGGATACCCGGGGGAAGGGGCAAAGTAGTGTCGGTGGACCTGGCGAACCTCAGCGCCACCGTCGTTGGCGACGGGCGCCGTCGGCAGGTGGCGCTTCATGAAATGTTCCCCGAGGCAGGGGCGTTCCGGCGCACAGCACCCGGCCACAAGCGCGCAACCAAGCGCGACCGCAGCAAGGACGAGCCCGTGCCGCATCGAAGGGCGGATTCGGCGGCGGCGAAGAAAAACCGCCGGAAGGTGCTCCGGACCGCCCCGGGACAGAAGGTCTTCGTGGTGCCGTTCAAAAAACGGGCCACGCTGATACGAATGGACGCCGACAAGGATCTCGCCGTCGTACAGTCCGGGGCGTTCGAGATGGAAATACCCATCGCCGACCTCGAACCGGTCTGACGTCTTTCAAGATACAAATAGGTCGACCCGCGCCGACAATGGCAGGTGGTATTTGCCGATGCGTATCGGAATTTCACGTGTTTAACGTTCGGCGGTTCGGATTTTACCGGAAGGATACTAACCTGCATGAAGAAACTACAGACCATAGCGTTCGCGGCTTCGACGTGTGGGCGTCGAGGGACGATTTGCTCGGTGTTGCTTGTCGCACTGGCGTGGGGGGTCGCCGGAGGGGAGACTTATTACGTTGACGCCGAGACAGGCCTCGACGCCAACACCGGCCTCAGCGCCGAACACCCCTGGCGGACGCTGGGGCGCGTGAACCGGCACAAGTTCGCCCCGGGCGATAAAATCCTGCTGCGCAGCGGTCGGACGTGGACCGGTCAACTGAAACCCGCCACCGGCGGCGCGAAAGGTCGCCCGGTGATCATAGACCGCTACGGCGACGGTCCCAAGCCGCACATTCGAGGCCGGGGGGTAATGCCCGCCGCCCTGGTGCTTTACAACGTCGAATACATCCGCGTGGCCAATCTCCGCATCTCCAACCACGGCGAGGAACCCCGACCGAAGCGATACGGCGTGATGGTTCACGTTAATAATTTCGGCACGGCACATAAGATCGAACTGGTCGGTCTGGACGTGCACGATGTCAACGGAAGCGTGATAAAGAAAAAAGGCGGCGGGGCGGGCATCATTTTCGAAAACCAGGGCAAAAGCAGACCTTCGCGATTCGACGGGTTGCTGATATCCGGATGCACCGTGCGGGAATGCCGGCGCGACGGCATCAAAGGAAACGGACCGTACAGTCGAGACCGATGGATGCCGAACCTCAACGTCGTCATACGCAAAAATGTGATAGAGCAAATTCCCGGTGACGCGATAGTGCCCATATCCTGTGACGGCGCGGTGGTGGAGCATAATGTCGTGCGCGACTTTACGCGCCTGCTACCGGTCGGTGAAGCCGCCGCGGGAATCTGGGCGTGGAGTTGCGACAACACCCTCATACAGTTCAACGAAGTCAGCGGGCACAAGTCGCCCTGGGACGCTCAAGGGTTCGGTTCCGGTTTTAACTGCCGAAACACCCGAATCCAGTACAATTACAGCCACGACAACGAGGGCGGATTTGCGTTCGTTTTCACGCCGACGGAAATAGGTTTCTCCTCGCTGCATAACGAAGGAACCATAGTGCGGTACAATGTTTCGATAAACGACGGCGTGCGCAAGCGGCGTACCAAGACGGGGAAGTATTTCTCGCCCGTGTTCCACGTATCCGGTCCGATTACTAACACGAAGATTTACAACAACACGATAATCATGCCGCCGCGGGCGGATAAGCGGATGGACAAATCCTTCCTGGTGGTAGGCAACTGGGGCGGCGACTGGCCTGCAAAAACCCTCTGGGCCAACAACATGTTCGTCACGATGGGTCCGGCGGATTTCGAACTCCCAAAGGGCGAAAACATGCTCTTTACCCATAATTTGTACCACGGCCGAATTGAAAACCGCCCCCCGGACGACAACGCCGTGCTAAAGTCGCCTCGGTTGAAAGATGTGCCCCGTCGCCCCGAGGACATGAAGGAACTCCATCGCATGCTGATGCCGCAGGAGAATTCGCCCGCCATAGGCGCAGGCCGCATTATAAGCGACAACGGGGGGCGCGACTTTGCGGGCAACGACGTCCCGAACGACGAGCCGCCGACCATAGGGGCGTTCGAGCGCTGCCGGCAGTAGACGCCGCATCTCTGCGCCGCAACCGACCGAAGCCGGCAGCGATTTGCTAGAGACTCTAAGTTTTTACCGAGTCGAGCATTAGCGCGGCGAAGGGTCCGAATACGAAAATGGGCAGCCAAGCCGAGACGATCGGCGGAAGCGCGATGTAGCGGCAGATGTAGACGAATACGTAAAACGCGCCGACCGACAGCAGGCACATGCCGGCAGAGGTCTTGATGTTCCGCTCGCGCGACAGGATGAACGGAATTCCCACCAGCAGCATCACCAGGTGATTAATCGGCTCGGTTACGCGGACGTGTTTAATCATGGCGGCCATCCGCCTGTCGGACACCTTTTCCAGGCGGAGCAGTTCGTTGATCTCCTCGGTTGACATGAAATCGAGCCACCGGCTGGAGTGCCTCAGGACCACGTCCTTGGGCGTCAGGTCGGAGGGGTAAAATATTTTTCCGTTGTTGAGTTTCCATTTATTCTCGAGGGGGTTCCACTCGGCGGTGTCGGCTATGAAGACGGCCAGCAACTGTCCGTTGTCGTAGTGGCAGATAAACCGCGGGCGTGTCAGGCGCCCGCCGGTTGAAGTTTCGACCGTTTCCGGCTGGAATCTCTCGGCCCGCAGTTCCATGTTGTACTGCGCGTCCGCGGCGCGGACGTTGCGCACCGCCTTTTTCGAATCCGCATCCAGACCGGCCAGGGACAGTAGTTTTTCGGGTCCGACGCCGGTGTGGATTTCGGAGGTGTGGGGCAGGTAATCCCAGTGGCCCTTCCCGCCGAACTTCCACAACTGCCCGTCGGTGAAGAACCATCCCCCTCGCCCGCGGAACCTGCCGGGATAAGTCGCCTCGGCGCGTATCTGCCCGATGGCCTTGTAATCGTCGTTCCTCGGCCAGAGGTAGGGATTCGTGCCGGATTTTTCGGCGGGGATGTACCTCTGGCAGTACAGGACGGATTTTTTCTTGTCGGTCATCGAGCGGATCATAAACCCGATGGTTCCCGGCACGTCGTCGCGGCTGCGAACGAGTTTGTGCGCTACGCGCGGTATCACCAGTTCCTGGTCGACGACGATTATACCTCCCATGAGCATCGAACACAGCACGATAGGCCAGATCACCCTGTGCAGACTCACCCCGGCGGCGAGCGTGGCGGTCAGTTCGTTGGTGTGGTTCATTCTTGCAAGGGTGAATGCGGCGGCGGCGACGATAATCACCCCGCCCAGTTCCACCAGATAGACCAGTGACTGGTATCCGTAATACGTACTGATTATTCCGAGCGTCTCGGTGAACGATTTTCCCTGCTCGGCGAACTCGTCGATGTTGGCGAACAGGTCGGAGACCACCCGCAGCGATACGCCCACCGCGAAGAACAGCAGCGCCGTGAAGACGAAGTTGCCGATTACGTATTTGTCCAGCGTCCTTATCATAAGTTGATCACTGCCTGGCGAGTTTTGCGTACAACCACGTCATCGCCGCCGCAAGCGCCACGATGCCGCTCCATATCACCATAATACCCGCGGCCGAGGATACGTCCGGGTTTTTGACCATTTCCTTTCCCATGATGATCATGATTATGACCACCGCCGCGGGTATCACAGAAAGGGCAAATGCGCTGATTACCTGCCCGCCTCGGAAAATCAGGCCTATCGCCGCGCCAATCCCCACCAGCAGCAGACAGCTGATGCTGTAGGCGAACCTGGTGTTCATTTCGGCGATGATGCGGTTCTTCAGTTTTGCGATTTCTCCGGTCCTGAGTTTTTCAATGTCCGCCATCGTGTCGCTGCTGATGTTCAACTGCTGAGGATTTCGATAAAGGCGCGTGGGGTCGATGTCTTTTGTGGCGGCGATTACGTGGTCCGGCAGGGGTATCGAGCCCGATTCCCACTGTTTGCGTTCGACCAGCACGCCGTCGGGTCCGACGGATTTGACATTGTCCCACAGGCGGATCGTGACGTTCGACGTTTCGCTCATGACCGACCACTTGGCGGTCACCATTGCCCGTCGCGCGGTGAGTCTCAGCCGCACGCCGTGGGGACCCGTTACGGCGACGCGGACCAGGCGGGCCGACCCGTCGTCGCGCGGCGGCCGCCAGGAGAGTTCGGCCTGTCCGGTCTGACCGATGTCGGCCCGGGGCGCCTCTATGACAAATGTTTGGTCGTCCTTGTGAAGTTTACCGTATTTTTCCCCGTTGTTTATCGTCTCGACCAGGTCGTGGGCGAGCATGTCGTGTCGGATTTTCCTGGCGATTTCCTCCAGTCGGCGTGCGGTTCCTGCGTGCTTGGTGGGGTCGCGGTAGACCTCCACCAGGCGCGACCAGTCGTACCAGTTCGGGTTTTCGCTGGTCAGGGACGGCAGGCGGAGCGATTCGAGGTCGGCCAGGGTCTGCTGGAAGGCGACCCTTCCCATGTTGGCCACTGAATTCAACGGGTAGATCGAGGCGTACGTGTCGCCGTGGTATTGCTTGAGGTTCACGTAGGCGGTCGAGGCGGAGATCATCCCCACCTCCGCGCGATCTTCCTTGTCTATGACGACCATTCCGCGAAGGGTCATTTCGCGCGGATTTTCGGTCTCTATGAGCACGTCGTCGGCGTGGAGAATGTAGTTGCCCACCGAGACGTATCCCCAGGCCTTGATGGGGTGATAAACCAGGTTCCTGACGTTGCTCTTTATCGCGCGTTCGCCCACCGCCATCATGCGAGGCGAGATGTAATTGTTCAGACCCGCCGTAGCCACCGTCACGGCACCGCCCAGCAGCACCGCCGGGGCCAGTATGCTCAGTGTGGATATTCCGCTGGCCCGGCAGGCGGTCAGTTCGTTGTCCTGGCTGAATCTTCCGTAGACCATCGTGGTGGCGAACAGCACGGCGATTGGCAGGGTCAGCGAGAACATTACCGGCAGCATGTATCCGAAGAACGCCACCACCTGCCCGGGCGAGAGCCCGCGCTTTCTGAGCGGCTCGATGACCGCCAGCACCGTCATCAGCACGGTGAAGGCGACCAGCGCCAGACCCGTGAGTTTCAGCAGTTCGCGTATGAGGTAGGTGTGAAGCGTTTTAATCACGTTTGTCTCGCGGTGGGTGCCCCGACGCGGAAAAACGCGCCGCACGCCACGGATAATCCGTCAGGACGTCATCGTATGGCTCACCTTGGTCTTTACGTGTAAATATTTATCGGCGGGGCACCCTGGGCGGATTGGGGGGGGTGTTCGCCTTCGCCGACGCGCGGGGGTTCGGGTTTGAATCCCAGTGTCCTTCTGACCACGTACGTGGGGCGTGAGGCGACCTGGAGCAGCGTTCTTCCTGCGTATTCTCCTATGATTCCAAGCATAACGAACTGCAGCCCGAACACCGCCACCGCGAACATCAAAACGTGCCACCACGGAGACGCCCAGACGCCCGCTGGCCAAAGCAGCAGCGAGATGACGGCGTAAATCGTCGCCGTCGCCAGGAATATCCCGCCCAGCACGAACGCGATCCGCGCCGGCTTGACGGAGTAGTTGAATATTCCCGCCGACGACATTCGCGCCAGTTGTTTCAGCGAGTAACTGCTTCGCCCGGCGGCGCGTTTTTCGGCCACGTACGCCACGCCGTCCTGTTTGAATCCCACCCAGTTGACCAGCGCCCTAACGAAGCGGTCGCGCTCGGCGGAGGCGTTTACGGCGTCGAGGGCCTTGCGGTCCAGCAGGCGGAAGTCCGCCCGATCGGTCAGGTCCGCGCCGGTGGCGAACCTGATCAGGCGGTACATCATCCGCCCCGTTCCGCGCCGCGCGGCGCTGATGCCCCTTGTGTTCTTGCGGTAGGTGTAGACCACCTCGTTGCCCTGGCGCCATTTTTCGACCAGTCGGGGTATCATTTCGGGGGGGTGTTGGCAGTCGCCGTCCAGCGAAATGACCGCCTTTCCGAGGGCGTACTCGTATCCGGCCGAGACGGCCAACTGGTGCCCGAAGTTGCGGGAGAACTCCACCACCCGCACGGCGGGGTCTTGGGCAGAGAGGTTCTCGAGCATCTCGTCAGTGGCGTCGTCGCTTCCGTCGTTTACGAAGATTATCTCGTACGGCTCGCCCAGGGCGTCGGCGACGGACTTGAGCCGCCCGTAAAACTCGTCCAGCACTTCCTGCTCGTTGTGCACCGGCACCACGAAACTGAACACGCACTCGATGCCGCCTTCACCTGCCTGAGTGCCGACGGCGGGCGGGTTTGTATATTGTTCACTGACTGTCATGGCATTGATTCTACACTCTACGGGCCTGCGACATGAAATGTTTTATTACCGTCCCAAAAGTGCAGGAGATGGAATAACCGGCCATTTTTCGCCTGGGGCGTGTGCGGCGCGGCGGCGTGGGAACGCCGCCGCGCGGGCTCTGTGGTGGGGGCGTCGCCACTCGACGCGCGTGATATAACGCGTTCTAAGGGATTTTATTCAAGCGGGGGGATTACGGGCTTGCCTTAAAGCCCTCTTAATCAGCAATTTATGCAATTTTCACGACAAAAGCGGCGTTTTGCCCCAAAAAACTCCTTGATAATTGTTTTGTGCCCTATATAATACCGGTCCATGCCCCCGAATTATTCAGAGTTGAATGCTGCGCAAACGAACGTCGGGAATAGTCAGGCCGAGCTCGTCATGGACGTGCTGCGCCGCATTATCCGCGCCACGGACCTGCATTCGCGGTTCCTGATGACAAATTACGGTCTGACCGCGCCTCAACTGATGGTTCTCAGCGACCTGTCTGGACGTAACGGCATGTCGATAAGCGACTTGTCCAACGCCATGCACCTGAGCCAGGCGACGGTGACGGGAATTATCGATCGCCTTCAGGATCGTGGTCTGGTGCTGCGTCAACGCAGCAGTCTCGACAAGCGCCGAACGCTGGTTTACCTCACCGACAAGGGCGCCGAGATACTATCCAAGGCCCCGCCGTTCATTCACGAGGATTTCAATCGGCGTTTCAACGAACTGCCCACGTGGCAAAAATCGATGATACTGTCCTCACTTCAGCGACTTGTTTCGCTGATGGAGACCGCCGGACCGCAAAATGCCCGTCCGCAGACTGTAGTCCCCCAGACGCCCGGCGACGACGTAACGTGATAACCCCGCCGGCGAACCATCCGGACCGGCCGGGGGCGCCTGCGGATAAGGGATGTAATTACAAGGATTAATGATAGGGCATAATTCTGACATAACGTTCGTAGCGACGGCGGCGCGACAGGCGGCCGAGGTGCTGTCCGCTGCGCCCACGGAGCGCAAAAACCTCGCGCTGGAAGCGATGGGCAAAAAGCTCCACACCCGCCGGGATGAGATACTCCGCGCCAACGAGGCGGACTTGGTCGCGGCCGGTCGGGACGGTCTTAAGCAGAATCTCATCGACCGCCTGCGGTTCGGCGAAGGCAAGATACAAAGCCGCATCGATTCGCTTGGCAGAATAGCCGCCCTGCCCGATCCGGTTGGCGAGTTGTACGCTCGAAGGACGCTTTCCAACGGGCTCAGGGCCGCCCGCATGCGTGTTCCGCTGGGCGTGATACTGATGATATACGAGGCCCGCCCGCACGTTACGGTCAACGCCGGGGCGTTTTGTGTAAAGTCGGGCAACGCGGCGATACTCCGTGGCGGCTGGGAGGCGAAAAACTGCAACGCGCTGCTGGGGCGCCTGTGGGCGGAATCGCTGGCGGAGGCGAACCTGCCTCAGACCGCGGTGCAGGTGATATGGGGCGCCCACTCGGACGTGGACGAACTGCTGGGCATGTCGGATTACATAGACCTGGTTATCCCCCGCGGGGGCAGGGGGCTTATCGAGTCGGTAAGCGCGAAATCGAAGATACCTGTAATCAAGCATTACGCGGGCGTGTGCCACGTATACCTCGACGATTGCGCCGACGTTGATATGGGCATCCGCGTGGCGCTGGATTCCAAGTGCCTCATGCCCGAGGTTTGCAACGCGATGGAGACTCTGCTGGTGTCCGACAAACTCACCGGCGAACTGGGGCGTATCGTGCAGGCGTTCAGGGACGCCGGCGTTGAGGTTCGCGGCTGCGAGCGCACCGGCGAAGCCGTCGAAGGCGTTGAAACCGCCGATGAGGCGGACTGGTCCACGGAATACCTGGACAAAATCGTGTCCGTCCGCGTGGTCGAGGGCCTGGAAGCGGCCATCGAGCACATTAATCATTACGGCTCGGGACACACCGACAGCATTATCACCGGTGACGAACATCGCGCCAAAAAGTTCGTCCAGGCGGTGGACTCCGGTGTGGTGCTGGTCAACGCCTCGACGATGTTCTGCGACGGCGCGACCCTGGGCATGGGCGCCGAGATAGGCATCTCCACCGACAAGATTCACGCGCGCGGGCCAATGGGCCTGGAGGAGCTGACCAGTTACAAGTTCGTCATCCGCGGCGACGGACAGGTGATGGGAGGTGAGGGCTGATGGGCGATATTCCCCTGGAGACTCTGATGACGACGGGCATCGGCTCGCTTCCGCTGGAATCGGGCGAGCAGGGCGCGGGTTTCGTGCTGGAGGCGGACCTTTCGATACCGTTCTGGCCTCAACTGCCCAGGCGGGATTTCGTCGAGCAGATGATACCGCAGTACAGCCGGGCAATGCCGTGCGTCCAAATCGACCGGCAGGCGGGAAGGATATATTTCGACCCGGCCGGGAAGATGCAGCGCCTGGAGCGTTTCTACGAGCAGTATTTAAGCGAAAACCTCGAGCCGTTCGCGCTTTCGACCGATTACGCCGAGGGCTTCGATGCGTTTATCGAGGCGTCGGCGGGGCGCACCTGGCCGGTTGTCAAGGGACAGGTCACCGGGCCGATAACCTTCACCACGGGCATCCTGGATGCGGACAAGAATCCGCTGTACAATGACGCGGAACTACGCGACGCGGCGGCAAAACTCCTTGCCCGCAACGCCCGGTGGCAGGTGGAGCGCCTCAAGCCCCTCGCCGATGAGGCGGTTCTGATATTTGTGGACGAGCCGGTTCTGGCCGCCTACGGCTCCAGTTCGTACGTGGGCATATCCGCCGGCGACGTAGCCGCCTTGTGCGGTGAGATATTCGGGGCAGTCAACGATGCCGGCGGAATAACCGGCATGCACGTGTGCGGAAACAGCGACTGGGGCATGGTCATCGGCACGGGGGTGCAGGTGGTCAACTTCGACGCCTACCAGTACGGCGCCACCATCGCGCTGTATCCCCGGCAGGTCAACGAACTATTCGACCGCGGCGGATACATCGCCTGGGGCATCGTGCCCACCAGCGCGAGCATTCACGATGAAACCGCCGAGACACTGGCGAAGAAATTCGACACTTGCGTAGCCGCCCTGGAGGATAAGGGCTTCCCGCGCGAGCAGGTTCTCCAAAGGTCGCTTCTGACCCCGTCCTGCGGGGCGGGGTCGATGAGCGCCGAAGACGCCGCTTTGGTGTTCGAAACGCTGAGGCGTCTGCGCGGGATATTGACCGGGTCCGGGGCGGGCGAACCGCAGGCACAAAAGGAATCATGAATGGAATATACAAACATCTGTCGGAAGGTTTCCGGCGCGTCGCCGAGCGGCGCCGCACCGACCAGCGCCGCATCGGGGCGGAACTGAAGTTCCCCATGGTCAACGGCGACGGAAGCGCCGTGGACCTGGCGACCTACCGCAGCATGCTGGAATACCTGGCGAGCATCGGATGGCAACCGGTGCGGGACAAAATGACCGACAGGGTCGTCGCCGCCCGCAAGCCGGGCCCCATGAACGACACCGTGGCGGCGTGCGAGACGGGCTTCTGCAAGCCGGAGTTCTCACTGGCACACGAGCCGGACCTGTTCTCGCTGAGGGATTCCATCCGTCGCCTGCGCGAGCAGCTCGAGGGCTTCTCGCGCAAAAAGGGGGTGTATTTTCTGGGTTACGGGATTCAGCCGGTGACGCGCCCCAGCGAGCGGTTGATGATGAAGCAGACCCGCACCAGCGTGTGGGACAAGGTGTTCGGCGCCAACCGTTGCATACCCCGTCGCGACGGCGACGACGTATGCCTGTTCACAGTCAATTCCGCCAGCCACGTCCACGTTAGCGTCTCCCGCGCCGAGGCGATAGACGCGGTGAACGTCCTGAACGCCTTTTCCGGCGCTCAGATAGCGTTGACGGCCAATTCGAGCGTGTGGAAGGGGCGGGTGGACCCGGATTACAAGTGCGCCGCCGAAAAGTTCTGGGACTGGTGGATGGAAGACGCCGCCCGGGTGGGCATACCGTCGCGTCCTTTCGAGAACCTCGAGGATTACGCAGCCGCCATCGGCTCGTTCCGTCCGGTGTATGTGAAGCGCGACGGGATGCCGATTATCCTGACCGATTACGAGACCTTCCACGATTACTACGCCTGCCGGGACGCCTGGGGATTCGACGCCGAAGGCAACCGCGTGAGGATTAAGCCGCAAGCCCGCGACGTCGATTTGCACTTCACCTGCTACTGGCACAACGCGCGGATATCGCGCTATTACACCGTGGAGAACCGCGCCAACGACCAGCAGCCGCCGGAAGATATGCTTTGCATCGCGGCGATAACGCTGGGGCTGGTGTCCGCCGGTGAGCGGGCCGCAAAAGAAATCCGCACTTATCCGTGGGACAAACTTCAAAAATCACGACACGCCGCGTGCAGCGACGGGCTGTTCGGCGGCGGGATGGACCCCTCGCTGGAGGAACTGGCCGACAGGATGCTCGACCTGGCCGCCGCCGGTCTGAACGGC
>CAYZPY010000080.1:0-11479 GCA_964480425.1 uncultured Planctomycetaceae bacterium
CGGGTGGCAATCTTGCTGACAGGGCACAGGCCGTCGAGGATTTCCTCCGCCTGGTGGTGGCGTCGTCGGCGTGGGGATCCATCGACGCCGTTCGCCGCGGACAACTCGCCCAGCATATCGGGCAGATGCTGAACGTATCGGCGACCGATTTGCAGCAGCAGATGCGCCGCCTGGGCAGGCAGGTCCGACGCAGGGCAGACTCCGACGGGCATGCGGACGAACAGGGCCTGCAGAAGGACCGGACGGACAACAAGAACCTAGCCGAGCGACACGTACTGGAGGTGCTGTTGAACCGGCCCGACCTGTTCGCCTCGGCCGCGGAGAAAATATCGTCCGACGACTTCGCCGACGCCAATCTCCGCGCGCTGGCACAGCGCATCTGGAAGGCGGGCGCCGGCGGCAGGATTGTCATCGAGGAACTGCTGGCGGAGATGGACGACGCCGGCGAGTCGTCGCTGCTGGTGGAACTGGCAGACAAGGGCGCCCGTCGGGGCAATTACGAGGCCTCGCTGGGGGGGGCGGTCGAATACATACAGTATCTCCGCAAGCGCCGCCGGGTGGGGCAGTGGAAATCCGCCGGCTATGACGACGAGACGCTCAAAAAACTCACCCGGCACCTCAAGGATGCCGACGTCAGACGTATTCCGAAGATTACATGAATGAACAGGTCCGGGGATGTAAATACCAAATCACAAACGTCAAATATTTCAGCATGGCGCCGTGGTTTGACGCGCGAGCGTCAACCGCGCGGTTGCAATTCGTGGAATCCGAATGCGGTTTAATTGCAAATTAGTTGAGCGGTCGGACAGGTTTATCGGAATTGTATCTTTACCGCAGTTGCCAGTTTCGCCGCAGCAGCCACTCGGTCGTGAGTGCGGCGGCGAATACGATGAACAGCAGCGTGAAGTTGTACAGGGGGTAGTTCCTGACGGTGCCTGGCTCGCGGCCGGTCAGGCGCGATGCGGTTTTTATGAGCTGGTCCACCAGGTCGGGCAGTTCGGCAAGGTCCATGTGTCTTGCGCCGGATTCTTTTGCGACGTCATCGAGCAGTTTGGTGTTCCTGGCCAGTTTCTCCAGTTCGGCGTGATGCGGCGCGACAGTGAGTGTGATTTCGTCGCGGCCGAACTCCTCGCCCGACGGGTCGGAGGCGGTCAGCGCGATTTCGTACCGACCCGGGTGGGAGGGCTTGAACTCTTCGGCGAACAGCCCGTCGCCTTTTTGGGCAAGCGGCAGTTGTTGGGCCTTGGCGTTCGATTCGTCCATCACGGGCGTTATGGAGCACGAGACGCCGGCGGATTTGGCTCGGCGCCCCTGACGGTTTAGCACGGCGGCGAGGATTTTCACCGTCTCGCCGACGCGAACGTACGTGCGGTCCAGGCGGAGCACAGCGGCGGACGACGCCCGGGGCGATTCGGCATCGGTGCCAGCCAACCAGCGTATCATCTGCGACCAGAATATTCTGTAGGGGCTGGCGTCGCCGAGTGGGCGCATCGGCAGATGCCACTTCCAGGTGGTGTCCGGCATGAACGCCGCCGATCGACCCGAACCGAAGCGCTGAACGGCCAGGGCGATAAGCGGACCGTTGCGGTTTTTGGCGCCGGGATGCACGGCAAGGACCGAGGCGCCCTGTTTTTTGTCCACGACGGCGACGCATCCGTTGAGATCGGGCAGTTTTGGAAGGTTCGCCTCGGGGCGCCCGGACGGGGAGGGAAAAAAGCTCTTTATTCCCTCGAATACCGGGTGCGCCGCGCCCGCAGCGGTCAGGCGGGGGACGAAAGGCGTTTTTTCCTGCGGCTGGTCGCGCTCGCCCACGATAACCGGAAGTGCTTCCTCGACCGGCGTGCCGTCGTACCCGCCGGGCCCGAAACTGTTGTGCCCGCCGAGCATCAGCAGCCCGCCCCCGTCGTTTACGAATTTGCGAATGCGGATTTTCCGGGCGGCGGTGAGGAAGTCGGCGTCAAGGTCGCCGATTATTATCACGTCGAGAACGCCGAACTGCTCGTCGCTGCCTGGCAACGTGGCGAATTTCATCCCATCGATGCCGCCCTGCGACCAGAACCGGTTGCCTGATATCCGCACCAGCGATGCGAACTGCACGTTGGGATCGCTGTCCAGCAGTCGTCGGAGGAATTTATACTCCGTCCTCATTGTTCCCTCGATGTAGAGGACGCGTATTCTCGGGCGTGTGACAAGCACGTGCAGTTCGGCGAGGTTGTCTTCCTTGACGGTCTCTGCGGGATTCCGGGGGATTGACAGTTGTAGTTTACGGATGTCCTGCCGGGGCGCCTGTCCGTTGCCGACGTCGCCGGAAGCCCTGCCGCGAGGGGTCCATTTGAGCTGGAGTTTTGCGGTGTCGAAGTCCTTGTCGGTCCACACCGCCTTGGTGGCAAGTGGCTGTTGGGCGCCTTGTTCGGTCAGGCGGATTTCGGTCGGTATGGAGGCGAAACCGGCGATTTTGACCCGCGCGGTTATGGTGGTCACGTTGTTCTCTATGACGCTCATGGGCGCCTCGATGGAGGATATTTGAATGTTCCGGCGTCCGGTGACGACTTTATCGATGGCGCCGACGCCTATTGCGTAAACCGGCACGGCGGCCTGTGCGGCGGCGTCGGCGACGGGGGCGGCGGTGTTGTGGTTTCCGTCGGATATCAGCAGTATCCCCGCCGTTCGACGCCGCTGCGATCCGGAAGCGGCGATATTGATAGCCGCGGCTATGTCGGTCTTGTCGGCGTCGTGCTCGGCGGGCGCCGCCGCGCCCAACCCGCTTATGGATTCGACCGCGCGTGGCTTGCGGGCGAAATGATACACCACGGGCGTGAAGTGCTCCTCGAGGCGCTGTTGCTGACCGGCGAGCATCCGCAATACCTGCGCATAACGTGTGGGCGTATCGGGCCCGTCGGAGACGGTCATCGAGCCGGAGCGGTCGACCAGAATCGGAAGCGGCGGTTTGGATTCGTCCGCATCGGGCGTGCTGGAGACGCTAACGGCAGGTTTGAACAGCGTCAGCAGCAGCACCACGATCGCCACGCATCGCAGGAGCATCAGCGTCGCCAGCCGCGCCGGGCGCAGCGAGCGGAAGACGGCCGAGTAAAACACGCCCACTGCCAGGGCGACCTGCACGCCGAGCACCGCCATCCATCTGGCCTGCGGCGATTCGCCGCTTGCGGCGGCGAGTATCGCACCGACGGCGATTACCCCGGCCGAAATGCCCGCCCAGGCGCCGCTGAACATTGCCCCGCGTCGGTCGTTACGCGCGTATCGGCGAGCGGTGTCCACCGCCAGCATCACCACGACCGCCGGACCCAGCGCCGCGCCGAGGCACACTGCGCCGTAGCGCCATCTGCGCCGAAGAAGTTGCCAGGCGCCCACACCCGCAAGCACCGCCGCTAACGCCGCTGAGAGCATCACCAGAAGGTTGCCGCTGCGCACGCCGTGAAACTGGAGCGAGACCGATTCCATATACGCTATCAATTTAGCCCTCCGGGGGTGATTTGGCAACAGCAGCGCGATTGCACAGGACATTGGCGAAAAAGGCGCCCTTTTGCCGATTAAACCAGTGTGGCCGAGCGGGCGCGTGCGCGAAGCAACTTGCATTTTGCCCCGGATAGATTATTCTGATGTATTCGAGGCAAAGCAGGCGTTATCCTGAAAGGGCAAACTAATGAATCGGCAGTCAATGTTGATTGTTGCGGTGCTGGGTGTGGCTTTTGGCGCCGTTGGGTGCCAGAAGGAACCATATATGCATCTGATCAAGCCGGACAGGTCGGCGGGCGAATCTCGGCTGGCAATGATCGGCACATCCCAACGCCTGCTCGAGCAGGGCAGGATAGAGCACCATAAACGCATAGAAATGCCTGACGGCGCCGAGATGGACCTGTGGGTCATCGGTGCCAAAACTTCCCAGGGCTCCCCGGCGCCCAAGGGCGCCGTCGTACTGATTCACGACTTTGGCGGAAGCAAGGCCGACATGTTCGACCTGGGCAAGGCAGTCGCCCAAAAGGGCTATGACGTCGTCCTTCCGGACCTTCGCGCCCATGGGCGCAGCGGGGGCAAATACTTCACGTATGGCGTGTGCGAGTCTGAGGATATCAGAAACATCATGCACTCCCTGGGCGAAGAAAAACTCATTCATCCGCCGATCTATGTCTACGGCGACGTAATCGGTGGCACCGTAGCAATTCAGTACGCCGCCGCCGACGACCGGTGTGCCGGGGTGGTGGCTTCCAGGCCTCTGCGCGATTTCGAAACTTCCGCGAAAGTTCCCCTTAGACTCTATAGCAAGCAGGAGTTTGAGAAGTACGTAAGCAAGGCCGGGCAGGTCGGCGGATTTGTGCCGAAGAATGCGTCGGCCCTGAAGGCGGCGGAAAAACTCAATTGCCCGATGCTGCTGATTGACCGGAAACTGAAGCTGGGCGAGGCGCTGGTGAAACTGAATCTGGACCCGCTTCTGCTGCCCGAGGCAAACAGCAGGGCGATATACCAGGCCGCTCCCGGGCCTAAAAAAATCATCAGTATAAATCCGGGTCTGGAAGAAATTATCGTGGGAATCGGGTGGAACGACTGGCAGGCGCAGAAGATAGACGAACTGGCGTCCGGAAAGATTGCCGACATAAAACAGCCGGAGAAATAATTCAGAGTCTCTTAATCCGTCCGGCGGCGGGGGGACGGGCGGCAAAATATTTCACAGGGGACGCACGCAGTTGCTATCCCGATGCGCATCGGTTAATATTCCCGGTTTGCCAAACAGACCAGGGAATAGATGTTGCCTGACAAGCCGGGACAATCCGAGACTATCGTCATCCTGGACTTCGGCAGCCAGTATGCCCAGCTGATAGCCCGAAGGATAAGAGAGAACCACGTCTTCAGCGTACTGGTTCGTCCGGACATATCGCCCGCGGAGCTTCGCCGGTACAATCCGCGCGGGCTTATTTTCAGCGGCGGACCTGCCAGCGTATACGCGTGCGGCGCCCCGCGGTGCCGACGCGAAATACTCGAAATGGGCATACCCATCCTTGGCATCTGTTACGGGATGCAGGTCGCCTGTGAGATGCTCGGCGTGGAGGTCGCCCCCACCGAATCGCGGGAATACGGTCGGGCTACTCTGGAAATCAAACACCCCGGCGAGCTGCTGAAAAACATTCCCCGCACCAGCACGGTATGGATGAGCCACGCCGACCAGATTAACGAGTTGGGCGGCGATTTCGTGTCGCTGGGCTCGACGCGCACGTGTCCCGCCGCCGCCGTGAAGCACGCCTCCATGCCTTTCTACGGCGTGCAGTTCCATCCGGAGGTGGCGCACACGCCGCACGGAAACGAAATACTGTCCAACTTCCTGTTCGACATATGCAAATGCCGCGGCCTGTGGCAGATGGGCTCGTTTATCTCGCAGGCGGTGGACGACATTCGCCGCCGGCTCGGCGACGAGGGACGGGTCGTGTGCGGGCTCAGCGGCGGGGTGGATTCGTCCGTGGCCGCCGCATTGGTTCACAAGGCCGTCGGTGACCGTCTTACCTGCATTTTCGTCGACAACGGGATGCTCCGCGAGAACGAGCCGGAGCTTGTGCGGAATACTTTTGCCGAGCACTTTGAGATGAATATGACGTTTGTGTCGGTGGCCGACAAGTTTCTTCAGCGTCTGGAGGGCGTCGTCGATCCGCAGGAAAAGCGCAGAATCATCGGGCATACATTCATCGACGTGTTCAGCGACGCCGCTGCGAACATACCCGGCGCGCGATACCTCGCACAGGGCACGCTGTATCCCGACGTGATAGAGTCGGGCAAGTCCGCCGCAGGGGACGCGGCGAACATCAAAATTCATCACAACGTGGGCGGGCTTCCCGAAGAACTGGACTTCGAACTTATCGAACCGCTGCGTGATTTGTTCAAGGACGAGGTTCGACGCGCCGGCGAACTGCTCGGTCTGCCCGAGGAGATAATATGGCGCCACCCGTTCCCCGGTCCGGGGCTGGCGGTCAGGTGCGTCGGGCAGATAACGCCGCAGCGGCTGAATATTCTTCGCAAGGCCGACAACGTTCTCCAGGAGGAAATCCGCGCCGCGAATCTTTACCGCAAGACCTCCCAGACGTTTGCTGTGCTGCTTCCCGTGCGATCGGTCGGCGTGATGGGCGACGGTAGAACCTACGAAAACGTGGTGGCGATACGCTCGGTCGACACCGCCGACTTCATGACGGCCGACTGGTCGAGGATTCCATACGATGTGTTGGCCAGTATCTCCAACCGCATCATCAACGAGGTGGCGGGTGTCAATCGCGTGGTCTACGACGTGTCGTCCAAGCCGCCTGCCACCATCGAGTGGGAATAGACGGAAATTTCGGCCCGCGGACAAATTGGATTGACAAGTCCGCCGTGTTGTGATGTATAATATCGCCATCGGACCGGGCGCCGCCTGGACAGGCGCCTCGAAGTTTCCCGGGGCCGTAGCTCAACTGGATAGAGTACCGGACTGTCGATCCGGTGGTTGCGGGTTCGAATCCCGTCGGCCTCGTTTACAACGCCGCCTGATGCACAAGGGTCAGACTCGCAGGGCGAGCGCACGTATCCCGATGAAATCGGGACTCGCGGGATGTTACCTGGTCGGTGCCAAACTTCGGTCGGCGGCGTTCCCACGCCGCCGACTCTTGTTCTCGTGCCGGTCCCGTTGCCTGACGCGCAAGCACCAGTCCCATTGAGATCAGCCATGTTTTCACGCGATTACTTGTGTTTTTCCTTTCGAACGGCCGACACGATTTTCCTGAATGCAACCGCGACGGGTCCGTCGGGGTCGGTGCGGACGAAGAGTTCGCCAGCGTCGCCGCCGGCGACCACGCCGGGGTCTAGAGGAATACTGCCGAGCAGCGGTAGGTTTGTTTCCTCGGCCAGCGTCTGCCCGCCGCCGGTGGCGAACAGGTCTATGTACCCGCCGCAGTGTGGGCAGCGCAGCGATGACATGTTCTCCACTATGCCCAGTATGGGCAGTTCCAGGACATTGCAGAACGATACGCACCTTCGCACGTCGGCTACCGCAAGCGCCTGTGGCGTGGTCACCAGCACGGCCGAGGCGTCGTCGCCTATCAGTTGCGCCACCGACAGCGGCTCATCGCCCGTTCCCGGCGGGGAATCCACCACCAGGTAGTCCAGTTGACCCCAGTTCGCATCGCCGAGGAACTGGCGGATGACGTTGAATTTCAGCGGTCCGCGCCAGATGACCGGGTCGCTTCGGGCAGCGAGCATCAGACCGATGGAAATCACCTTTAGATTTTCACCGGCGTTAACGGGGTGAATGCCATCGTCGTCGGCGACAAGTCGCGCATTTTGAAGGCCCATCAACTGCGGAATGCTCGGTCCGTGAACGTCCACGTCAAGCAGACCGACTTTGTTGCCCTCCCGGGCAAGGGCCGCGGCGAGATTTGCCGCAACAGTGCTCTTGCCCACGCCGCCCTTGCCGGAGAGAACCAGCAGTTTGCGTTTGACCTCGCTCATACGCCGTCGGACGGATTCCTTCAGGGCCTTGAGTTGCTCGTCGGGTTTGGTCGCCGGTTGTGATTTTTGTGGCACGGTATCGCCTTTCAGCGTTAAGATATTAATGCTGATGATATTTACTGTTAATCTTCTGCGCCATCCATATTTCGATGGCGAACTTCACGTAACACTTCACCTATCTGCAACGAACCTGCCTGCCGAACAGGCAGATTCTACCGGCATCGGGTGTAGTTAACCAGTGCTCGTGTAGGTTCGCAGTGCGTTCACCTGCCGGGAAGTGTCAGGTTCGAGTCGCTTCCAATCGCAAATGACGCGCGTGAGAGATTTATTATGAGTTGCATATTCGGACCGGTACCGTCGCGGCGACTCGGCCGTTCGCTTGGTGTTGATCTTGTGCCGTTCAAGACCTGCACCTACGACTGCATTTACTGCCAACTCGGACGCACCACCAACAAGACCGTCGAAAGACGCCAGTGGGTTTCGCTGGGCGACGTACTGGACGAACTGAAGGAAAAACTCGCCACCAGGCCGGATTACATCACCCTGAGCGGTTCGGGCGAGCCGACGCTTTACTCGCGCCTGGATGAACTCGTCGGGCAAATCCGCTCCGTGACGGATGTGCCGGTGGCGGTGCTGACGAACGGGTCGCTGCTTTGGCGCCCGGAAGTCCGCCGGCAACTCATGGACGCCCATCTGGTAATCCCGTCGCTGGACGCCGGAAACGAGGCCATGTTCCAGGCGGTCAACAGGCCGCACGAGAATGTATCTTTCGCACAAATGCTCGAAGGGCTCGTGGCTTTCCGCGAAGAATACAGGGGGCAATACTGGCTGGAGGTGTTTTTGCTGGCGGGTCACACGGCCGTTGAAAACGAACTGCAGGACATCATCAGATGCGCCGCGCGTATAAAACCCGATCGCATCCAGTTGAACACGGCCACGCGCCCGACGAGCGAAGAATATGCCGTTATGGTCGAACATGTGAAGATGGTGGAACTCGCAAAGCGTTTTAAGCCGCCTGCGGAGGTTATCGCAGACTATCGGGGCGTACATGCCCAAAGCGATTTCCAGGCCGGCCGGGACAGCATCCTCGAGATGATACAACGCCGCCCGTGTTCGCTGGATGATATTGCCGGCGGGCTTAATATGCACAGAAATGAAGTCGCCAAGTATGTTGAGGAACTCCAGGCCGCGGGCCTTTTGAAAAAACAGTCCTCCGGCGGAAAAGTGTTTTACATCGGATTGCAACAAGGCGAAGGTGAAAATGGTAATCAGTAAAGGAGATGGTATGAGCAAAGCGGATATAGTCGTACTCGGCGGAAGTGCGGCGGGAATAACGGCCGCCATAACCGCACGGAGGCATCATCCCGACAGGCGGATTCTTCTGGTCCGCAGGGAAAAGCAGGTTCCGATTCCCTGCGGCATACCTTACGTCTTCGGCACACTGGGCGGGCCGGAGAAGAACCTTATCCCGGACGCCGTGCTGGAAAAGAACAACGTGGACCTTCTAATCACCGAGGCCACGGAAATCGACAGGCAGCGGAACGTGCTTGTCACCAATGATGATGAGGTTCAGTACGAACGTCTCATACTGGCCACGGGTTCCCTGCCCACAACGCCGCCCATTGTGGGAGTGGACCTCGACGGCGTGTTCGCAGTGCTCAAAGACGTGGAGCATTTGAGCATGCTTCAGGAGCAACTGAAACAGGCGACAAACGTGGTGATTATCGGCGGCGGGTTTATAGGGATAGAGTTCGCGGATGAAATAAATAAACTGGACAACAAGAACGTCACTGTCTTGGAATTGGCGGAAAAGTGCCTTAGTCTCTCTTACGATCACGAGTTCTGCACCGAGATGGAGGATCTGCTGAGGTCGCGCGGCATTACCGTGCGGACGTCGGCGACCGCATCGCAGATAAACGGCAACGGCCGCGTGAACGCAGTTCAGTTGAAGGACGGTAACAGTATCCCCGCGGATATCGTAATATTCGGCATCGGCGCGCGGGCTAACGTGGAACTGGCCAAAAAGGCCGACCTGCGCCTTGGCCTGACCGGCGGAATTGCAGTTGACCGCACCATGCAGACCTGCGACCCGGCCATCTTCGCCTGCGGCGACTGCGCGGAGAAAATCTCGTTTTTCGGCGGGCGGCCTTCGCCGCTGAAACTGGCGTCCATAGCGCAACTGGAGGCGAGGATCGCAGGCGCAAACGTATTCGGCCTGCGGCGCGAGAGCGAGGGCACGCTGGGCGTGTGGTCCACCGCAGTGGGCGACATGGCGATTGGCACGGCCGGGCTGACCGAATCCATGGCCAGGCAGCGCGGCTACCAGGTCGCCTGCGGGACGGTGGAGACGCCGAACCGCCATCCGGGGGCTATGCCCGGTGCGGCGCCGGTGAAAGTCAAACTCGTTTTCGAGGCGAACTCTCAGGTTTTAATAGGCGGCCAGGTCCGCGGCAGCGCATCTGTCGGGGAGATGATAAACACCATAGCCGCCTGTGTGCAGAAGCGCATGACGGCCGAGGACATCGCAATGTTCCAGATGGGAACTCACCCCGCCCTGACGGCCTCGCCGATTGCGTATCCGCTGGTCAACGCCGCAGAGATGGCAATCAGCCACATGCGGTAATTCGGCGACCGTGCGTTAGGCGATACGAACCGGCGGAAATAAAGAATCGCAACGGAAGGTTAGCAAAATGGATATTAATCCCATAGGCGTCGTTCGCAAGTCCGACACCGATAAATCGATTATTGAATTGGACGAGTCACTCGCCGAGGGCCTTTTGGGCCTTGAGGCGGGAGTCCGGCTGGATGTTCTTTACTGGATGCACGAATTGACTGGTGAGCATCGGCGGATGCTTCGAGTCCATCCGCGCGGGGATAAAAGCAATCCCGTCAAGGGTGTATTCGCGCTTAGAAGCCCGATGCGTCCCAATCCGATAGGCGTCTCTATGGTGGAACTTATCGAAGTTAACGAAAACTTGCTGGTTGTCCGCGGCCTGGACGCCCACGACGGCTCGCCGGTGCTGGATATCAAGTCGGCCCGCACGAACCGTGAGTTGAACCATCTGATCGAAATGTGGGGCCACGTGCACGATGTGATCTTTAGCGCGCTGGAAGAAGAGTGTGGCCGTGACAAACTGGAGCAAACGCTTCGCGAGCCGCTCCGCCGGGCCGGGCGGGAATCGGCGCGCGAGTCGCTACCGGACGCCTCGGCCATTGGGCGAGCAATCATGGCCATCGAAAAACTCTGGGGCATAAAGGGTAAAATCGTCGAACAGGACGAGGGAAAATTTGTCCGCGAGGTAACCGATTGCCCGTGGTCGTATTTCAGGCCGCTGGGATGCGAAGTCTTCGCATGGTGGATGGAAGGATTTGTCAGCGGCTCGGGGAGCGATTACAATTATCATCTTGAGCAGTCAATCCCGGCCGGGGCCGATACGTGTATATGGTCCGTACGCAAACGCCGGTAAAACCGGGCTATTTTCACTCGCTTGCGGAAATACATCCGTATGCCGTAGTAAGGGAATAATCCCCGGGCTTGTCGGGATTTTTCTGCCCGACGGGTTCGGTCCGGTTGTCGTCGGTTGCGCGTTATATACTGATAATGACATGAAGATTCTCGGTAAAAAGGCGCCGTGGTATGCGGCAGGGCTGGCGTTCCAGTGCCAACAGTGCGGACGGTGCTGTGCCGGACCACATGAGGGATACGTGTGGGTTTCAAAAGACGAGATTACCGCGATTGCGGAGTTTTTGTCCCTAAGCGTCCGAGATCTGTATGACGCGTATCTTCGCAAGGTGGGGCGGCGCTACAGTCTCACAGAGCGCCCGGACAACAAGGACTGCATATTCCTCCAGTCCGGCGATGACGGTTCGAAAACCTGTCGCATTTACCCGGTCCGCCCCACGCAGTGCCGGACCTGGCCTTTCTGGCCTGATAATATATCTTCACGGCTTTGTTGCATAAATCTATAGCACGTGGGGGATAAATTTCAAGATAAAAATC
>CAYZPY010000081.1:0-11224 GCA_964480425.1 uncultured Planctomycetaceae bacterium
GAGGCCGACGCCGCCGTTGGCGTGGGCGAAGTGGCCGATTTCCTCCGCACCCCGCCCGCGCGCCAGGGGAGCGAAGTTATCGAAAGTCTGCTTACCGAACACACACAAGGCGCCGCCGAAGAGCCCCGGGTCGCCGGCGAGCAACCCCCCGCCCCGCGGGCGCCCCGAACCGCCTCGCGGGAGGTTATCGGCGAACTGGTAAGCGGCGAACGGGATCGGAAACAGGATAAAACCCCGCCCCTGCCGTTGTCCGAATCTCCACCGGGCTCCAAACCAAAGCGCGACGTCATCGACGAACTCCTCGGCAAGGAGAAAACCGACGCCGGGGATGATAACGAATCGCAGGAGTCGGAATAATGCGCCGCTTAACGGCAATGGCCAAAGAAACCTTTATCCAGTGCTTGCGAACGAAGGTGGCCGTAACGTTCGTGCTGCTCGTGGCGATTACACTCGGCGTGCTTCCCTTCGTGATGACCGGCGACGGAACGCTGGCGGGAACCATCCGCACGTTCCTGTCATATAGCACCTCGCTGACGGCGCTGCTGCTTTCGGTGGCTACAATCCTGCTGGCGGTGGGAACCGTTTCCGGCGACGTGCAGCGAAAGCACGTGTTTCTGCTGGCCTCGAAACCGCTGGCCAGGTGGCAATATCTGCTGGGACGCTGGATCGGCATCGCCATCCTAAACGCCGTGCTGCTTGGCGGCGCGTCGGTGGCCATCTACTCGGTGGCTGCGTATCTTAGAACCCGACAAGACATCGGAAGCAGCGATCGCCAGCAGGTAGAGGCCGAAATATTCACCGCTCGCAAAAAGGTCGCCCCCGTCCCGCCGGACATCGACGCCATGGTCGAGCGGCGAATCGAAGAACTCCGCAAGGAAAACCTCTTCCAGGACGCACTTTCGGCCTATGTCGCACGGGCCGACGGCGACCGGGAGAAAGCCCTCGCCAAAATGACCGAAGAAATCCGCCGGCAGATAACAAAGCAAATCCAGTCGGTCAGGCCCGGCGGCGCGATGAGATGGCGATTTGAAGGCGTCCACGCCAGGGGACAGCAAATAACGGGACAGGGCGAAATCGCCGCTATTTCACAGAGCAGGCGCGCGCTTCGCGTGAAAACCTCCCCGGACGTGCTCGGTCACCTGATAGTTCCCGGGCCCGTGCGGGTGAATAACATCGAGGGACGCGTGGACCGGATAAACACCGAAGAGAATTATTTCGACGTGCATTTTGGAATGCCCCGGACGTCCGGGCAGCGCATCGAGAACATGCGCAAGGGACAAACCGTCCCGCTGGAAATAGACCCCACCTTCCAGATATCCTACAAGCCCAATGTGGCGGGATACGTGCCTAACAACACAATCGAATGCATCTGGCGGGTGCTTAACCCCACCACCGGCGCGCAGCAACTGATATCCCGCAGCGATCCGCCGGAAGTCACCTCGACCATCACGCTGTCGGGGCGACTCGTAAACGACCGGGGAAAAACCGTCGCGCAGTTCTTCAATATGCTCCAGGAACCCGGCGGCGAGGGCAAAAGCATAACCATAGCACACGACGATATATTCGCACTGTATCGCGTCGGCGGCTTCGGGGGCAATTTCACCCGCGGCATGCTGCTTATATGGATACAACTTCTGTTCCTCTCGGCGCTGGGCGTCTTGGCAGGAAGCTTCCTCTCGGCACCGGTGGGGATACTGCTGTGCTTCGTGATTCTGCCGTTCGCACTGGGAAAGGGCTTCCTCACCGAGGCGGTGGACATCACCACGCCCTCGGACAAAATCGGTCCCGCCTTGTACGTGGGATACTACACACTCAAGGCGGTGGGCCTTTTCATCCCGAACTTCGCGGCGACCATGCCCGCCGACCCGCTGGTGGAGGGAATGTACATCCCGTGGCGCCGCATCCTGCTCGACGCCGGGGCGACCTCGGGGGCAAGAATACTGCTCACCCTTGCGGCGGGCTGCCTGATATTTCACAAACGCGAACTGGCGGTCCCCCAGACGTAACAGCATGAATAATCATGAAAAAATATCTTCGCAGGAGCACCCGCGATGAGTCGCGGCTTGATGATAAAACTGATTTCCTTTGCACTTGCGGCTTCGCTGCTGGTCGCTATGGGCCTGCTGCTGCACAAACCGCTGGATGAACAAAGTCGCTCACAGGCGCTGTCCGGTCTGGGAAAGACCCTCTCGCAAAAGGACCCCGCCGTGGCGCTTATGCGCGTAGCGCCGGGCGGGCTGAGGGCGCCGATGCTGAGCTTCCTGTGGATTCGCTCGCAAAATCTTCACCAGGCCGGAAGGCACTTCGACGCTATGCAACTGGCAAGGATGATATGTAAACTCCAGCCGAGGTTCCCCGGCGTGTGGTCGTTCCAGGCATGGCAGATGGCGTGGAACATATCGGCGACCACCCACACACCCCGCGAGCGCTGGTTGTGGGTTTCCAACGGCCTGCAACTGCTCAGGGACGAGGGAATACCGCTGAATCCCAGGGCACTGACGCTTTACAAGGAACTGGGGTGGATCTTCTATTTCAAAATCGGCGGGTACATGGACGAGATGCACATGGTCTACAAGCAGCGGTGGATATCGCAGATGCATTGGCTGCTCGGGGCCGCCCCGTACACCACCACCGAACAAGCCATCGAGGCATTCGAGCCGATAACCAGGGCGCCGCTGAACAGGGACCCCGCCCTCCAAGGCAAAACCGACATACAGCAGGACCGGTTGACCGTGCTGCGCAGCGATCCGAAAGTGGCCCAGTATCTCGATCGCCTGGGCGAATTCGACGTCGGGGCGGACCGCAGTTTCCTGGACGCCTACAATCGCTTCAGCAACGACCCGGCCGTCAGCGTCACCCGTACTCGTCCGCCCGAACCGGACACTCCCCGCGACCGCGCCGTGTCCGACCTGATCAACGGCGAGCAATACCAGTACGCCCGCGGAAAAGTCCTGGCCTTTATCCGCGCTCAGATGCTGTGGAACGTTTACAAAATGGACCCACAGTGGATGCTGGGGCTGATGAAAAAATACGACGTCCCGCTGGACTGGCGCCTGCCCTGGTCGCACGGGCTGTACTGGATAACCTACGGAATACACGTCTGCGAGAGTCTGGAGATGTCGGACATCAACGCAAAAAACACCGATCGCATCGCGTTGTTCTGCCTGACAAACCTGACGTTCAGCGGACGGGTTATGTATTTCGAACATCACGAAGACCCCGACAAATCTTTTCTGCAATTCATGTCCGACTGGCGTTACGTCGAACCCACGCACCGCCAGTTCATCGAGTACATAAAGGCGCTGACCGGCGAGGCGCCGGGGCGGGGGCGGGACAATCCGCTGCGGACCGGGCATAAAAACTACCTCATCGGCGCAATCGAAATGCTCTACGCACTCCAGAAATACGAAGAGTCGCAAAAATATTTCCAGTGGGTCAAGGAACACTACGACCCCAAAGACAGCGACTGGGACCTTCCGCTGGAGGATTTTGTGCTGGCCAGGTTCCGTCGCGGCGCCGCGACGACACAGGAACAGGCACGCGCATATATATACGCCTCGCTGACGACCGCGATGGTCAAACTTGCCTCAAACGACATGGACGAGCACCGCGCGGCGGTGGGCTTCGCTCGAAAAGTCTACATTGACTTTCGCGAAAATTCCGCCCGGCGGTACAGGATGCCGCCTTTTGAGAGGATTAGAAGTTTCATCGCGGCCCACATCCTCGTCCGCCCGCGACTGCTGGGATACCGTGTTCCGCTGATCGACAGGGTACGGCTTTACAAGGCCCTGGACGACAACGTCAAACTCCAGATCTACGACGTGGTCGCCCCCTTCCTGAAAAGGGAATGCCGGGAACAGGGTCTGGATTTCGACTCGGCCTTCCCCGCACCGTCAGGAATCGAGCGATACCGCCGGCGATGGCGCGAAGAATTCGGCGCGATGGACTACTGAGACCGGTAAAACCAATGTCGCCGGACGGACTACGTCAGCAAAACATTTAATTTCATCTCGCATCGAGGGTAACATTTAAAAATAAAACAGTACGTTGGGATTTCCCGTGCAAAACGAAAACAGCAAACAACAGGCGGATGCGAAGTCCAAGGCGGCCTCGCCGCCCGGGGCGCTGGGTGGAAACGTCCTGGCCCTGGGACTGGTGAGTCTGTTCACCGACTTCTCCAGCGAGATGATTTACCCCCTGCTGCCGATGTTCGTCGCCGGACTGGTGCGCGCCGCAAATCCCCACGCGGGCGCCGAGGAAGTTCTGGCCGTGGCGGCGGTCTACGTCGGCATAATGGGCGGGCTGGCGGAGACCACCTCGAGTCTGCTGAAAATCTTCTCCGGGCGCATAAGCGACTCACTGGGCAAGCGAAAGGCGCTGCTGGCGGCGGGTTACGGAATTTCCACACTCGCACGACCGGCGATGGCGCTGGCGGGATCCGCATGGCAGGTGGTGGGCCTGCGGGTCGCCGACAGGGTTGGTAAGGGCATCCGCACCTCGCCGCGAGACGCGCTGATTTCCGACACAATCCACCCGAACGTGCGCGGGCTGGCGTTCAGCTTCCACAGGGTGATGGACCACACCGGCGCGATTCTCGGCCCGCTGGTCGGCATCGTCGTGCTGGACGCCTTCTTAGGACAGGCGATTTGGAAAGGCACTGCCGGTATCGCCGGCGAGGCGGAAATGTCCGCACTGCGGTGGCTGTTCGCCATCGCGCTTATTCCCGGCGTCGCGGCGATGTCAACCATATTCACAAAGGTCCGCGAAATCGCACCGCGCCCCGCCGAACGACGGGAGGGGAAATTCAGTCTTACGGGCTGGCGGCACCTGCCCGAACGATTCTGGGCATACGCGGGCATCGTGGCGCTGTTTTCGCTGGGCAACAGTTCCGACCTTTTCCTGCTGCTCTACGGGCAGAAACTGTTCGGATACGGGCTGGGCGCTGTCATCGGTCTGTGGGTGCTGCTGCACGTCAGTAAAATCATATTCAGCTTCCCCGGCGGGATCATCTCGGACAAGTTCGGCCGGCGCCCCGTAATCGTCGCCGGATGGACCATTTACGCGCTGGTGTACGTGGCGATGGCGTCCCTCGGCGGGGAGTGGTTCGGCATATCCTGGCCGGAGTGGACGTTCTGGGTGCTCATCGCCGCATACGGATCCTACTACGGAATGACAGAGGGCGTGGAAAAGGCGTTGGTGGCCGATTTCATCCCCAACCAGAACCGCGGAGCCGCATACGGCATCTATCATGGTGCCGAAGGAATCGCCAAACTTCCGGCCAGTCTCATGTTCGGGGTGTTCTGGCTGGTGATAGGACCGCAGACGGCGTTCGGCATCGGCGCCGCACTGGCCGGCACCGCCGTTGTCGCCATGGCAGTGCTGCTGTCGACCCCCCGCCGACGGTAGTTACCCACTTTTTGGGCTGTCAGTCACACGCTGGAAGCCGGTATAGACGTTGAATCGCCCCGTGCGCGCAAAGCCCACCAGCGTCACGCCGAACCGACGCGCCAACTCGAGCGACAGCGTGGTCGCCGCGCCCCTCCCGGCTACCAGCGCAACGCCGCAGGCCACCGCCTTGGAGACCATCTCGGTAGAGACGCGGCCGGTGGTGAGAATCAGTTTGTCCGACGTGTCGACATCCTCCAGCAGCGCCCGGCCGAGAACCTTGTCCATGGCGTTGTGCCGACCGACGTCCTCGGACAGTATCATGACGCGTTCGGCGTCGGCCAGTGCGCATGCATGCACGCCGCCGGTGCGCTTCCACAGATCCATCCCCTCGGCGAACTGGCGGGTCAGTTCAAGCAGCGACTCGGCGCCCACCACCGCACCCTGCCCAACCTGCCGGAAAATCTCCCCGCTCAGCGTCGCCGCCGTGCCTCCCCCGCCGCAACCGGTCCCCCACGTCCATCGGCTGGTGATGTTCTCCAGTACTTTCGGCGCGAAACGCCCGCTGACGCGGACGGTCCGGCCTTGCTCATCGACTCGGATGGATTCGATGTCGTCCCTGCTGCGCAGCGCACCCTCGCCGCGAAGAAAGCCCGCCGCCAACTCGCGGAGTTCCCTGGGAAGGCACAGCATCGCCATGCTAAGATCGCCATCGTTGACCACAAGTTCCACCCGCGCCTCGCGGATGACCTCGTCGTTGTCCGAGGCGAACCCGCCGCGGCGAAAACGGCGAACGGCGCATTGTTCGAATGGGTCCATTCGATTCCCGTAACGATCTATTTGAAGCAGCCAAGCTGGCAGGCGCGTATTTTTATCTTCATCTCGTTGCAGACCCTGCCGACCTCGGCCGGGCTCACCTCCAGCCGCCGCGCCAGCGCCAGCAACCACCTGCACGCCGCTCCGCCATCGTGCGCCAATTCTTCCACCGCCGCGCGAATCTTATCGTCATCAACCTCGGCCATGTGTGTATCCTTCCATTTCCAAACGAACCGGGACGTGAATCATCATAACAGGACGGATGCCCTGCGGCAATTCAGTCCGCCGAACCGGCGGCAATACCGCAAAATGCGGTATTTTGGCTTTTCCGCACGCAGCGCCGGTGTTAATATAATTTCAGGCAAATCTCTCCGGTGGTAGTCTTTCGGCGCCGGATGTGCGATTTCAGTTCCGGAATTCGTTACCGGACAAAGGTTGAGGAACAATGCATGGTGTTCAACCAGGATACAGACACGTCCGCCCGGATGATCGCGGTTGCAACAGTGCTTCTTATGTTGGTGCCGCTGGCCTTGTCCGCGGGGGATGAACCCGTCGTGCCGATTCCCGAGTCGGCGCTTAAGGCCATCGACGCCGGTCAGTGGGACCAGGCCGAAAAGTCGCTAGGGCCCGCACTGAAGGCGGGCAATCCCGACGCCGAGTTCTGCGCCGGCGTCATCAAGTTCCACAAGGGCAACACCCACGACGCAGCGCCCTATTTCGAACGCGCATTGAAAGCCCGCCCCTATGACTCCGCCGCAGCAAAAATGCTCGGACAGTGCGTAGCCAATTGCGGGGGCAATTATAAGTCCCGCCTGCCGCAGTGGGCAGACTCGCTGGAGGAACTGCGACCGTACGACGCCGACGCCGTCCATGCCGTAGGCAGGGCCTGGATCAACAAGTACTTCTGGAAAATAGAAGAAGGCGGCGTTATCTACGGAAAAAATCCGGACGTGGAACTCCGCAAGGCCACGGACCGCTTCCGCCTGGCCGGAAAACTCCAAACCGCCCGACGCGACAACGACCACTGGCTCGCTTTTCTGTATTACCGCAGCGGGCGTTACGAAGACGCCCTGAAGCACGCCGAACGCTACACCGCAAGCGGACCTGCCGGTTACGACACGTATATCATCATTGGCGGGTGCCTCACAAACCTCCGGCGACACGAGGAGGCGGACCTGGCATTCGCCCAGGCCCGGCGGCTTGCGCCGGGCAAGGTCGGCGTAGTGGAGTACGAACGCGGAAAGGCGCTTTTCGCTGCGGGCAAATACAACGAGGCGGTCCGGGCCTTCCGCCTGGTGCTGCAAAACAACAAGGCGCAGTTCAACGTGCGCCACAGGCTCGCACTGGCGGCATTCTGCGGGCGGGACGTGCGCCTGGGACTGTGGGGATTCGTCGAAAGCCGCAACGTGGACGACCGAACGGACTCGATCTACTTCATCGGGCGCTGCGCATACGCAGTAGGCAGGTACGACCTTGCCGAGCAACACATACAGGCGGCAATCGACAAACTTATGGCGAAGTACAAATCATGGGGCAGCGACCAAAGGGAGCCCACCGAATGGACGCACTATCTCGGGCGGGCACAATGGGGACAAGGAAAATACGACGAGGCCTTGAAGAATCTTCAGTCCGCTTTCGAACGCCGGCCCGGTAGACCGCTCTACGCCAGGTGGCTGCTGGAGGCGTGGCTCGCTTACAACAACCTGCACAAGGCGATTGTCGTCTGTCAGCGTTTCGGCAACGCCGGACACACAGACGACGCCATAGAAACCATCCGGGCCATTCTTACCAAGTGGGCCGAAGCCGCGCATAGAAGACATGCTCGCCAAGCGAGGCAGGCCGCACATATACGTGGCGTACGACGCCCTGGCGGACCTCTACGAAAACAAGGGCTACTACCGCACCGCCGCGAAATACTTCGAACTGGGAAGGCGCACAAAAGGACCGATGGTTCGGGTCAATGCCTGCTGGACCCTGCTTCAAGCCGGACGAATCGAAGACGCCCGCTACGGCTTTGAAGACTATGTGCGTCGCAATAAGAAGGCCGTGAACAAAGACTACGGCCGTTACGGACTCGGCTGCGCGCTGATGATGCTCAAGCGCTGGGACAAGGCGGCAGAGACGTTCTCCGCCGTGAAAAAACAGAGCATGGTGCCGAGTTGTGAGTCGGGACTCGTGTTGTGCGCCATGCACACCGGCGGAAGGTCCGCTGCGCCGGCGAATCCGTACACGCTTCTGGGCCTGGTCCAGAACAGCCGCAGAGGCGCCGGACGCGGAGAGCGGCTGCTCTACGTCCTTCCCGGTGGCGTACTGGACGGCGCGAGCCCGCCACTGCAGCCTAAGGACATAATCGTCCGTATCGGTCAATACCCGCTCGGAACGCTTGAGCAGACTGAAGCCCTGTTAAAAAGTCCCATCCCGAATAAGACCGTCGAGGCGCTGGTTATCCGCGGAAAGCACCGATTCACCGTCAAGTTGGACTACCCCGCAATCACCGCCAAAGTGCCGGCATTCGGGCCGGCAACCAGGGAGGCCGAGTGATGAAACGCGGCGCATTGATTCTCCTGATTGTTCTGGCCTCGTGTGCGGTTGTGCGCGGCGTGGACAAAGAAAACGGCGAGGGCGGCATTCTCGGGGCCCTTCGGGGCGCACCCGATCACCAAGACGACGACACATCGCCGGGAACGGGTAAACCCGGACGGGCAAAATCCGAAACGTCGGATGCGCCGGTGGACGTGCCAACCGGCGGTACACTTCGTGACGAAATTGCACGCCTGGAAAAACAGATCGCCGAAATGGAAAAGGTCACCCCGGCCAACGTCGAGCACGTGGACAGTCTCGCCGAGGCCGAAAAACACATCAGCCGGCTGCAACAGAACCTCGACGAGACGCGCAAAGACCTGACCGCACTGGACAGGGCGGATACTGCCCGCCTGGCCCAGCGCAAGCAGCAGTTCGACCGCAAATGGTCCGATCACGCCGACACCATCAAGGCCGGAAAAGTCCCAGAAGACGCCGATCCGATGGAATGGGCCCGTCTCTGCGACGAATACTTCCGCCAAAAGGCGGACGTTGAGGCGTATTTTGCCGCCTCAGGTGAGCGTCTCAAACGCATGATGGCCGCCCGCACCGCACCACTGGAAAAAGCCCTCAAAGAAGCGAGCAAACATGCCGAACTCCTGCGACGGATGCAGAAAGACTTCTCACCGGGGCAGCGGAAGTTCATGGCCAGGATGATGGGCTGGAAACTCCACAAGGCAGAACTTATTGCCGCAAGGCATAAACTTAGAAATCTGCGGAAACTGCTCGCGGACCTCGAGGGCGCCAGCGAGGCGCGGGACGACCCCATCGAACAGGAGACCGTGGAAAAGAGCGGATACCTCCTTGCCGATGCCTTGCGCATGCTGGTGCTCAGAGAGATGCAACTGTCCGATGCGACGCGTTTCCCGTCCGAAGTCGACCTGGACGGGGGCCTGCCGCTTTCCGACTGGCAGCGCATCCTGGAACAACCTGCCCGGCAGAAGGCCAAGGTCAAATGGGTCGCCGAGCAACTCCGTCTGGCCCACGAAGAATATCGACACGCAGAGGCACGCGTAAAGGCCGGGGACCAGGCCTTTTTGAACCGCATGCGCGCACAGGGCGCATCGCAGGACTACATCCGGCGCAAGCAGGCCGAACTTCGGCAAACGCGACCAAAACGCATAAGCGATCGCAAATCCGCCGCCCAAGGCGACATCGCCCTATATAAGAAAATGCTGAAAGAGGAAACGGCAGAACTTACCGGGATGTCAAAACCCCGCACACAACCGGCCGAAACGGGCGGCGATTAGGACGTGATATCACGCGCTGTGCGGCGGCGGAAAAACCGCCTCGAAAACCTGTATTATCGACGCCTATATTTTGGAGGCCTCAACATGCGACGCATACTTGTCACGTGCACAATCTTGACGCTGCTTGTGCCGGCGGCGTCCGCCGCCGATTTTTACGTCGACCCTGAAAACGGCAAGGCGGACAACGACGGAAGCAAGGACCGGCCTTGGAAAAGTCTACAGAAGGTCTTCGACTCCGGGCTGGTCCGCAGCCGCAAGTGGGAATCCCTGCCCTACAAAAAGCATAAGCGCCTGGTCGCCCGCAATTCCAACGCCGCGGTCAGGGCGGGCGACACCATCTGGCTGATGTCCGGCTATTACGGCGACCTGGAAATCGACGGGTACTACAACACGGGCTATATAACCATCGCCGCCGCCGAGGGGCAAAAACCCCGCTTCCGCACGGTGCTGGTGCGGTCGAGTTCGCACTGGGTGCTTCGCGGCCTGCACGTCAGCCCCGCATTCGGACAGGGCAAAAAGCCGCGCACGATGGTGGAACTGGCCTCGCACGGCTGGCGCGGGCCGATTCACCACGTCACGCTCGAGGACTGCACGATACGCTCTGCCGACGACGCCTCGGCGTGGTCAAAAAACGACTGGAACAATCGCTCCTGCAACGGCATCAGCGCCGACGGCCTGCACATGATTATCCGAGGCAACCATCTTAAGAACGTGAACTTCGGCATATCGGTGGGCGCGTCGCACTCGCTTGTGGAGCGGAACGTCGTGGAGAACTTCGCCGGCGACGGGCTAAGGGGCCTGGGCGACTATACCACATTCCAGTACAACGTCGTGAAGAACTGCTACGACGTGAACAAGAACCACGACGACGGATTCCAGAGCTGGACCAAAGGGCGCAAGGGCGTGGGGACCGGAAAGGTCGTGGACATCGTGCTGCGCGGAAACACCATCATCAACTACTCAGACCCCCGCCAGCAACACCGGGGCACGCTCCAGGGCATCGGGTGCTTCGACGGAATGTTCGTAGACTGGGTGGTGGAAAACAACGTGGTGATTACGGACCACTGGCACGGGATAACGCTGCTTGGCGCGACCGGCTGCCGCATCGTCAACAATACCGTCATGGACCTCAACGACGACCGCCCCGGGCCGCCGTGGATTATGATCGGCAAGCACAAAGAAGGCGCGGCCCC
>CAYZPY010000082.1:0-11175 GCA_964480425.1 uncultured Planctomycetaceae bacterium
GACCGGACGCCAGGGGAATCCACACCGCCGCCGTCGCCAGCGCCGCCAGCGTGGAATTCAGTTCCCCGGCGCCGATAACGATGCCCAGAAAGTAAACTCCCAGCTCGATAATCAGCGTAAAGGCGGCGACCGACAGGCACGGACGGATGTTTTGCCTAAGGAGCCCCCGCGCCGCCGACGGAGGCGAGGCGTCCTCGTTTTGATTATCGCTTAGGTGGTGAATCGGGCCGGCGGGTTCATTCCGATGGCGAGTCATCGTTATCGGCCTCGCGGGGCGATGAAGATTCGTATTCGACCAGCAGCTGCCTTAGTGAGGCGGAATATTCGTCCCAAAGACCCTCCAGTCGCGTGTGTTCGCGCAGGCGGAATTTCACCTGTCCGAGACGATTTTTGACCTTCACGACGGGGTCTTCGAGGTAGTCCTGGGGATTGGCCAGTTGTTCCTCGAAGCGCCGAATCTCTGCCTTTGCCTGTGCGGGGGTGCGGGGCAGGGGTGGCGGTTCTGCGGCGAGATGCTCGACTTCCATCTCCCTGACGCCTCCCAGAAGCAGTTCGTCCTTTAAATGCCGCACGTCGTGTGACAGGGCATCGGGCCTGGCCCTGATGTGGACCATTCCCCTGGAGTGCGCGGCGATGTATTTTTCAGCCCAATTGCTGATTTGTTTCCAGGAGACGTTTTGCCCTTGGACGCTCAGTCGTCCGTTGCGGTCGATTTCGATCGTCTGGCGTGCGTGGGGGGCTTTTTTGGCGCCCTTTACAGGTTTGATGACGATTTGCACTTCGGTTCCGTCGGGCGGGATCGCCTCGGTATTTGTCGAAAATTGCAGGAGCTGATTATCGCTGGTGCTTTCGAACGGCACGTCGATCACCGAGGAGGCGAAATTCGCCACCGATATGATCTCGCCATTCAGGTCCGCCCAGTATCGCCCGTCCGGGAGCACCTCCGAACCGACGAATATCCATTCGTGGGGCATCCTGATTTCCCGGGACTCCTGCCGGTCCTCCTCGGCGCCCGTCGCCGGTTTCAGCCAGTCGGCCGGATTGGCTTGATGCCTTGTTCCGTCCTTGTCGGTCCAATGGAGGGTGATTTTCAGTCCCGCCCCGCGAGGCGGTATGGTGCGTCCCTTTTCCGTCAGGGGGTCTGTTTCCCACATTGCGGGTTTTCCGGGGGTCAGACCCATCGCCAGCAGCGCCGCGTGGATGTGCGACGGCTCTGCAATAGTGCTCATTATGCTTTCGTGTTCCTTGGTGCCGCGTTTGCACAGGACGAATTCCAGCGCCGCCGAGCGCAGGCACACCTGGGCGTCTATGGTGATTTTTCGTTCTTTCGCATCGAGGCGGACCGGTGGCGGGGCGGATTCGTCGGCCTGGGCCCTCGCCGTGGCGGGGGTTTCGTCCGCTGCCGGGGCTAAGACCGGAATCGACACTCCGGCAGTCAAAAGCAGTATGAATGCGATCGCCGCCGCGCCGGATAGTTTTGTCATTTCGTAAACCTCCCCCACCCGTTGTGCGGCTGTGTCGCAACCGTCCGGCGCCCGGCGAGGATGCCGTCGCCGGTTAATGTCGATGCTCCAGCCCGATGTACGCCCGTAACGATTACGGAAAGGCCGCTTCCTCTTCTTCATGCTGAATAATTATATCGGGCTTGACGAGTATCAGGAGGGTCTCTTCGTCGCGGGCCATGCCGCGGTTGGTGAACGCGCGGTTTATCACCGGGATCTTGCTAAGCAGCGGAACGCCCATTTCCCTTTCGACCTGCCCGGCGAGTTTCTGTCCGCCCAGCAGGATGGTTCCGCCGTCGGGGACCGACACGGTGGTGCGTATGGATTTTACTTCCACCTCGGGAAGCTGAATGAACGCCCCGCCTTCCCAATCGATGGGTTCAAGCGATTCGGGGTCGAGGGTGGCCACCGATGGTCGCAGCGTAAGCGTGACGTACCTGCGGTCCGAGGATATGGTGGCTTCCACGTCGAGCATCGAGCCGGTGCCCACGGTGGATACTTCGGGCCTGAACGCCGAGACCGCGCCGCCCTCTCCGCCGGCGGCGACCAGCGGCTCGAGGTCCGATACGTACGCCTGCTGATCGGCGATGACCACGTAGGCGCGCTGACCGTTGAAAAGCGTCAGGCGCGGGGCGGTAAGCGTCCGCGAGGAGGAGTCCGCCTGGGTGGCTTCTATTAGGAAGTCCACCTCGAAGTCGTCCAGGAACGCACCCGATATGCTCAGGGCGTTGCTTGTAAGGGAAGAGGCGATATCGCTGGCCTGGCCAGTGGACAGCCCTGAAAGGGTTGCAAAGGTGTTGGAGGCTTGTTCCACGCCTATGGGAGTGAATTTGTCAGAGGCGCCGGACCTGCCGGGACCGGTGAACGTTGCATCGCCCCCGGTCCACGGGTCGGTGATGGTGCGGTCCGTTCCCGAACCGATTTCGGAGCCGATGTTGAAGAAGAAGTCCAGGTCCACGCCTATGCGGCTGAGGAAACTGCTGCGGACTATTATGAACCTGGATTCGATGGATATCTGAAGCGCCCGCGCCTCGCGGAACTGCGCCAGCAGGTTTCTGATGGCGTCGTGGTTTTCCGGCGTCTGGGTGATGATGAGCTGCCCGCCCATTTCACTTATGCCGGAAATCAACTCCGCGGTCTGTCCGGTTCTTGCGGCCAGTACTTCCTTGATGTTCGTTATGATGTTCTGGATGATTTCCGCCTTTGTGCGGGCTTCTTCATCGGGTTCGGCTTCTGTGCCGGAGAAGATTCCCTCTTCGGCGCCTCCGCCCTCTGCGGTTTGTCTCTGGCGGGTGATTTCGGAAAGGTCCATCTGGGGACCTGTGAAGTCGGGCACGTAGAGGATCATGTCGCGGATGTCGTAAACGCGGGTGACCTTGTTCAGCGACAGGTCGTCCTTGGTGGATATGGTTATGACGCCTTCGTCTATGGCGTAGCCCAGACCCCTGCTTCCGGGCACCGCCCCGCCCACGTCTTCGAGGATGACATTGAGCGCCTTTTCGACCGGCACGTTGCTGAGGTGAACGTTTATCGTCTGTTCCTTGGTGTAACCGGCGTTTTCCAGAATGCTCCACTTGACGTGAATGCTCAGACCGGTGAAATCGCGGAGGAACCCGATTATCTGGTCGAACCTGTATCCGTCGAAGTCGAGTTCTTTGAGTTTTTCTCTGAGTCGCTGTCGAACCAGGTGGTTGGCATCGGATTCGGTCGCCGCGGCGGCGCCGAACGGTTTGCGCCGCAGGGTCAGCTCCTTCCACCCGCTGGGATAGCGGATTAGTTGCCACCACGGAATTTCCGACTCCATCACGTCCAGCAGCGATCTCTGCTCCTGCGTCCGCAGGGTGTCGCGGATTTTGCCTTCTTTCTGAAGCGTTACGAACTGGCTCAGCAGGAGGGCGCGGTCCTGCGCCCAGACATTCTGGGGCTCCAGCGTCAGAATCTGGTTGATCACGCCAAGGGCCTTGTCGAACTGGTATTCCTCGGTGAGACTTGTTGCGCGCCGCGTGAGAGTGTTGATTTTCTTCTGTCGCTGGAGCTGCTCATTCCTGCGACGGACCTGCTCCTTTTCGGTGATTTCCTGCTGCTGCTGTCTGACCTGGATTTTTTCCCACTTGTTTCTTTGTATCTCCACGTATTTCAGCTGGTCCTTGACCTGCAGCAGTTTCTGGCGGTACTGGCCCGGGTCGTAGAGCCCTTTTTCCTTGGCATCGTCGATTATGTTGCGAGCGGTTACTGCGGCCCGTTGCGCCTCCTGGAAGTCTTCCTTATTTTCTCCGCGCGCCAGCGCCTCGTACGAATGTTTCATGGCCTTTTCGAATTTCAGATTCGTCTCCTGGCGTGCTATTTGCTGTTTCTTCTCGAGGAGTGTGAGGATTTCCGGCTCACGTGCCTGCTGGGCCATCTGTCGGGCGCGGGTTAGATGCTGTCTGGCGGCGTCGAGCAGGGGGTCCAGGTCGAGCGCCATCTCGAAGTATTTCACGGCCTGTTTCGGTTCGTTGTTCGCCAGCGCCGCCTTTCCATGCGCCACGAGGTCCATCGCCTTTTCCCTGCGGGCACCGGCGAGTTTATCGGCGTCGTCGTTTGTGCCGGCGTCCGGGTGCTGATTGCCGTTTTTGCGGATATTGCCATCGTCGTCGTCGGCGAGGCGCTTCGGCTCCTCGGGCCCGGTCGTATCGGTATCGGCGGGTTGCGGCTGCATTTCGCCTCCGAGGGCGACGGTTTTTTCGTTGTCGTCCTTTTCGACCGGTTGTTCCTTGTCGCTGTCGGTTTCTGCGCGTGCGTCGGCTGCGAGTTCCATTTTCTTGTTGACAAGCGCCAGTTGCGCTTTTGCCCACTTGCGCGATTCGGCGGGTATGTACCGGCTTTGAGAGGCGGTAGCGAAGGCCTCTTTCGCCTCGACGAGATTATTGCGACTTAAGGCCTGCTCGCCGCGCTTGATCGCCTCCTTGGCGGCGGACTGCTTCTTTATCGAGGCGTCCACCTTGTTGAGGTATTCCTCGAGCGTTTTCTTATCGCCGGATGACAGGGCCTGTGCGTCGACTTTCAGCAGGGTCGCCTTGGCGAGTCTGAAGTTCATCTCATCGTACTGCGCGATACCCTGTTTCAAAAGTGACCTGGCCTTGTCGGAGGCAGCGTCCTGTCCCCACGAGGTCAGGGCGAACACCACGATGATTGCCAGCGCCACACATAAAATTCGCTTTTGCACCACAGGAAAACTCCTTCAAGTAATTCTGGTTCGACGACGGAGGATGCGCCAGGACCGCCTGGGCGGTCCGAATCGCCCGCAGAGTTGCGGTCCTTCGTCGCTATACCTGGAAAGTATGAATGTCATATTACCGCTGATAATTTACCTATTACTTATCGGACAATAAGCCCTGATTTCACCAATCGAGATTAGTGCAAGGCGTGAATCCGTTCGCAATAAATTAGCCGGATACTCGATGTACATTCAAGCCAAAAATTTTGCTTATCTCACTCCGGAGCGTCCGACGGCTTTGCGCCGCGTTTGTTCCATAAGTAGTTCGTATCTTTTTCGCGTGGGGGAATCGGCGATGAGCCCGCTGACGCGGATGGCGGCGTGCAGTTTTCCCTCCGCGTCGACATAGAGCATTTTCACCGTAGGCCGGGTCGGCTGGCGGGGCGCCTCCGGATTGATTACCCTATGATCGAAGTCGACGTCAACCACGATCGCGCCGGTGGAGAAGTTGACTTGCCGCGTGCTTTCGTCGCCGTTCCGCGGGTCGGTCACGCGCATGGAGATCTCTTTTCCGATTGCCTCTCCCGGCGAGACCGTGAAATTCCGTTCGTGCCGCTGTCCCAGTTTGATGGTGAAGACCGTTACGTTGACCGTTCCCTGCGAGGGGCTCGAGCCGGTCAGGAACATCTCGGTGAGACTCTCCTGGCGTGCGGGCGCCGACCACGGGCTCCACTTGCCGATGATCGTCTTTTTGTAGGCGTCCTGCAGTTTTTCCTGTGGGACCGCCTCATCGTGCGCGTAGAGCGGGTTGAGGAGTTTGGGTCTGATCCTGTATCGGTAAACTTTGCCTTTGCTCAGGCCGGTGTCATGCAGCCAGACGAGCACCTTTCCGGTTTTCATCTGTTCGGACAGATGGGGCAGTTGCGTCGTTAGGTATCCGCCGGTTGCGGGCCCTTCGCCGTAAGGCGCCTCGGGGGGCGGTTTGTCCCCGCCTTCCATTTCCGTGGGCCTGGGCGGTTCCCTGTAATCATCCACGCCCGCTTCGGGCACGTCGTAGTCGGTCCTGCCCCGAGGACGACCCGTAGACCTGCCGGCGGGTACGCCCCTTTCGCCTCGCCCACGACCCGACGGCGCCGGTGTGGGCGACGAGGGTCTTTGGGGCGGTTCTGGCGGGCCGGGCTCTTCTCTGACTGCGGGGACCGGTCCGGGGGAGGGTTCGTAGATGCTTTCGGGCATGCGCCCGGTGAGGCTGGTTGTAATCTGCTTAACCGCCTCAGGTGGCAGGTTCCGGCGCCAGCTGATCCATTGGCCCGTAAAGGTGTCCCAGATTTCCCAGTAGGGGGGCTGAAGGATGTATTTCTGCCAGCTTACGCTGCCAAGCGCGCCGATGAGCTGGAATATTTCCTGGGAGTTTTGTCCGTTATATTCAGGTATCTCCGGAGGTGTGGTGGGCCTTCCGGTGGCGGTTTGGGGGGGAGTGGCCACCACCGTCTGAACTTCCCGCGCCGAGCCCCACGTTCCGTCGGGCTGTTGTTGCTGGACCTGCGCCTCGACGTCCAGGACCACCACCTCCAGTACGAGTTTGGTCTTGTGAATTTCTTTATTGCAGTTCTCGACCAGTTCGTCCCACGGATAAATAGCCGCCAGATGCGCGGTGATTATGTCGTCCGGGATGTTGGGATTGTTAGGAAGCTCCGAACCGATCCACACCGAAGGCGCCTGCGGTGGGGGGACCGCCTTTGCGAGTTTGTCGTAACTGGTGTAAACGCCTTCCGGCGGCCTGGGCAGAATAATGGGTCTCCGGGCCGATGCGACGTCTACGAATGGCGGAAGCTGTCTGAGGGGCCCGCCGACCTGGTGGTTTTCGAACTCTTTGAGGTAATCCGGAAGCTTTACGTCTTCGGCGGGAACGTTTTTCATGTATTCCTGGATGTCCTTTGCGGTTTTGAGGAGGTTTTCGTCCACCTGTGCGGGCGTTGCCTTTTCGCTTCTGGTGCGTCCGGCGGGCACGTCAAAACGACGCGGGGAGCTGAATATCCAGTGGAACATCCCGTATATGAATATCATCGCGCATATTCCCAGCACGCCTTTTTCAACGTGCCGTTCGGCGGGATTGAACTTGCCTGCCTGAGGCATTTACTTATCTCCTGAATTTCCGTTGGACTGTTCGGTCCGTAGGGCTACCTGGTCGTCCTTAACATCGTGGTGTCGTATCGCGCATCTTTTAGTCGTTCGACGTCCTGCGGGCGCAGCGCCTGCGGCGCCACTTCCGCAGCCAGCACCTCTACGGGCATAAGGTCGCGCTCCCAGGAGCTGAGCAACAGTAGTTCGCCTGTTATCGTTATTTCCATTATGGGTTCGATGCCGTAGTAATAAATATCCTGTTCCCTGGACTGTTCTTCGGTTATGGAAGATTGCTGCCACTGGAGTATGGTGTGGTAGTTCCTGCTTATCAGGTTCTGCTGGAGGTCCGGCAGGTACCTGGAGGGCATAATGACGGTGAAGGTGTAGTGAATGACGTCGTATTCGGGACACGCCGCGCGCTGGGTGAGATTGTCTATCGCAGGCGCAGGCGCAGGCGCGGCTTCCGAACGCCCCCCGCGCCTTGGGCGCCCCCTGCCGGTCGGGACGCCTCTGCGGGGGCTTCCTTCCATGCCGCTTTTTGCGTAAGAGACGTTTTTAATCTGGACCAGGCGCTTGACCGCGGCGTTCATCACGTTGGGGCTCTTAATCGTTGTTCCTCCGCTTCGCAGCGCCTGCTGATTGGTTTCGTTTATCGCGGCGATTATGTCGCCCACCACCCACAGGTGAACCTGCGCCTTCCAGCATTCTTCGGGCATGGCGTTAGGCATGGGGTGTGTGAATACGGGATTGAGGGCGTCCCTGGTTACGTATACCATTCCTTCGGAGGCGTTGTCGAGCTTAAGCGACATTATCGCCAGTTCCTGCACGGAATAGCGTGCCCACAGCGGACCTGCCTCTTCTGCGATGGTCGCCTCCGGCACGCCGGTGGGGGGAATCCTGCCGCCCCTGCCGCGCAGGTATCTCTCCATCGCCGAGGGCTCTTCGGTGCGCGGGACTCTTCGCTCTTCCTCTAACATCTCCAGTTCCCTCATCTTCTGGAGTTTCTTCTCCCAGATCTGCACCCTTTGCTTGAGGTCTTCCTCGGTCCATCCGGGCACCGGTTTGAGCGAGTTCCGCAGCGACTCCAGGCCGTCAACATATTTGTCGGTCAGCTTGAATGCCAGGTCGTGCTTTTCGTACAGGTCCCTGTTCATCGGGAAGGCGTTTTCCTTTTTACCGTCGGGGAGAGTGAACTGGATGAGCTGGTAGTCGCCCCGGTTGAATTTTTCGCTCTGTGATTCGACTGAACTGGCGGTGTTTCGTATGTTCTCCACGTAGCGCCTGCGGTTATCGAGAATTTTCTGGTTGACCGGCGTGCCGCTGGCCAATCGTCTCAGGTCGTTTATTATGTTGCGGCGATTTTCCCACTTTTCCTTGATTCCACCCGAGAGTGAAATTGAAACCGCCAGCAGGACCCCGCCGATCACAAGGACCGACCCCGCCAGCACGACGTAGAAAAGATGTTCTCTCAATAAACGCATTACGGTTGTCTCCGTTGATCCTGCTCGGTGGGCGCCTCCACGCCGTCGGATTCTATCCTGATTATCCATCCGATAGTGAAGCGATAGTCATTGGCCGTCGTTTCGTTCAAAATGAGCGGGTCGGGCGGGCCTTTCATCTCGGTTACCGTCACCCCTCCTCGCCTTGTGATATCGAACCGTTCGGCCATGCTCTCGCCGGCAGGTTGCCATTTCGGCTCACCCTGGACGGAAAACGTGCCGTCGGGCCTGCTGGTCTGCCGCCGGCCAATGTCCATACTCTTGCGTTTTATCGGCGTTATAATATTTTCGAAGGCGGTTGACCGGTCCGAAATATGGGTTCTGGCGGTCAGTTTAATCCTCACGCCCCGGGTTGGTTTGGTCTCGGACGGCGCCTCGCCCCCTCCGCCGCCAGTTGTGATCGCCTCTCTGCCCGTCACGACCTCCCTGAGCCCGATGGGATCCTGCCCCCTGGTGTCGGGCAGGTATTCGGTCTCTATTTTTTCCACGATGACGATCCGCCGGCTGCCGCGGGGAGTGTCCTCCAGCAGGGCTTTCTGCGCCTCCACCTGTTCCAACTGTTTCTGAAGGGCCTGTATCTTCTGGGGGTCCTGGTCGGTGTTTTTCGCCTGTTCCAAACGGATTTGGAGGTCTGTTTCCTTTTTCAGCGCCTCGGCGTAGGTCTTCAGCAGCCCCTGGTCGACGGCGGCGGCGCGTATCGACTGGAATATCATCGCCTGGACCTCAGGCCAGAACCGCCGATAGCCAAGCATCTTGAAGTGCGAGGAAATCTGCTGTTGTTCGGTTAGTCCGGCGTCGCTCAGGTCGCGGTATTTGTCCACCAGGTTCTTTGTCTGTCCCACGATGGACCGCGTCTGTTTGATTTGCTGGTCCTCGGCAAGGGCTCTGTTGTCCATGTTTGCGCGATACGTGGCGGCGCCCAGTGTAGCTATCAGTGCCGCCGCCGCCGCTGCAAACCACGGACGCTTCAATGCCCACAGGCGCTTTCTGGCGATCTCCTCGGGAAGAATGTTCGTACTGATAGTCGCCTGTCCCAGACACTGTATGGCAAGCCCGTACGCAACGCCGAATCCCATTATGTTTTCGTTCAGCGTGTGCGTCTTGACCTCGGGGGAAACGTCCAGACTGTTGAACAACTCCACCGTGCGAACCGGTATGTTGAGATTCTGCTCGAGGAATTTCTGCAGTCCCGGAAGTCTGAAACCGTTGCCCAGGCCCACGATCTTGTTGAACTTCGTGCCGCGATGAAGTGAGGTGTAATATCCAACCGAGCGCTTGATTTCCTGGACCAGGTCGGCGAACACCGGCCTCATCACCTGGAAGACCTGCCGGGCGTACTTTGTGCTGGCGGCGGTGCGTTTGAGTGTTTCGGCCTTGCTGAACGAAAGTTTGAAGGCCTTCACCAGCGATTCGGTGAAGTTGTTTCCTCCGATCTGAATGGTCCGCGTCCAGATTCTTCCGCCCTCGCCCACTACTATGTCGGTCTTGTCGGCGCCGACGTCGGCGAGGAGCGTGGCGCCCTCGGCGTCGATGAGTTCTTCGAACTGCATGAAGTTGTACAGCGCCAACGGGGCTATCTGGACGACATCGGTGTGCATCGACACGTCGCTGAAGTGACCCAGTATGCGCGCCACGTCGTCCTGCTTGACCGCAAAAATGCCCGCCTCGACATCGGGGGAATCCGCCTCCTGGAATATCTGCCATCTCCATATCACCTCGGAGATGGGGAACGGTATCTGCTGGTCCGCCTCGAAGCGGACGATGTCGGGTATCTTGCTCTTTTCCACCGGAGGAAGCTTGACGAACCGCGTGAAGCTGCTTTGACCCGGGACCGAAACGCCCGCGGCGGTGCCGGCGATGCGGTTGCGGGCAAGGAACTGCTCCAGCGCCTGGTGGATGAGTTGAGCGCGGTTTGCCTCGGGATCGGATAATACTGTGGGGTGTTCTATTACGTCGAAGGCGTCGACTCGAATCCGGCCCTCGACCTGGCTTAGTTTCAAGGCCTTCAGGGCGCACTGTCCTATGTCTATGCCCCAGGCGCTTTTTGCTTTTGCCATTTCAATTTCCTAAATCAACCGGTTTACGGCCGGCATCGTCATAAACTGAAAACACCGATTGAATTCATTAAAATATAAAAATACGGCTGTCGTCAAGTATGAACTATAATCATTTTTTTCGGCGATGGAAAAGAACAGACCGACATTTTCGAGCAAGGCGCTCGGCTGCAAAGTGAACCAGTATGACGGCGCCGTCGTGGACGGCGCCCTTGGCGGTGCGGGTCTTGTGCGTGCGCCGTTCGGGCGGCGCAGCGACGTGGTGGTCGTCAACACGTGCTGCGTCACGAAGACCGCCATGAGCAAAACGCGCCGAGCCCTGCGCCGCGCGCTGCGAGCAGCGCCGCGGGCGGTATTCCTGGTGACCGGGTGCTACTGTGATTACGACCCCGATGCGATTCGGGCAGTGCTGGCGGAAATGAACTTCCCGCCCGCCCGGGCGGTGCTGGCAGGTCACAAAAACGACTGGCCGGCGGCGGTGCAAAAAGTCCTGCGGCTGGCGGGCGCCGACGGCGACGGGGCGAGGGGGGATAAAGTTCTTCCGCCGGTGGGTCATTTCCACGCCCACCAGCGCGCGTTTGTCAAAGTGCAGGACGGCTGCGACGCCTTCTGCACATACTGCATAGTGCCGCATACTCGCTCGAGGGTTTTCTCCCGCCCGGCGGGGCAGGTTCTGGACGAGTGCCGCACGCTCGTGGCCTCGGGGCATAAGGAAATCGTCCTGTCGGGCGTTTTCCTCGGCGCCTACGGGCGCCACACCGCAGTGCGCAGTCGCTGGGCGGCGGCGCAAGGACGGGAGC
>CAYZPY010000083.1:0-11090 GCA_964480425.1 uncultured Planctomycetaceae bacterium
GCGCGCCGCCGCCGATTGCCACCTCGCCGACCATCACCGGACGGGTGTCGCGCCTATTGATTGTGGGATATTTCATTACGCCATCATACCTGCGTTGCGCTGCAAATAAAAGAGACCGCAAAAAGCGGCCTGGTCGCCCCGTAAGGCGGCGTTTGATCCGGTCGGGGAACGGTCAGGCCCCCACCAGTTTGCGAGCGTGACGTCGGAAAGACAGCACCAGGTTCTTGGCGGATGCGTCCCTGCCCGAGGCGCACAATCGCGGCGAACGGGCAATGTGAAGATGGCGCAGGTACTCGTTGAGGTCTTCCTGGTCGAACTGCGCGAGAAATTCCGGACGGGCCGAGGTGTTAATGGCGAGTATCTGATCGATTGTCTGTCGCTTTGTCATTTTTACGGTCCTTGCACACGTTTAACAAAAAATTCCAAACCGGGTGAAATTCTCTGGATTTTATCGGTTCGGGGGGTGTTATAACTTTAGAGGCACCGGATTCGGTTGGATTAAGAATTTCTGGAGAAACGGCCGAAATAACTATATACTGGTTACTCCCTCAAGGAAGGCACAGCATACCGGAATAAGGCATGGATATTAAAACATCAGACGTAGATTTCGAGTGCCATGGCGCGGTGAGAAGATTTTTCAAGCAGGCGATGGTAAATCCCCTGGCGAACTATCTTCCGACCAGGTTCCTAAGGGGTCTGCTGCGCTTCGGCAAGAGCGAGCTGGCCTCCGCCAACTGGACCGACCCGGGCGGGTGGAAGAGCATGATCATCAGCTACACCGGAAAGACCAGACAGGTCGCCGATCGGATTCTTCTTGCCGGGGGGACCCTGCACATGGCGCTGCGCAATCGCAGGCGACTGGCCGGGAGGGTCATATCCGAGCTGATTGACTCCTGCCCGAGCAAAAAGCCGCACCTGCTTTCGCTCGGCGCCGGTCCGGGGCAGATTATCATCGACGCCATCAAACAGGCCCGTCGTCCCTCCGAAGCGACCATGGTCGACCTGAATCCCGAGGCGTCGGACTACGGTAGGGAACTGGCAAGGCGGGAAGGCGTGGAAGACAGCATATATTACATAGTCGGCGACGTCCGCGACGTATCCGACATGCTCTCCAAGCCGCCCGATATTGTGGTTATGCTGGGCATCTGCGAGTATCTTACGGACATTCAGATAAGCAGCATCGCCGAAACGGTTTCCGGCGTGATGCCGCCCGGCTCGTCGGTGGTTTTCAACAGTATATCGGAGTCCCACGGCACGGACAGGTTCTTCAGGCGGATATTCGGCCTGCACATGAATTACCGCTCGCCCCACCAGTTGCAGGAATTGATTTCCAGGGGAGGATTCGGAGATTTCGTCTCGATTCGCGAACCCCTCGGCGTGTACCATGTTATTGTAGGTCAGCGATCGGACAAAAACAGTCAGCAAGAGTACCTTTCGCAAAATTCCAAAAGCTCAAATGCGAGCGTGATTACCGGGTAATTCCACGGACCCGGTAACAAGGTTTCCCGCAGCATGGCCGATATATCATTACCCTGGGACAAGGGTGAAATTGCGCTGAACCTGCCGGAGAACTGGACGGCTCAGCAGGTTGCCAGCCCGAACCTGCCCGAGGCGCCCCAAGACTGGCGCGAACGGCTGGCGATCGCCTGCGCGCGGAGCGACACGGGCGCCTCGCTTGCGGAACTCGCCGCAGAAGCGGCAAGGCGCAATCATCGCGTGGCCGTCATCGTCGAAGATATCACGCGTCACAGCCCACTTGCGGAAATAATGGACGTGCTGATGCGGGAAATCCGCCACGCAGGGGTGAAGGACGAACAGGTCGAGATTATTTTCGCCGTGGGCATGCATCCGCCGATGTCGCCCGAACAGGCGAGCGAAAAGCTCGGCGAATCCTGCACCGGAGTGAACCGCACGAGCAATCCATGGCAGGACCCGTCGTCCTACAAGCACCTGGGACGAATCAGCAAGACAGAAATCTGGGTTTATCGCGGCGTGGCCGAGGCGCAATTGAGGATAGTGGTCTCTTCGGTGTCGCCACATCTCCAGGCGGGCTTCAGCGGCGGCTACAAGATGATCTTCCCAGGATGCGCGAACCTCAAGACCATACGCGCCCTGCACAAGCTTGGGGTAGGCTCCACGCCCAGACAATTGACGGGCACGGCGCACGGGCGAAATCCCATGCGGTCCACGATAGACGCCGCAGGCGAACTGCTGGACCGCAACGGCGGGCGGACCTTCACGGTGCAATACCTGCTGGACAGGCATGATCTTCCGGCAGTAATCGCCACCGGTGACGCCACGCCCACACAGCGAATGCTCGCCAAACAGTGCGCGCTTGGGTGCGGCGTGGTCATGGACGCTCCGGCCGACGTGCTCATCACCAACGCCTACCCGAGAAACATTGACCTGTGGCAGTCGCTAAAGAGCATTATAAACACGATCTGGGCGGTCAGGCCTAACGGGGCGATTATCTGCACGAGCCCCTGCCCTCTGGGCACGAACAATATGGACATCCCTCGCTGGCCCATCAGCGCGATGTGGACCCGCCGGTTCATCCGCCTGCTGGGACACGAGGCGCTGTTTAACGTGCTGACTCGCCTGGTGCCCTCGCTGGGCGGGGAGGCGGAGTTTTTCGTCCGCATGGCGCTTCAGACAATCCACCGCAACCCGGTGTTCCTCGCCTCGCCCCGATTGGCTAAAGAGCAGTTAAGCTTGCCGGCGATGAGTATACTGGACCGGCCCGAGCAGGCCGTCGAAGCCGCCGACCAATATCTCGGCCCCGGACAGCAGCGGGTGGTGGTGTTTCCCAACGGCGGAATTACTTATCCGGTTATAATGTCGCAAAAGACCGAAAAGGAATAATGCAGCCTCGCAAACGAAGAAAAATACAGGACCTCCAGAAGGTTTTGGCGATAAGCCGCTCGATGGTCGCCGCGGAGGATTTGCAGTCGCTGCTTCGGCTGATAATCGACAGGAGTATGGAACTCCTGAACGCGGAGCGGGCGTCGCTTTTTCTGTACAATTCCGACAGGGACGAACTTGTCAGCCGCATCGCCGCAGGTGTGGGAGAAATCCGCGTACCGGCCGACAAGGGCATCTCCGGCGCCACCGTCATGACGGGGCGCACCATCAACGTCAACGACGCCTATTCCGACCAGCGGTTCAATCCCGAGGTTGACCGCCGGACGGGCTACCGCACGCAGAACATCCTGTCGGTTCCCCTAAGCGACCACACGGGTCGCCTGGTAGGCGTTCTTCAGATAATAAACAAGCGCAGCGGAGGGTTTGGTGATTACGACGAGATGCTGGCCGAGACTCTGGGCGCCCAGGCGGGGGTGGCAATACAACGCGCCAATCTCATAGACCATTTCGTTCAGAAACAGCGGATGGAAAGGTCGCTTGAGATAGCCCGTGAAATCCAGCAGGGACTGCTGCCCCGCGGTCGGGCGGATATTCGCGGATTCGACGTGGCGGGTGTGTGTGTGCCGGCCGACGAGACCGGTGGGGACATATACGACTTCCTGGAGCTTCCTTGCGGCAACTGGTTGTTCATGGTCGCCGACGCCACTGGTCATGGAGTGGGTCCGGCGCTTATCGTCGTTCAGACCCGTGCAATGCTGCGGGCTGTCAGCATGTGCCACGACGCACTTCCGGCGGTGATGCAGACGGCTAACCGTCTGCTTGTAAGGGACCTCGAACACACGCGGTTCGTGACGTGTTTTCTGGGCATCCTGTCGCCGGGGTCCTCCCATCTGACTTACGCCTCGGCGGGACACGGGCCTCTGCTGTTTTACAAGCGGTCCAGGGACGAGTTCACGAAGGTGCCCGCAACTGCGCTTCCACTGGGAGTGGACGAACAGACCGCCTTCGAAACGCTTGAGTATTTCCGGTTCGAACCCGGCGACTTCGCCGTTATCACAACCGACGGGGTGTTCGAGGCGGAAAATTCCGGCGGGGAGCAGTTCTCCATCGGCCGCGTTATGGACACGCTCAGACAAAGCAGAGACCTTCCCGCCTCAGAAATGATAAATGGCCTTTGCGCGGCGGTTACGGATTTTGCGGGGTCTTCGGTCCAGGGTGACGATTTGACCGCCTTGGTGGTTCGCAAGGAATGACGCCCCGGGCGCCGTTAGTCCGGTAGAGGGCGTTTATTTGCCGGTGAGCAGATTGATCGCTTCGTTGCGGGTGGCGAGATTCGTCTTGAACAGCCCGCGCATGGCCGACGTCACCATTGTCGCGCCCGGCTTGCGCACGCCGCGTATAGTCATGCAGGTGTGCGTGGCCTCGATTATCACGCCGACGCCCCGTGCTTCGAGTTTGTCCATCAGCAGGTCGGCGATCTGGCTTGTCAGCCGCTCCTGGACCTGAGGCCGACGGGCGTAAGACTCTACCACGCGTGCGAGTTTACTGACACCAACCACCCTTCCACGAGGTAGATAAGCAACGTGCGCCTTGCCCATGAACGGAAGCAGATGATGCTCGCACATCGAGTAGAACGCTATTTCGCGCAGGACGACCATTTCGTCGTATTGCTCGTCGAAGTGGACGACAATGTGCTCGGCGGGATCCCGGTACAGGCCACTGAACACCTCGGCGTACAGGTCCGCCACGCGCCTGGGCGTGTCCTTAAGGCCCTGGCGCCGGGGGTCTTCGCCGATGGCTTTTAATATCTTTCTGACTGCCTCTTCTATGGCATCGAGGTCGATATTATCGTTTCGGGGGGACATTCTATTGGTAGATAATCATATTACCCCCGGGCCGAAAGGTCAAAGTTCTTGTAATGTGCAAAACGCCCCGGGGGGTAAACGCCCGCTGTCCCAAACAAGGCCGCGAAGTACGTATCCGGGCGTGCGGGGCGCCGCCGGGATTATTTTTCGGATAACCTCTTAATCGCCCATTCAACCACGTCCAGATGTTGTCCGAGGCGCCTGGAAAGGGACTTCAACGGTCCGACAAGCGAGGCGTCGTGCGAATTTCCCGCGGCAATTGCGGCGTTGCGCATGAACATCTCGTATTTCGCCCTTTTGACGGCGGTTCCACGCACCGCCCGGGCGTACCGGCGACGGTCCCAGGTCAGTATGTCCTTCAGATGCGCATTTTGCAGCCGCAAGCTTCCCGGCAATGTCGTCAATTCCTCATCGCCGGGGGGAATGTCGCTGTTGTGCGGGCAGACCTCCTGGCACTTGTCGCAGCCGAACACCATGTGTCCTATCAACCTGCGATGTTCGGGCCCGATATGCCCGCGATGCTCTACTGTCATATAGGTGATGCACTTTGCGGCGTCAATCAGGCCCGGCGCCACGAAGGCGCCGGTTGGGCACGCCCGCATGCACTTATCGCATCCGTTACAGGCGGATTCGATCGGCGAGTCCGTGCGTAAAGGCAGGTTGCAGACTATCTCGCACAGGAACACGTAACTGCCCACGTCCGGCACGATAAGACAGCCGTTTCGTCCTATCCATCCGATACCCGCCGCCGCAGCGGCGCTGCGCTCGTTCAGCGGTCCTGTGTCCACGAACGCCCTTGCGGAGAATTGCGGCGCGGCGCGGGATATTTTATCCATAAGTTCGCGACAGCGGGTCTTGAGCACCTTGTGATAATCTCGGCCGCGGGCGTAATAAAGGGCTATTCCGTTGCTTTTGCTGTTTCGATGCGGATCGGCGTAACTGACGGCCAGCGATATGACGCTTTTCGCGCCGGGCACCAGGCGTTTGGGCGAAAAGCGTTTGTGCTCGTTGCGTCTCATGTAGGACATCCCCGCCTCGTACCGGTGATCGAGCCAGTGTCGGAATATGTCGCCGCCGGGCAGATCGTCGGCGGCTGCCACACCCACGGCCACAAAACCGGACTCGCGGGCGAGCGACTTGATAGTGTCGGTTAATGTGTCGTCGTAAGGCATACCGAAAAACTTTATTCCAGTATATCCGCAACCAGAGGGAATAAAAAACGGGATCGGCCCTGGACGGTTCAGGTGAGATTTTCGCGGATCTTCCTCGACAATTCCTCGATTCGTCCGGAGGGATAGTTTCCAGCCGGCCAGTTGAAGTGGAACTTGTCGCCGGGATTTCGCGGAATGATGTGGAAGTGAACGTGCTGAACTACCTGGTGGGCCACCTGTCCGTTGTTCTGGAGGATGTTTACGCCCTGGCATCCGGTTACCTTCTTAACGGCCTTAACCAGCGCCGGGAGGTGACCCAGCATCGCCGCCGCTGCGGTCGGTGTCATCCGGTCGATGGTGACGGCGTGTGTCTTTGGAATCAGCAGCAGATGCCCTTCTGCCAGCGGACCTATGTCCAGGAACGCCAGGCAGTTGTCATCTTCGAGTATTTTTGCGGCGGGAATTTCCCCGACGGCGATTTTGCAAAAGATGCAATCGTCGGACATGTTCTGTTCCTCGATATGCGCGTCGGCGTTTGGTTATTGGTCCTTGTTGTTTTCGTCCTGCCGGTCGTCTTTTTCGGGTTCGGTTTCGCCCTGGGGTTCTTGCTGCTGGTTCTCTGCGGGCTGGTCGAGGTCTTCGGGGTTTTGGTGGCGGGAAGATTCTTCCTGTGACTGAGGCGTGGTCTGTTGTTCTTCCAGAGGGGATTCCTGCTGTTGTTGTGGCGTCCGGGATTTTGCCGCGGCGGCTTTGTGGCGTTTTTCGGCCCGGCGTTTTCGTCGGGACTGGCCCGGCGACTTTCCGCTTTGGGGCGGCGGGGTTTGCTCCACCAGTTGGAGGACGACCTGCTTTCCGGCATCGCCAATACGTCTTTCGGCCAGGTGAATGATTCGCGTGTATCCGCCCGGTCGGTCGGCGTATCGCGGTGCTATTTCGTCGAACAGTTTCTGGATGACGGTGTTATCTGCAGGTTCGCCGTCGGCGTTGAACATTTCCCTGTCACCGATGGCCGAAATCACCCGCCTGCGCGCGTGCAGTGTGCCTTCTTTTGCCAGAGTAATGAGTTTCTCGACGAATCGCCGCAGCTCTTTTGCCTTTGTCTGGGTGGTGCGAATGGCCTCGTGCTGAAACAGCGCAACGGCCATGTTGCGCCGTGTGGCCTTGCGGTGCGGCGTGTTTCTGCTGAGTTGTTTGCCTGCCATGCGATGACGCATTGTAATTCTTTCCGTCTGTTGGTTGGGTTGTAATTACTCGCTGCCCGCCGCGGCGCCCTGCTGCTGAGGGATGGGCACGTTCATGCCCAGCGACAGTCCCAGTTCCTGCAGTTTCCGTTTGACCTCGCGGAGGGATGTCTTGCCGAAAGCCCGAACCTGAAGCAGTTCGTTCTCTGTCATGTTTACCAGCTGACCGACGGTTTCTATGTGCTCCGATTCGAGGCAGTTGCTTGACCTTACCGACAGGTCGAGTTCGTGGATGCTCATGTTGAGTTTTCGGCGCAGTTCGTCGTCGACTTCCTTGTGCACCTCGGCCGGGGCCGATTCGACAATCTTCTCGCCGAGTTCGAAGTACTCCACGAAGGGGTTAAGATGCTTTCTTAGAATCTTGCCCGCCTCGACCATCGCCATCTCGGGATTGATGGTTCCGTTTGTCCATATTTCCATTATCAGCCGGTCGTAGTTGGTTTTCTGCCCTACGCGGGTGTCCTCTGTTCGATACCTCACTCGCCGCACGGGGGAGAAGAACGCATCCACGTAAATCCGACCTTTCTCAGGTTCGATTTCCGGGTCGCCCATTTCTTCGGACGGCACGTATCCACGTCCCTTTCTGACGGACATTTCCAGGTCGAACGCCACGTTATCCGTAAGCGTCGCCAGGACCAGCTCGGTGTTCATGATTTCGATAGCTGGTGAGGACTCCACCATCTCTGCGGTCACCGGGCCCTTTACTTCGCTGTGAACGTGAAGGGTTTCGGGCGTGTCGGAGTGCGATTTGACCACGAGACTTTTGACGTTCAGAATGATGTCGGTGACATCCTCCAGAACGCCCGGCAAGGAGGAAAACTCGTGCTCCGCCCCTGCGATTCTGACACTCGTAACGGCGGCGCCTTCCAGGCTGCTGAGCAGCACCCGGCGCAGCGCATTGCCGATAGTGGTCCCGAATCCGCGCTCGAACGGTTCGACGACGAACATTCCATAGGTCGGCGACGATACTGCCTGATCGCTGACCACCCGCGTTGGCAATTCCAGGCCGCGCCACCTTATACGCATATAACGTTGCCTCCAAACTGTAATCTAAACATATTCATGCTCTTATAATCTATCCTGAAAGGTTACTTGCTGCAGAATTCCACAATGAGTTCTTCTTCGACCGGGATGGTCACGTCTTCGCGCGTAGGCAGCGCCAGGACTTCGCCGGCGGGCGCCTGTGCGTCGAGTTTGAGCCAGTTCTGCACGTGCGGTTCGCCGATTTCTTCCAGGCAGGCGCGAACGAGTTTCCTGGAACTGTCGGAATCCTTTACGGTGATCTTGTCGCCTACGTTCACCAGGTACCCGGGCTTGTTTATTCGCCTGGCGTTGGCGTGAATGTGTCCGTGCGTAATGCACTGCCTTGCCGCCTTTCGTGAGGCCGCCATGCCCAGTTTGTAGATGACGTTGTCCAGACGCCTTTCCAGCAGGGTCAGCAGCGCCGCGCCGGTGTTGCCCTTTTGGCGCTCCGCCATCCGGTAATATTTCATGAACTGTCTCTCGAACAGCCCATAGTATCGTTTGACTTTCTGCTTCTCGCGAAGGCGCACGCCATATTCGGTGAGCCGTCTGCCCCGCCAGTGGTGCTGCCCGGGTGGGGAATTCCGCCACTGGCGCTCCATGGGGCATTTTGCTGTTTCGCACCTGGCACCCTTGAACATCAGCTTGATGCCTTCGCGTCGGCATAATTTACACGATGGTCCGATGTAACGTCCCATTATTCTCTATACTCCTGTGTCAACACAACGGGTCAGACCCGCCTGCGTTTTTTGGGTCGGCAGCCGTTGTGCGGTATCGGGGTTATGTCTTCTATCGAAATTATTTTGAGTCCGGCGGCCTGGAGGGCCCTTACGGCACTTTCGCGCCCGCTTCCGGGACCCTTGACTTTCACTTCCACTTCGCTTACGCCCATTTTTTTCGCCTCGCCGGCGGCCCTTTCGGCGGCTCTTTGCGCGGCGAAGGGCGTGCTCTTGCGGGCGCCCTTGAAGCCCATTTTACCGGCCGACGACGTGCAAACCACTTCGCCGTTGCGGTCCGTAATGGTGATGAGCGTGTTGTTGAACGTGGCCTTGACGCAAACTATCGCCTTGCCGAGACTCTGTCTTACTCTTTTGCTTCTGCGTCCCTTTGCCATTATCAGCGCATCTCCTTGACTGACCTTTTACCGGCCACTGTTTTGCGCGGTCCTTTGCGGGTTCGTGCGTTGGTCCTGGTTCTCTGCCCGTGCACCGGCAGGCCCCGGCGATGCCTGAATCCACGATAGGTGTGTATGTCCCGTAATCGAGATATATTCTGCTGGACCTGGCGGCGCAACTGACCCTCTATAATATACTCGTTTTCAATAACCGAGGCAATATGGGAGAGTTGCTCGTCGGTGAGTTGCTTGGCTCGCATCTGTGGGTCCACTTCGGCCTTGGCGCAGATATTCTCGGCGCTTTTGGGTCCGATTCCGTATATATATCTCAGTGCGATTCTGACGGGCTTGTTGTCCGGTATGTCGACTCCAACTATACGCGGCATAATTCACCTCGTTGGTTTTTTAACCTTGTTTCTGCTTATGCTTCGGGTTGGTGCATATTACCCGCACCACCCCTTTGCGTCGTATTATTTTGCAGTTTTCGCAAATTCTCTTGACCGAACTTTTAACCTTCATAATTCAAACTCCTGCCGTGGGCGGATATTTGCACAAGTTCGTCATTCCCGGGACGTCAGCACGTCGGCGCCGGCGGCGGTGACGGCCACCGTGTTCTCAAAATGCGCCGAGGGGGAGCGGTCGCGGGTGAGGATGGTCCACCCGTCGGGCGCGTACTCGACCGCCGAGGTTCCGATGTTGACCATCGGCTCGATGGCCACAACCATGCCTTCCTTCAAAATAATATCATTCGCTTCGAGTTCCCTTGAAACGAAGTTCGGCACCTTCGGCTCCTCGTGCATTTCCGAACCGATGCCGTGCCCTACGAACTCTCGCACGACGGAAAAACCTTCGTCTTCCACGTAATTCTGTATCGCGCGGGCCACGTCCGACCATTTCCGCTCGGGCCCGACCATGCTCACTGCCATTTCCAGAGCGTTCCTGGTGACCTCGACGAGTTTTCGCGTTCTTGGCGGCACGTCGCCCACCATGTAGGTTTCCGCGGCGTCGCCGCACCACCCGTCGAGGCGGACGCCGAAATCGACGCTTACTATGTCGCCGTCGCAGATCGTCCTGTCCGACGGTATTCCGTGAACGACCTGCTCGTTGAGGGAAACGCAAATACTGGCGGGAAACGGACCGGCAGACCCACGTCCCGGCACGCCCTTGAAAAGACACTGCGCGCCGCGGTTTTGGGAGATTTCCTCGGCCTCGGTGTTCAGACTATTGGTTGTCACGCCGGGCGTTACTATCTCGCCGATGTGGTTGAGGACCTCTCGCACGATCCGGCCGGCCCGTCGCATCTTGGCGATTTCCTCGGTAGTTTTCAGTCTTACAGCAACCAATTCCTATTCCTGTTATTGGGACGATTCGAGACTTTGCAGTTCGTCGAGCAGTTTTTGACCTACCTGTTGGGCGGGCTTGTTTCCGTCGACCTCGATAATTTTGAGCCCGTGGTTATTACCCTTGGAATTATTACGATAATACTCCACGACCGGTGTGGTAAGATTTTTATACGCCTGGAGGCGTTTTTTGACCGCATTTTCGGTGTCGTCCTGTCGATGGACGAGTTCGCCGCCGCATTGGTCGCAGATGCCGGGCTTTTGCGGCGGCATATTTTTTTCGTGGTATACCCTGCCGCATTCGGGGCAGACGCGCCTGCCCGTTATGCGTTCCACTATCGTGTCGTAATCGGCGGATATTATTATGACGGCGTCCAGTTCTTCGCCGGCGCGGGCGAGTCGCGAGTCCAGCGCCTTTGCCTGGTGAACGGTCCGCGGGAATCCGTCGAGCAGCAGCCGGTCGCCGCCGCCGGTCAGCGCCTTGACCATGACGT
>CAYZPY010000084.1:0-11028 GCA_964480425.1 uncultured Planctomycetaceae bacterium
CGGTCTTGCGATGCTATTAATTACTCGTGTTGCATCTCAGAGTTGAGACCGCAAACTATAATTACATGATAACCCCCCAGGCGACTCGGCCGGGGGCAACCAAAACCACCATCGGAGACAAATATGAATTCGCATCATCACGGGTGCTTATCCGGATCGGGAATCGGATTTCTTGTATTGTGTATCTTTGCGGGGTTGGCCACGGCGGTCGAGGCGTCCGCGGAATCCGCACCGCCCGCGACAAAAGCCGCAAACGTCCCGAGTGATACTATTAGACAAATGCGCGAGCTGTTCAGGCGTCCCCAGCAGAGAATGGCGGAAGAGGAGGCCAGGAAATATTACATCGGGAAAATGCATAAAGTACTCGAAAAGGGCGACGCGGCGGAAGAAAAGTACCCCAATGCCGAAAACATCGGCGAGGTTCGCGAAATTATGCTCGAGGCGGCCAACGTTTTAATGATGATTGACCGCAGCAAAAAGGCGCACCAGCGGCGCCTTGACATAGCCCATCGCCTGTTGGAATCCGACGTTTCAAAGAGATTGAAGGCCAAGGGAGATTTGTTCGTCACCCTCGCAAAGGTTAGGCCGTACGACGGTAAAATCGCCAAGGACTCGGAAAAAGAGATACGTGATTTCGTAAAGCGGTACAAAGACACCGATGCTCAGTGGGACGCATTCAAGGGTGCACTGTACCTGGCCAGGTCTGTTGATAATTACGACCTGGAAGTTGAACTGGCCGATATGATCAGGAGCAGATATGCCGACGAAAGGCAAATCCTGCGCTACCTCAAACAAATGGGACTCGGGCTGCAAATAGGCCAGAAGTTCCAGGCCGAACTTAACTGCCTTAACGGAGACAAACTCACGCTGCCCGAAGACCTTATGGGCAATGTGGTGGTGGTTGATTTCTGGGCGACGTGGTGCGGCCCGTGCGTCAAAGAGATGCCCCGGATGAAGGAATTTTACGCCGAGTATATGCCCAAAGGCGTTGAGATAGTGGGCATAAGTCTGGACAGGTCAAAGGCGGCGCTTAAGAAGTTCGTCGATGAAAATCAGTTGGAGTGGATACAGACGTACACGCGGGGAAACGGCACCGATCCCACCGCCGAGAGGTACGGCGTCAACGCGATTCCGAGCATATGGGTGATCGCCCCCGACGGGACGATTGTCTCGACCAGCGCGCGGGGGCGCCTGGAGAAAATGGTCGCCGTGGCGATGATGAAAAACGTCGAACCGGCCACCAGGCCCGACGGCGCGGAAACGAAACCCGTCGACAAAGCCGACGCCGACGACGAATAGTTCTTTCGCACGCGGCGTGCGGCGCATATCATATGGCACGAAAGGGATAATCATGCGAACCTTCTCGTGCCTGACGGTTTTGGTCTGGATGCTGGCGTGCGGATGCGAAGATATGCCTCGGTGGAAATGGTCGTCCGATGAACAGCCGACTCCCGCACACGAGGAAGCCCCAAAGCCCCCTCAAGACGACCCCGAAGTCCTCGTTCTGCGCGAGAGGATTACCGAACTGGAAAACGAAAGGGCCGTCCTTCAGGGAGAACTGAAGCATTTGCGCAGGCGTGAGGAGATTTTCGCTCAGGAGGTCAAGGATCTGAGATTCGCCAACAAGCAGCAGGCCAGGCAGATAGAGGTGCTTCGCCGGGCACCGGTCGAACGCGATCACTACAAGGCGCAGGTCGAGGAACTGACCGCCCGCATTAAGCGCCTGGAGGAAAAACTCGCCGCAAAGAACAACGGCGCCTCGACGCCGGGCACCGAGAAGACCACTGTCGCCTCCCCGGCCTCTTCCCCGGCGAGCGACGCAGGCGATGAAGAAAACGAACAGTCGCCGTCATATGCGCCGGCGCCCGGGACACTACCGGCTACCAATCCCGACGGCGTCGACAGCGATCTGCAATCCATATTGCCACGGCAAGACAGGCACAAACGAGCGCTGCCGTGAATTTGAAAAAGATCGAGGTTGCCGTTTTGGACGCCGGAGGTTTGTACGGAGTGCAATGGCGGCGGACGATCCTGCGTTCGCTCGGCGGGGCGGGTTCCCCCTCGAATGTTTCCTGTTCGACGTCTTGATGCTTGACGGCTTTCCGCTCGACGATTTGGCGCCGGGAGGGTTCCTGCACGACGGGGCGCCGCTCGACGGGTGGTGATTCTGTTTCATAAGTGCCCGCCGGATTTTGCACGCCGGGGGTGTGCGGCTCGTCCGGCCGCTCCTCTACTGCATCGTGTATGATCTGCTCGGTCTGCGCCTCGGCCAGCGACCGGAGGATGAGGTCGTCGGAGCTTTTTTGAGTTTCGTCGCAGCCGTAGATTGTCCGTCCGTCTCCATTCATGCTCGTCACCCATGCACGGCGCACCGTCAATCTTAAGCCGCGACGGGAGTGTCAGCCATTCGCGGCCGCTGAGCGGTACTGGTTCTCCTGGAAACTGTCCGACGGGTCCCAGGCCATGAGTATCTTTTTGCGGTGTTTCTTGCGGTAGTCTTTGGGCGTGCGGTTTTCGTTGCGAATGAACGCCCTGTACATGTTAATCGAACTTGTGTACCCTGCCTGTTCGGATACGTCCGCGATGGAGTCGTCGGACAGTTCCAGCAGTCTTTTTGCCCTTTCCAGGCGCAGTCGCTCCAGTTCGCCGCTGACGGGCCTGCCCAGGTATTTTTTGAACAGCATGTCGAGCATTCGTCTCGACAGCGAACTGTTGGCTACAATGTCTTTGACCCTGACGTGGTTGGCTACGTTATTGTGTATGTATCGCATGGCATCTGCGACATCCTTGTTCGGCACAACCACCACGTCGGTGCTCTGCCGCTGGACGATGCCGATGGGTTTGTGCCTCGGCGCGGGTGAGGGCGGTTCCCTTCCGTCCAGTATGCCGTTGAGAAGATCGGCGGCTTCGTAACCCATTTGCTCTTTTCCAATCTCCACGCTCGAGGCGGGAATCGGCAACTCCTCGCAGATGTCGCGCAGATTGTTCATGCCCATGATGGCGACGTCCTGTGGCACGTTCAGTCCGGCTATGCGGCAGCATTCCTGGATGAACCTGATAAAGCAATCGTGCCCGACCCATAATGCCAGCGGTTTAGGCAGCGATTTAATCTGTTCGGTGACCTGCTGGGTGTAATTGTCCCAGACCTCGTCGGTTTGTTCGGCCACCGGCACGTGCGGGCCCGCCTGAAGCGAGAAGAATTCCTTTCCCTGGCGGCGGACTTGCGAAGCGAACGCATCGCGACGATTGAGAACAATGGCGTGCTCGGAGCGGTGATACCATGCGAAGTTATTGAACCCGCGATCCATGAAATGGCGAATGACCATTTCCGAGGCGGCGTCGTAGTCGACCTCGTAACAGAAAATATGCTCCGGCTCGCCGTGAATCTTGGTGTTCGCCGCGCCAAGATTCACCGTTCGTATTCCGGTGCGCATGATAAATTCGAACATGGGAACGCTGCCCTGAAACTCGCTTATCATCCCGTCAGCCGATAGAAACCGGGGCGGCTTGCCCCAGTCAAGGTCCGTTCGCATCAGCCAGTTGTGTTCCCGGGCGTATCTGGCCAGTCCCGCGTAATATTGCAAATCTTTTATGCCACAAAGTATCCTGCGTGGTTTGTTATCGCGTTCAGTCATTTTTGCCCTTTCGAGAGGATTCTAATTAAATGTGACAAATATTAAAGTCGCATGCGAATAATGTAATAAAAGTCTATCATGAACCTGTATATTTGTCCAATGATAAAAAAAGTAATTTCTATTAATGGTTTTAAAATGTCCGGATCAGGAAATTTTAGATCTGAGTGAGCGTATTATCGGGTGCGTATAATAATTAAGATTCTCTAACAAAACGCTGTTGGTTTCGGTCGGCTTTACCGCCGGGCTGCGGCGTCGAACTGCATCGACAATGCTACGGCAATGGCTGCTTCGCCGTCCTTGCCAGGCCAGTCCTCAGCGACGAACATGATGACAATCTTTCTGCAAAACTGCTCTAAGGACAGGCGTCGGTCAAATGCCCTGCTTTCTGCTATCTACTGCTTTACTCCTGTCCGCCTGGTGCAAGGTAGGCCGTGCTGTGTGCCCGCAGAGGCACTGGAGGCTGTACTCCTTGAAACGAAAACGCCTCTGTCTTCGGCCGTTTCGCCAGAACTTGGGCACTTCTGGATAAGCGCGCATACGGCGAGGCAGTGACTATGGCGGAGGCAGTGGTCTTTCCTCGTTGGCCTGCCGCGAGGCCTTGTCAATTGCCTTGCGGGCTTGTCGGACATAAGAGGTCAGAACATCGCCTTCCACGAGCTTCAGATCCTGGGCTTCCACCGCCTTCAGGAACTCCGGCCAACGCTCGGCCATCGCCAACATCCACATCGCTTCACGGGCCGCAAACGACCTGCCGGGTTCGACGCCGGATTCCCGCACCTGGGCATAAGCTGCCAGGGCATCGTCCCATTGCTCCTGGCAACCCAAGATCAAAGCCTTGTGCAGCATGGCCTGTGTCCATGCGGTTCTGTCGTCCTGGCTGCCATCTTCCTTTGCGTCACCGAGTTCCGCGAGTTTGGTTTCCACCAAGTCGAAGGCCTGCTTGTACTGCTTCCTCGCGAGCATGACCCGCAGACAGACAGGCCACTCGGCCTCCGCCGCCCGGTGCTCAAAAGCTTTCCGCCACTGCTCCGTGGACAGACCAAGACCTTCCTTGCGAGCGGAAGCCAGCAGAGCCTTCGGCTCGACACGATAAATGGCGTCCGTACCAGTCACCCACACCCCGCCATTATTGTCGCCCGTGATCCGGAAGATTGTACCGCCGCCGGGCAACTTGAATGGACCGATCCATTTGTCATGGCCGGACCAGTCTTTCTCGCCTGGCGGCGCGGGCCGGTAGATCATGATGTAGAATCCCTCTCCCCTATGTTGAACGTGCTGGTAGGGCCTGACGACCATCCATATGTCCTGCCCCACGATCAGGCTCGAGCACACTTTATCCAAGGGGCCAGTGGGCAGCCCCTCCGAAAGATTATGCCAAACCAAGCTGCTGAAACGGCAAGGGGCAGGCACCCGACCATTGGGGGCCACCGTCACGGGCCCCGACAGTTGTGGCAAAGGCAAAGCCTCCAGTGATTCCGAGGACATCTCGCGAATCGACGTTCTTCTGCCCTTGCCGATCTGCCACAGGCGGGCTCCTTCGGTTCCGCTCATGAATGCCAGATCGATTCCCTCGACAGGCCAGTCTGCCAGTCGAGGACCGACCGTCGTGATTTCCCTGACCGACCCAGCATCCAAGTCATAAACAGCCGGCTGCCCACATGCCCACAGCGGGATTCTGCGACCGTCAGGCCACACCGCAGTTGGGGTGCCCATCGAATAGGCCGCAGGCATTTCACCCAACAGCCTGATCTGACCCGACTGAGCATCCAGACTCCAGACGAACAGCTTCGTTCCGGCCTTGTCCCTGGGCCCACCGCCTACCACAAGCAGTTTCTGTTTACCGACGGGGCCGAATGACATGATGCTGATTATCCGCTCCGACGGCATTCCCTGCCGACTGGCGTACCATTGCCCGGTCCATCTGCCGTCATTCTTGTCAAACCGCGCCAGCCCGCGGTCCCGAGTGCCGATCCACACCGACTCGTCACCGTCGGGCCCCGTGGTCGCGCCCCAGCATGTGATTACTGGATTGTCGGGTTCAGAGCCGTTTCTTGTCTCACTGCTCCCCGTGGGCCAGAAAACACGGCTTGCTGGCGCTTCAACCTGTTCGCGCCCTACGCATGCGCTTATCGGCACGGTCAAAAGGTGATGAGGTCTGTTGTTGACGCTGTCCCACAGGCATGGGCTGACCAGCCAAGCATCGCCACCAGCTACGATGAAGCATTCCACCTTAGGATGCGGTACAACGTAGTTGCTCTTTCCGAGTTTTGAGGCTTCGTCGGCAAATGTAATCCTCAGAAAAGGCAGCACGACGGCCTTGGTGTAATTCCAGGCGGTGGGATTGGCGGGACGCCAACTCTCATAGAAGCCCGGCACGAGTGCGATCTTGGGCGGGCCGGACTTGGCGAAGTCTGGTTGCCAGGTATTCCAGTCTTTGCTCCCAGCCGCGCGTAGACACAGCGAGACCGCGTCGTCCCGCAGCAGACGCCAAATGTCGGTTCTTGATCGAGGATACTTCGCGGCCAGACGCTGTGCGGCTGCCTTGACGCCATCTACGTCCTTCCTGCGGGCAGCAAAGCTCATCTCGATGCTGTCCCATGGAATGCACTTACCGTCGCCCAGTGGTGCGACGCGTTTCCGCCAAAACTCGCGCCAGAACCGGCACTCATCGTCCAACTTATCGGCTGGAATACTGGGAACCAGATGCAACCGGATGTGCCCAGGCATTGACTGGAGGGCATTGCTCAGATCATAGACCTTGTTCGATTCGCCACGAATACCCATCTCAAGATAGGCCAGCACGTATGCGCGCACGTATCGCCAGCGTCGCTCCTCCGGTGGCGACAGCACGTCCCGCGTTCCCGTCGGCCCCTTCGTCAGCAGACCATCGCCTCGAAAGCCAGCGTAGCCCATCCGATTAAGAACCCGGCAGTGGTGCTGAGGGTTGCGGTCGCCGAACCGGTCGATATATTTCTCAGCCTCGGCCAGCAGGCGATCCCAACACGCCAGTGTGTTACGCTGCCCGTGTGACTCATAGAGTCCTTCAATGCTTTGCACCACCAGGAACGCCGCCTCTTCGCTTGTCGGGTCAAGATGGGCTGCGCGCAAAGCGGCAAGCGCGAGCCGGTACTTTCGGTCGCGTTCCATATTGCTTCCGCCATACGTAACATCCGTCAGCCGGCGGGCGGCCGCAAGTTCCTGCTCGGCCAGCGCCTTGACATGTGACTGGTCCGGCTGAGTCGCCTTGATCTTCGTCGCCTTGGCAAGCTCATCGGCCGCCCACGATATGGCATGGCGGCGAAGCTCTGCATATTGCCCCACCGTGCCACTCAGTTCCTTCTTGGCCAGTTGCTTGCCGCCGGTGGTCAGATGCAGCACGAGCTTGATTGGCGTCTGATCGAAAGGCACGCCGGGCTTGACCTCCTCGACCAGTTCTCCCGAGAGCTGGTAATCGCTGGCGGCTGCAAATCTAGCCGACTTGTCGTCATCAGCCGGGCCGGCCAGGCCCATGAGCTTCAGCAGCCGCTCTTCCTTGGTGTGTATCGTCTGGCGTGGCACCAGCAGCACGAGCCCGTCGTGAGGCTGGGCCCCCAAGGCGTCCGTCAAATCGTCGGTCAGCCATTGGAGGCGGTCGAGCTTGCTGTCTAGGGCAATCTGCCGCACCTCCAAGCTGGGCATTCCGACGCGGGTCTCAAGCCCCCGGTGCAGGTCGCGCCAGAACTGCGCGACCAGCTTGTTCATGGTGGGCGGGTTCTTCCAGCCCTCGCCAGCCAACTCGCCGGTGACGATCAGTTCTGCCAGCAAATCGCCCCGCTGGGCCAGCACAGCCTGGACGGTCACCACGGCCTTGCCGGTGGCCGGGTCGGCGACAATCGTCGGGCAGATCAACACCCCAGAGGCAATGAACGGCCGCAATGCAGCATCTACCTTTGCTGCATCAAGCTTCTTCTCAGCCAGCAGCTTGTCAAGAAGCTGACGGTCGAGCACAGCAAGATTCTTCTGGCCGGTCAGGCTGTCGGTCAGAACGGTGTCCAGCCACCCGGTCAACTCGCCGCGATTCGCTGCGGCATCGGACGTGATATACTCCGCTTCCAGCAAGGCCACAGATGGCGTCTGAGACTTCGAAGCAGGCTCGTCGGCCCGCATTTTAACGGGCAGCAGAGCCAGGCAGACGGCGCAACAGGCCCAGATACAAGGCGAGGGTCTGTTCATTTACGGCTCTCCCGCTTCAGTCGAAGCTGGGGAAGCAGGTTCTGTCGTCCCCAGTTGCCAGATCATCTTCCTGATCGCTTCCGGCGCTATGCCATCGTTCAATGCCTGCTGGAGGTACTTCAAAGCATCACCGCGGCGATCCAGGAGCAACGCTCGTGAGGCCTGGCCGACAAGCGTGTCGGGGCATTCGACCTGCACCTGCTGATCGTCCACGTTGCCGGGCTGATCGACAACCCACAGCTTCTTGGGCAGGCGCGAGAATGTCCGACCGGTCAGGTACACATGATCGCCAAAAGGCTGGGCGTGCGTGAAAGGCGATTTCGTCCGCACAGGCTTGGAAAAACAATTGGTTTCCGTGTCGAAGGCTGTGACGAAGCAAGTCGTTTCGCCACCGATCCTGAGTATCGAGTCCCATGACTGCTTCGGGTACGTCGCATAGCCGAATTTGTACGGCGGGATGACGTCGTTCTCCTTACTGACCAGCCACAGAAGGTTGGGCTTCTGATCGTCCTGAATTACCTCCAGCAGCTCGCACGGTGGCAAAGGACAGTTCCCCAGCACCCATCCGCCAAAGTTGCGCCAATGGAAGAACTTGTCTGGCCGCCAGCGAGCAATCGCCGTGCCGTCAGCCGAGGAAACAACCAGCCCCGATCCGACGGCGAAAACATGTCCGTTCGCTACGGCCAGTCGCTGCCAGGTGTTGATGCCGGCGTTGGACGATCCGTAGGTGCCCCGAAACATGGACGGCAGGGGCAGGGCTCGCTCCTGTTGCTGGCGGCCCAGCAGGGTCGTCTTCCTGCCGCTCTCTGGGTCGAAAGCCAGCAATTCCTGCCCACTGAGCACCAGCAACCGGCTATCCCATGCAGCCAGGGCATCGGGAAGAATGTCTATTTTCGCCTTGGGTAGGAAGATTTTGCCGTCCTGATAGCGGCAGAGGAAGCCACCCCCGGCGAGCCACGCGGACTTGCCGTCCGCGCCCGTGGCCATCTGTACAATCGCCTTCGCAGCCAAGCCTTCATTCGGGCCGTAATGACGCCAAGATTCCTTCTTCATGTCGTAAATGAACAAACCGGCGTTCAACGTGGCGAATAGCACCTCATCGCCGATCTGGACGATGGAGACGACATGGTTCTCGGATTCCGCCAAGTTGTCCCCGCCACGCACTTTCGTCATCGGCTCTGGCGCATCCAGCGCGCGCCAGGCCCGCCCATCGGCGGAGAGAAACATTGCCATGGTGCCGTCCGTGGTTCCGCCCTGCATCCACAAACCTGAGCGTGTCTGCCGCACGATGATGCTTTGCAGGAGCGGCTTGCCCACGTCAACGGTCTGCGGCTGCGTGGCGGCGATGGCCAGCTTACTGATCCGGTCGGCGGAGGCATGGCGGCTATACTCATCCAGATCCTTCGCGCTGCCATAATAGGCCACACCGTACATTGCCGACAGGCCCGTCTGAGCCGAGGGCTTGGCCCTAGGGCCGCCGAGCCTGGCAAGCAGCTCAGTCGATCGTTTGGCATCCAAATACTTCGCCACTGCCCGCGCCCGGCCCACCACGTTGTCCCACCCTCCTGGCTCGCCGCCGGCGAACAAGTTGCGATCCGCCTGGCTGAAGTTGTGGGCCACAATCCCATCATGGTAATACTCGGCGGCCTTGTCATACTGCTTCAACTGATCGTAAGCCCAGGCCAGACGGAAGGGGACCACCGACAGATACTTCTTCCGCTCGTAGAGGCGGTCCATCCAGGTGTAGAACTCAACACGCTCCTGCGGGTGAGCGGTCCACCAATCGTCGAAGTACGCCTGCGGCCAGCATGTCCAGACGGGCGGGTTGACGGGGTCCTGGTCGTGCCGCCAGCGGACGTATTCAGCCAACAGTGACAAGTTGTTCTGCGGTGAGCCCTTGTTGAGGACGCTTTCGTGGATGGCCAAGTAGCTGAAGGCCCACCGGGCATGCTCGGCACTCGTCCGCGGGAATCGAAGGTATGTTCGTAATGCCTCGGCCGTATCCTGCGACGAACCTTCGTGCGATCCGTTTTGGAGCCAGGTCTGTCGGGTCAAGGCATCGAGGGAAATGCCAAGGTGATAGTACGCTTCTTTCGCGGTCGGATCGAGGTAGATCACTCGCTGAGCCAGCTCGATTTGTCGTCGATGTTCATCCAACGGGGCTGCATAAGGCAGGTCTTTAAGTTCCGCCATCAGCCTCGTAGCTTCCAGTCGCTGCGAAAGTAGGTCATCCGCTTGAGCGACCGAAGCGGAAGTAGCTTCTGTCGAACTGGCGGCAGAGAATGCCGACTGCAAGTCACCCACAAGCTTCGCCAGCGAATCCAGCGTGAACGCCAGTGAAACGTCGCTGGTGGCTTGCCTCCGCCGCGTGAGCCCCAGTGTCAGCGTGATGGGTGTCTGCTCAAAGGCGACGTCACCGGAGGGCGACTCGACAAACGAAGCCGTAACGACCAGGTCGGCCGCTTCGGCCAGCACGGCGGCATCCGGCCGGACCATGCCGGAAAGGCCAAGCGTTGTCTCCTTGGCCAGCAGGCCGGGATTGCGCCGCCTGAGCACGCGGTAGCCGCGAGATTCGAGCAGGTCTTCCAACAGCCCCTGGAGCGAATCCTGGAGGAAATCCAGCCGCGACGATCGGCTGCGGTTGGCCACCGCCAGGACGGTGGCAGTCGGTCGATCCCGGCGGCCCTCGTTCGCCCTGATGGCGGCCGTTACGTCGCGAGCCACATCGGAGGCCCATCGCTCGATGGCTGGCGGATCCTCCGCGGCTTCAATTGTCATCGCTCGCTCCCAGATGACGTTGCCGCTACTGACCTCGATGCAGATAACCGCTAGCGTCCTGGCCGAAACGTTTGGCCCGGACTCGATATATAGGAAGTACTTCGCCCCCAACATGCGCCCTTGTTTGAGGGGCTCTCGAACCAGCCCGGTCAGGCTCAGCCGATGTTCCGCCAACAGCCTGCGGATGTTGTCCCGGTCCAGCACACGCACCTTGGGGGTTGTCTCCAACGCCTTTGTCAACTCGCCAACAGCCATTTCGGAAATACCCGCGGGCGCTGGTGACATCTCACTCAGCACGGCGAGAGTGATGGTCGCCTCGTCTGAAGCCGCCGGGTGCGAGGCGGTATTGGCGCGCGGGTTGCTGCCCGGCATGGAGCTGGCAGAGCCGGGAGGCTCTGCTCCC
>CAYZPY010000085.1:0-8314 GCA_964480425.1 uncultured Planctomycetaceae bacterium
GGCGTCCGGTCCGCTTTCGGTGGGCGCAGAAAGCGTCACGGGCGGGCTTCTGCGGGGCGGAATCGTCGCCGACGCATCCGCCGTTACGCTGATTATCCTGTGGCTGACGACGCCGTACGTAACGTTCGCGGCCGCCGTAAAAATCTACTGCATATACGCCGCGATGGCAGTGGCGACGATAGCGCCCGCCAGATTCTTCCTGTATAAGACCTCCCCCGCCGGCGGATACGCTGCCGCGGTAACGGCAGCGGTCATGATATTCGCCTCCCTGTCCAGCCCCTTCTGGGCGGCAGGACCGGCCAGGGCGGCCGGGCCCCCGCTGAGGGACGCCATCGTTGACTGGTCCGTCTACGCCAATCCTTTTTATTGCGTACTGGCCGCAATCGTCAAAAAAACCGGGTACATCTGGCACGAGCAGGGACTGATGTACGATGAAATAAGCCGGTTGCGCGACCTGGCCCCACAGGCGGCGAAATGGCATCCCTCGGCGATCATGCACCTGGCCGTTGCGGGTATTTTCGCCGCACTTGCTCTTATACTACCCCGCATACTCCGGGCCGGGCCGGCAAATTACGGCGATCCATAAAAACCGCTGATATACCGGCGCGCCGGGAATCGCATAGTTACCCAGGGTACGTCAGGAATTATTGAAACTGCGATAACCGGCGCGGTTCGCCGCGTAAGGATTCCCCGCGTTGTGCAGCAACAAGACCCGCCGGACGGTTACTCGCCGACGGGTCTTGTGGAATCGATTTTGCGATGTTGTTTTAATCTTCGTAAACGATGCAGACTTTTCCGGTCCTGCCTTCGTCGGCGAGTTGATACGCCTTTTCCGCCTCGGAATGCGGAAGCCGATCAGTGCACGTTTTGTCGGGATGGATGCCCCAGCGATCCAGTCTCTCGACCAGGTCCTGGAGGTGCTTCAGCGAGGTCCCCCACGAGCCGTAAAGCGTTATCTGCTCGTGAATCAGCACGGGCGAAACGTCGAACTCGACCTTGTTTCCCTCGCCGACGAACGCGCACCGACCCCACTGGCGCGTGCCTTTCAGCGCGAGCAGCCGCCCGGCCGGCGCTCCGGAGCAGTCGATGGACGCCTCGCAACCGCGCCCGTCGGTGATTTCCTTTATCTGCTCCAGGGCCTTGTCATTGTCGTCGGCCTTGATGGCGTGTTCGATAAGCCCGAGATCCTCGGCGAGTTTCAGGCGCTCATCGACAATGTCGGTCCCGATGACCGTGGCGGCGCCCAGGGCTTTGCCCAGCATCGCCGCCGCCAGACCGACCGGACCCATTCCCGTCACCAACAACCGGTCGGACCCGCAGACGTTTATCCTCGTCAGCGCCTCCCACGACGTGCCGAACCCGCACGCGCACAACGCCCCGTCTACGTAAGTCAGCGAGTCCGGAAGGCGAACGCAGGTGTTTTCCTCGGCCAGGAGGTACTGGGCGTGTCCGCCGTCGCGCTGCCATCCGTAGGCCGCTCGGTGCGGACTCTTGCAGCTTATCATGTATCCGTGCTTGCAGTCTTCGCATATGCCGCACCCGGATATGTGATATATCACCACACGATCGCCTGTCTTGAATTCCTTGCATCCCGGTCCGACCTTTGCGATCTGACCGGCGGGCTCGTGCCCGGCGATTACGCCCTGGTACGCCTCGGGTCCCTTGCCCAGGTGCTCGCGATATATGGCGCGAATGTCGCTGCCGCATATCGACGAGGCCTTCATCTTGACCAGCACCTGTCCGTGTCCCGGCTCGGGTACGTCCACTTCCTTGAATTCCACCGTGCTGTTGCCCGGCAGAAATACGCCCGTCATCTTGGCCATTGTCTCTTCTCCTTTGAATAACAGACCATTATTCCAAATAACGCCTATTCCAGACTCGGCGGCCTGGGAACGCATGCACGCCTCTGCGACAGGCGCGCACGCGTCCGGACGCGAAACGCGCGCCCGAGAATCTCAAAACTTATCGCTATCGGGGAGCGTTTTCAAGGAGGCGCGCGGATATTTTTCGTCCCGCCCGCGGGCGGGACGTCCTCACCGGCACAGGCGGAACAGTTCGGCCTGGGCCTGGGCGGTCCACGTCCCGTCGTCCAGGCGTTCGGCGACGGTGGGAAACGAATTTTTCATCTCGCCAAGCGGCGTAAGCGCCAGTTCGCCAAGGGCGGGGTAAACCACGATCTTTCCGCAAAGCGTTCGGTTCTCGACCGCGCAGATGCCGGCGATCGCACCCGCCATGCCCGAAACGGCGTCGACGGAGATGTTCGTGTCCAGCACGCCGCGGTCCAACTTGTCCAGAACGATTTTCATGTCGTCGAGAACCGACCCGCTGGAGCCGAGCATGAAACACCCTTTTTCGATGTAGGCGTCCAGGTCCACCGGGCATTTCACCTCGGGCGCGATCCCCGCAAAGATGTTGACAAGACCACCGGGCGCGGATTTTTCCACCGCCCGGGCAACCAGGGGCGCCGACGGCGCCATAATCGCCCAGTAAGTATATCCGTCGGGCGGCTCTTCCCTGCGCGGATTAATCAACCGCATCTCCACGCCGTGCCGACGGGCTATAGGCCCGACTTTCGCCGCCAAGGCATTAAGACGCGAATCGTCCGTCTCGGTCCCTGTGATCGAAATGCCCTCCACGCCGCTGCATATGTTGCGGATCATGTGCATTTGTCCCATCGGTCCGCCAGCGCCGACGACGATTATCTTCTCGGCGGGGCGGATTTCGCCGCTGGTCGGAATCGACCCGTATGCCGCGGCGGGATTGTCGCCGGCGGTTCCGGTCCAGCGGCTTTTTTCGTAGTGCATGCGCCCGACGTTTATGTTGACCTTTCGCCCGACGCGCCGCCCGCCGGTTACAACCGCGATGATTCCGCCAGGGGCGACCTTGTCGTTGATTGTCTCGATGACCTCGGGCGACGCGCCGAAACAGACGACGTCGTCGAATTCAAAACCACCCGCGCCTTCGATGCCCGCCGCGGCGGAAACGGGAACGCCGAATCCTTCCAGCGTACGAAGTTGCGCCTCGTCAGCGACGGCCGTTATCGACGCCGGCGCCGAACCCTCACCCAGAACCGCCCCCAGACCCCCGACGTCCACGCCCCGATCGGCGATGACGAGCATCTTCCCGCCGTCCATCGGCCTGCGTCGATCGGCACCGGCGTACGAGTCCTCCACGCATGCCCACGGCTCAACCAGCGCCAGCGCCGAGCTGCTGTGCCGACGATCCACCTCGATGAGCATGGACTCGCCCGTGCGGGGGTCCACGATTATGCGCTCGTCCATTATCACGTACTGCTGTAGCGCGCCTTCGAAGTTATATCCAAGCGCCGGCGCGGCCGAGGCGGCGGTCTTCAGCCAGCGATAGTCCGTCTCGACCACCACCCGCAGACCGGCGCGGTGGCGTGCGACCCTCTCGCCGGTGGCGACGACGACGCCGACCGTCTCGTGCCCGCAAACTGTGGACATCTCCCCGGGTCTGTAGGAGGGAATCTCGCCGAGCACCTGCGGGTCGATGCCCTCAACGACGGGTCCCTTGCGGGAGTGCTGCGAAAACTGCCGCAGCAGTTTGATGTCGGAAAAGCACAGGCCCACCGCCTCGATTCTGATAAGCAACTGGTGCGGGCCGGGCCTGTGGACCTTCTTGGCCCTGTTGAGCCGCAGCCGGCCCGGACCGGTCAGTTCCACGGCGTATTGAGTATCGGGAATTTTTTCGACCGCTTCGGTCATGGTCACTGTCCGCCTGTATCCCCGGCGGCGCGACGCATACGCCTGCCCTCATTGTGGAAATATCCGACTACTTCGTCGGTCTCGTCGCCGATGGGTTTTATCCCGCCCAGGCGCCGCGCCCATGCAAGTATTTCGGCGGTGTTGCGGTATATTTTCGCCGCCACCTCGGCCCGGCGGCTGTCGTCGCCGGCGGCGAACATGCCAAGCCCCCTCGCCAGCACTATAACGGGCACGGCGCCGTGACGCCGTGTGTAATCCCCGATGCTGCGCCGGAGGCGCGATTTCATTTCACCTGCGTTCTCGTCGGCTCGCAGTTCGAACCACATCGGCAGTGCGCCGCAGTATATCACCTGATGCGGCGTTACGGGTCCACACAGGGCCGCCGATGCGCCGTCGGCGCCGCAGACAAGTTCGCGCACCGACGACGAATTATCGAATGTTATCGCTTTGGGCACGCCGCCCCGGGCCAATAACGTTTGCAGAAGGTTTTTCAGCGTTTCGACAAGTTCCCGATCGCCACGCTCGCCGGCGTCGGCTTTCAACCCGAAAGGCCTGCCGGCTTCGACATTTTTGAGATAATCCTCGATCGCGGAAATAATGCGGTCGGTCCTTGTTTCGATTTCTTCGGCGGCGTCGGCGGCGACGATGAACCCGTGGTTTTCCAGGATAATGGCCCGGGGCCCGGCGTCGTATTGACGGGCGTAGTTTTCCACCGCCGAGGCGACCACGCGGGCAACGTCAAGCCCCGGTTCGGCCCAGGGAACGTATATCACTTCGGCGCCAAAGATTTCCCGCGTTATCTGCCGGCCCCGGCGGCAGCACGCCACGGCGCCGACCAGTGTGGGGTGGGTGTGCACAACAAACATACCCGGTAGAAAATTATGCATCAGACTCTCCACCGACGGGCGAAGGGGGCAGTCCGGATTCGTCCTTGCCGCCAGCAGGCCCGCATTAAACCGCCTGCGACGGGCACCCGCGTCGAACCCGAAATCTTCGCGCAAAAGGGCGTCGAGTTTGCCCCTGTCCATGGCTACGAAGTCCTCGACGGTTACATTCGCCAGGCTGCGTCCGCTGGCCTTGACGTAAATCACCCCGTCGGTCTTGAGCGAGGTGTTGCCGCCGGCGGCGATGACGAAATCCTCATCCCGCCCGAATCGCCGGGAAAGGGCCGCCAAATCATCCAGCCCGGCGGGCCTGTCGTTGTCACCGCTGTGTGCATTCATGGAATACCGGTGCGACTCCTGCGAAATACGCTCGGAAACATACCCTCCTGTCGGGTCGTGACAATCGCAACTTCATGATTGCGGCAATTTGCGCGTGCCGGTCTGATTCGACCCAACGGAGAGGGCGGGATTCGAACCCGCGGTACCCTAACGGGCACACGGCATTTCCAATGCCGCCCGATCAGCCACTCCGGCACCTCTCCCTGATTGCTTAATATAAGTGTAAACGCCGGTCCTGACAAGAAGTCGGCAAATTCAACAGGTTGTTGACCGCCCCGTGCAATTATGCCTATAATATAGACGAGAAAGGCGGCCGGAAACATATGATTCGACACGGCGCGATAAACACGTACCCGGCGGCGAAACACACCTTTTCACGCGGGCGCTTTACGCGTGGATTTACACTGGTTGAGCTGCTGGTGGTGATATCCATTATAATCGTTCTGGTGGCCATCCTGCTGCCGAGTTTTAACCAGGTTCGCATCCGCGGGTTCCGCACAACCTGTTACAATAACGTCGGCTCCATCGCCAAGGGCGCGCTTACATACGCCACGGACGCCTCCTGGCACCGAAGGGGGATCGGCTCTACGCTTCCTAACATCACCAGCAATGCAAAGGGCTGGGTGAGGACCTCGAACTGGGGCGACACGGAAAAGGGCAACCCCGGATGCCTGTGGCTGCTGGCCACGGGGAGGAAGCCGGATTATAATCCAGGCGGTAAAAAGTACTCCCCCCTAAATTCCTGGGTGCCTCTCAAGGCGTTCCTGTGTCCCGAGGCCGAGTTGCGACGCAACTGGCGGGAACCGCTCATGGATGACGAACAGTTCGAGTACAAATCCGACATCAAGGTCAGCTCACTGTCTTACAGTTACCTGTCCATGGTGAATTACTACGACGAACCGATCAGCAAACTTTCCACGGACCTGGTTATAATTGCGGACCAGAATCCGCGCTGCACGTTAGACGAAGAAAACATCCAGTCCTATCAGGATGTCTGCAAGGACATCGACGGAGACGGGCAAATAGAAGCCAAAGAGGCCAACTCGTTCAATCACAATCAGGACGGCGAGAATGTAGCCAGACTGGACGGTTCGGCCAAGTGGATTGAGCGTCCGGACAAGGTCATGGATGATGATATTTATTCATCCAGCGGCGGAAGTGAAACACAGGGCAAAAGGGGCAAAATAAATGACTCCTTTTTGATTCCGTGAGACGGGCTGAATGGGAGGATTATCTGTATTAATCTCAGGATGTTACGCATGCGGGAGATTTTGCATCAAAAAATTGTTTAGGGTAAACACCCTAATTATTCTTGCGTAGAATTATTAAAGTCGTTATATATAAATTCACAATAAGGTGTTGACCTTATAGTGGAGATTATTTAAATAAACCGTTTGACCCCGTATCGAACCGGTTCTCCCCCGACCGGTTCGAATGAGAGGCGGTGCCTGCCGTCCCCCCCCGCGGCGGGCCCGCCGTTTTTTTGCGCCTTGTGCGTGGCGGCGCACGAGAACGGTTCTTCAGGTGTATTTCCAGCGGCAAGTCAACTTGGTCAAATCAGCAAAATGATTTTGTGCAACGCCAAAACGGACGGGGCGCCGGTGGAATACCGGGAGTTATTTTCGTGATCGTTTTTTCTTTTTTTTGGTCTCCACGCGCTGCGGGGGGGGCTGCTGAACGACCATCTTGCCCGGAGGGATGGAATCGCTGACGAAGGTGTTTCCACCGACCGTGGCGCCTTTGCCGATGACGGTCTTTCCGCCCAGGATGGTCGCGTTGGAGTAGATGGTGACGTTATCCTCGATTGTGGGATGGCGTTTGAGCCCTTTGATCACCCTTCCCCGCTCGTCCTTGGGGAAACTCATAGCGCCCAGCGTTACGCCCTGGTACATCTTGACGTTGTCGCCGATTTCGGTGGTCTCGCCGATGACCACGCCGGTGGCGTGGTCTATGAAGAAACTTTTACCTATGTGCGCGCGGGGGTGGATGTCCGTGCCGGTGACGCTGTGGGCATACTCGGTCATTATGCGCGGCATGAGCGGCACGCCCAACTCGGCCAGTTCGTGCGCCACGCGATAAACGGTGACGGCGTAGAAGCCCGGGTAGCAGTAGATAACCTCGTCGATGCTCTTGGCCGCCGGGTCGCCATCGTAAGCGGCCTGGGCGTCCAGGGCGAGCTTATCGCACACGTCGGGGATGGTGGCGAGAAATTTACGGGTGATTTTTTCGGCCTGCTTACGGCAATCCTCGGGGAGGCAATTCTGTTGGGCGGTGCACAGGCAGTTGTATATCTGATCGGCCAGGTCGCGCTTTATGCGCGCCAGCAGGTTGCCAACGTGGAACCTGACGTTCTCTTCGGTGAGGTCCTGCTGTCCGAAGTAGCCCGGAAAAAGAAGTTGGCGCATCTCCTGAAGTATGCCGACTATGTTCTGCCTGGACGGTAGGAAGGCGTGACCCACGCGCTGGGTGCGCCTGTCCTGCGAGTAACTGTCAAGGACCGCTTCGGTGAGTTTCTCCAGCGGCTTTTGCTTTCTTTTGCCCATCGTGGTAATCCTTCATCCTGCCGGATAATATTGTAAGCCGCATTACCGCGGAAGTTCAACATGCCAGTGGTTTTCCCCGCCCGGTTCAGACCTGCGTATAGGCGATTATCTTATACGCCAGGCGGGCCGCAATGTATTCCGTGACGTGATTGGGCGGGATGGGGCGGACCTCTACTATGTCGGCGGCCACGACCTGTTTCTCGGCACAGAGGGCCCGCAGCAGCGAGGTAACCTGAGGCCAGGTCAGCCCGCCGGGCTCAGGCGTGCCCACGCCGGGGGCGATTGACGGGTCCAGTCCGTCGGCGTCTATGGTCACGTACACCCGACGGGGCAGCAGGTCCAGGGCCCGTTCAATCCATTGGGGCTGCTGCGCTATAATCCGCGGCGTGATGAACCGCCCCACCTGGCGGGGACACTGCCGCGATTCCTCCAGCGAATAGCTCCTGACACCCACCTGACAGATGTTCTGCGTTGTCTCCAGAATCCTTCGCATCACGCAGGCGTGCGAGAGTTTCGTCCCGTCGTATTCGTCGCGCAGATCTGCATGTGCGTCAATCTGGAGCACGCCCAGCGAGCCGTGCACCTCCGTCGCCGCCTGCACGAGCGGCACGGTTATGGTATGCTCCCCGCCCAGCAACAGCAGAAATTTTCCGTCGCGCATAAGTTCCCCGGCGGCGCGGCGAATTTCGCCAAGTTGTTTTGCGGCGTCGTCGCCGGAGGCGCCTGTCGCCGGGCGCGTGGTTATCCCGCACGAGACGAATTCGCCCTCGAGCTCCTGGTCGAACCATTCCACCTGCCCGGACGCTTCGATAATGGCGGCGGG
>CAYZPY010000085.1:8324-10990 GCA_964480425.1 uncultured Planctomycetaceae bacterium
GGGACCGCCGGACGTGCCCGGCTTGTAAGTTACGGTTTGCTCGTAAGGTATCGGCAGCACCGCGTAATGCGAATCGGCCGGGTCGCACAGTCGCCCGGGAAGATCGAGAAATGCGCCCTGGTTATGTGCCTGTTTGGACATAGCGCCCTTCGAGAGTCACATCAGCATAACGGCCCCGGCCACGACGGTCGTCCACAGCCCGTCTTTGTCGCCCTCAGCGGTCTGGACGCACGCACGCGTGCGGACGATTTTGCCCGATATCTTGTATATTTCCTTTCTTTCGTCGTAGGCGGTTTCCGGATCGAACTCGATTCCCAACGTGGTGGCGAGCATTGTTGCTGCCATGTCCTCCACAAAGTCGGCAAGCTTCCTGTTGCTCATCCCGAAGCCGTGATGTTCGCTGATGTATCCGTACTGGTCGTGCCCGGCCGGCTGTGCCAGGCCCAGACCCGCACCGACCATGCGGGACGGTTCGTTGGTGGACGCCTCGGCCAGCACAACGGGCGTAATCTGCCCGGCCTTGAGCTTGTTCAGTCCGCGCGAGCGGGAAAGGATTTTACATTTGGGCGGAAGGATACTCGATACGCGAACGAGGTTGCATTTTTCTATACCCGCTCGCCGCAGCGCCATTTCGAAACTCTGCAAACGCGTGCTGTGTTTGCCGACGCCCTTGGTGAAAAACATCTCCCTGGGCACAAGCGAAATTCTATCCATTGTCCGGTTCTCCGTATCCGTCGTGACCGGACGGATTATACATGAGGCGGACGGGGGGTATAAATATATTCTGTCCGCCGCCGAACAAACGCCCGCCGGAGGTCGGGCGTTGACACCGTCGCCGGTGGAACCTACTATCGTCGTCGGGGAGGATTAGCAGATGGCCAAAAAGAAAACAGGCAAGAAAAAATCCGCCCGCCCGTCCAAGTCATGGCAGGCGAGACTGACCGCCCGGGCGGACGATGCCACGGCGGAGTTCCTTTCCAGTCTCGATGCGGACCGCACACTGTGGCGGTACGACATCGCCGGCTCCATCGCGCACGCGCAGATGCTGAGCGAGGTGGGCATTCTCAAGAAGAAGGAATTCGCCCGGATTAAAAAGGGCCTGTTGAGCATATCGGAGGATTTGCGAACCGGGCGACTTGAGACCCCGGTCGAGTTGGAAGACATACACATGGTAATCGAGAAGGCCCTGATAGACCGCGTCGGACAGGCGGGTGGCAAGCTGCACACCGGCAGAAGCCGCAACGACCAGGTAGCGCTCGATCTGCGCCTGTGGGCGAGAGACGCGGCGGACGACCTTGTCGAGTCGGTAAGGTCGCTTCAGCGCGCGTTTGTGGAACTGGCGCGGAAGTACAAGGATTTGATAATACCCGCCTATACGCATCTTCAGCGCGCCCAGCCGGCGCTGGCGGGGCACGTGCTTCTGGCGTACGTGGAAATGCTCCAGCGGGACGCCGAACGGCTGATTGACGCCCGCCGGCGGATCGACGTATGTCCGCTGGGCAGCGGCGCGGTGGCGGGCACTTCGCTTCCGCTGAACCGCAAGCGCACCGCCGAACTGCTGGGATTCGCGCAGGTGTCGCGAAACAGCATCGACGCCACCTCGGGGCGCGATTTTCTGGCGGAACTGTGCTTCGACTGCGCGATGATCGGCGTGCACCTTTCGCGCTGGGCGGAAGACTGGATTATCTACTGCTCCCAGGAGTTCGCCATGATGGAAATCCACGATTCGTACTGCACGTCCAGTTCGATGATGCCCCAGAAGAAGAACCCCGACACGCTGGAGCTGATCCGCGGAAAGTCCGCCTCGGGGATATCGAACCTGGTGGGCATGCTGACGCTTATGAAATCGCTTCCGCTGGCGTACAACCGGGACCTTCAGGACGACAAGCGATACGCGTTTTCCGCCGTGGCCACCGTGGAGCGTGCGCTGACCATCGCCGAGGGAATCGTCAAGACCGCCGGTTTCAACACCCATGCCGTGGCGGGCACCATCCAGGCCGGATACATGGACGCCACCTCGCTGGCGGAATATCTGGTCGGCAAAGGTGTCGCCTTTCGCAAGGCGCACCAGATCGTCGGGCGGCTTGTCCTGCGCGCCGAGAAGTTGAACAAGCCGCTTTGCGAACTTCCGCTGGAGACCCTGCAAGAGGTCTGCGACAAGATAGTCGGCGACGTCTACGATTACCTCGGCGCCGAGAACATTGTCAAGCACTACAGACCGGAGGGCTCGTCGGGCAAAAGGCAACTGCGCAGCCAACTGGCGTACTGGGAACGAGAACTGCGTTAATCATGCGGGAGCGGGAACTTATAGAGTGGATTCGCCGCCAGGGCATGGTAGATTCCGATAACGTGCTGGTGGGTCCGGGCGACGATTGCGCGGTGGTGCGGGCGTGTGGGCACAAGTGGCTCATCACCACCGACCAGGTTCTCGACGGGGTGCATCTGAAATTATCCGATTGCGGACCCGCCGCCGCGGGCAAAAAGGCCGCCTCGCGGGCGCTGTCGATGACCTCGCGCCAGCCGCGCCACGGCTCCGCCGGCAGGTTGCGCCACCGAGCGGCGATCCAGATGCCGACCATCAGCATCAGGCCGGCGAGCAGGCCGGGGATGACGCCGGCGAGGAACATCCGGCCGACCGACACGTCGACCGAGGCCGCGTAGACGAC
>CAYZPY010000086.1:0-10946 GCA_964480425.1 uncultured Planctomycetaceae bacterium
TCAGCCAAATTCTATCCAGTTGTCATTATTCGACTTATGATGGGACACTCGTGGGCCGGCCCATATGGACCGGCCCGATTATTAGTTTGTAGTCCGTTTTAATCGTCCCAGTGTTTCTCGATGATCTTTTGAATGGCGGGGTAGTCCTCGTCGGTCTCGTTTAGTTTTTCCCGCACGCTTTTGAGTTTGGCCTTCAGGCGCTTCTGCACTTCGGCGTATTGGGGCTCGTTGTAGACGTTGTCCATCTCGTGGGGGTCTTTTTTCAGGTCGTACATTTCCCATCCGGGAGGTGTCTGGTTCTTTCCGTCGGGCGTGCGGCCGTAGAAGAAAATCAGCTTGTATCGCTTGGTGCGGATGCCGAAGTGCGCCGGGTTCCAGTGATGGGCCATATGCATCCAGTATCGGTAATAAGTGGCGTCGCGCCAGTCGTCGGGCTCTTTGCCGGTCTCGACGACGGATTTGAAACTTCGACCCTGCATGTAATCCGGAACGTCCACGCCGGCGAAGTCCAGCATCGTCGGCGCGAAGTCGGTGTTGTTTATAAGGGCGTCGGTGCGCGAGTCGGGCTTGACGGTCTTTGGGTAGCGGATGATGAAAGGCATCCGCATCGATTCCTCGTACATCCAGCGCTTGTCGATGTAGTCGTGCTCGCCGAGCATGAATCCCTGGTCGTCGGTGTACATTATCACCGTATTGTCCATCAGATCGTTCTTTTTGAGGTATTCAAACAGGCGCCCCAGATTGTCGTCCACGCCCTTTACGCAACGGAGGTAGCGTTTGAGATATCTCTGGTAGGCCACGTGCGTGTACTGCTTGTCCGGCAGGGACTGGTCCACGTTCATGTGCTTGCCCATGTTGCGCTCGTGATGCCGCTTTGAGACGGACGTGCCGATCTTGTGGACCAGGGAGTTGTTCTCGCCCCGTGTGGCCACCGAGCCCTCGCCGCGATCGTAGAGACTGTCCGGCTCGGGTATTTCCACGTCTTCGAGATACGAATCGTACCGCTTTGCGTTCTGGAACATGTCGTGGGGCGCCTTGAAATGCAGCATCAGGAAGAACGGTTTGTCTGCTTGGCGCTTGTTTTTGAACCAGTCCAGGGCGATGTCGGTTATCACGTCGGATGAGTGGCCCTTGTGTTTGACTTTGTTCTTCGGCCATTTGCCCTTGCCCATCTCGTGGAATTCCGGGTCGAAATATTTACCTTGTCCGGGAAGGACCTTGTAGTAGTCGAAGCCGTTCGGCTCGACCTTCAGGTGCCACTTGCCGAGCATGGCGGTGTTGTATCCGGCCTTTTGCATCAGTTTGGATAGATAGTGCCTCTCGCGCAGCAATTTGTCGTTCAGGTCCAGCGCGCCGTTGGTCTGGCTGTACTGACCGGTCAGTATGCTGGCGCGCGACGGGACGCAGATGGAGTTGTTGCAGAAGCAGTTCTCCAGCAGCATTCCTTCCGAGGCGAGTTTGTCGATGTTCGGCGTGGGGTTCAACTTTGCCAGTCGTCCGCCGTACGCCCCGATGCCCTGTGCGCAGTGATCGTCGGACATTATGAACAGTATGTTGGGTCGTGGGGAGGGGCTGTGCCGTGCGGACTTGAGGACATTTGGCATGGACAGCAATGCTGTTCCCAGACCTGCGGATTTTAGAAAGTTACGACGGTTGTAATATAACATTGACCTGCTCCAATCCTGTATTCCGGATCGTTACTGATGAATAATTCGCCGCGCTCACAATAATATTTAACCCGCCCGGCGGTGGCAAGTGTTGATTGAGATGGACGTGCGTCATAATATCGCAGGCCGAATGGAGCTGATCGACACACACTGTCACCTCGCCGACGATCGCCTGGCGGGTCGTATAGAGCAGGTCATTGCCGAGGCCCGCAGGGCGTGCGTCATCGGTTGCCTCTGCGCCGCCGGCGACCCGTCCGAGGCGGTGCTTGGGGCCAAACTTGCGGAGAAATATTCCGACGTGTGGTTCATGGCGGGGGTTCATCCTCACGAATCCGGAAGCGTCGAAGGCGACTACCTCCGCGCCATCGAACAGTTTGCAAACATGCAGGGCTGCCTCGCCGTGGGCGAGACGGGACTGGACTACCACTACGATTATTCGGACCGCGTCGACCAGCAGATGGTATTCGCCGAGCAGTTGGGCCTGGCGGCCCAACTCGAGATTCCGGTCGTTGTTCACAGCCGCGATGCGTTCGACGACACGCTTTTGATAATCGGCGATTCCGACATAAATCCGCGGCGAGTGCTGTTTCACTCGTTCACCGGCGACGAGGGACAGGTTCGGCGGGCGCTGGAAATCGGGGCGACGGTGAGCTTCTCGGGAATAGTCACGTTTAAAAACGCCGGCGACATACGCAAGGCCGCTAAGGTCGTCCCCGACGAACAGTTGCTGATTGAGACCGACGCGCCGTATCTGTCGCCCGAGCCCGTCCGCAAGCAGAAAGTCAACACGCCCGCCAACGTCGTGCACGTGGCCGAGTGCCTCGCCGCCGTGCGCGGTACAACTGGGGAAAAAATCGCCGAGATAACAACGCGGAACGCAAGGCGCTTCTTCGGAGTTTAACTATCTGCGGCCATTCGTAAATCAAGCGGAAGGAGATTAAGGATGCGTCGATTAATGATACTGGCGTCACTTGTGATTGCGTCGTTGTGCGATACCTCCGTGGCTGCCGATAAAGTCAGTTCCAAAAGGGTGTTGGAAATACTCGAAAAGAGCCGGGCCCCTCATCCGTACCTGATTCTCACCGGCGCCCGCCTTAAGGAGTTGTCCAAACTCTCTGTGCGCGACGAGACGCTGAAAAACTACGTCAAGGACGCGATCAAGCGCGCGGATGGGTATCTGGAAAAGCCGATGCTGACGTACGACAAGCACGGCCCGCGCCTGTTGCACGTCAGCAGGCGATGCCTGGACAGGATTTACGCGCTGGCTCTGGCGCATCGCATCACCGGCGAGAAAAACTACGCCGAGGTGGCGATTCAAAACATGCAGGCCGTGTGCGAATTCAAGGACTGGAACCCGTCGCACTTTCTGGACACCGCCGAGATGTCCCACGCCGTCGGAGTCGGGTACGACTGGCTATACGGGCGCATGGACCAAAAGACCCGCGCCGAAATCCGCAAAGCGCTGATTCAAAAGGGCCTGGAGCCCGGATGGAAGGTTTATAAATCCGACGGGTGGTGGACCAGGTCCGACTTCAACTGGAACCAGGTCTGCAACGGGGGAATGATAATCGGGGCACTTGCGGTGTGGCAGGAGGAGCCGCAGGTCGCTGCAAGAATCATCGCCGCGGGCGTGAATTCATTTCCCGGGGCGCTTAAAAGTTACGCCCCCGACGGCGCGTGGGGCGAGGGTCCGGGCTACTGGCATTACGCTACGCGTTACACCGCCTACGGGCTTTGTGCGCTGAACACGACCATGAAGACGGATTTCGGCCTGTCCGAGACGCCGGGCCTGGATGAGGCGGGGATGTTTCCCATATACACGACCGGGCCCAATGGGCTGATGTTCAACTTTGCCGACGCCGGACAAAGGGCGTATTGCCGCGTGGGGCCCATGTCGTGCCTGTTCTGGCTGGCGCGGACGTATGACGCCCCGGCATATGCGCAGTTCCAGCATAACCTGCTCCATGGTCGCACCGCCGAGCCCGAGGACGTCATCTGGTACGTGGGCGAACCGAAGAGCAATCCGCTGGCGGAGTTGACCGAGGCCAAGTACTTCCGCGGCGAGGTCGAGGTGGCCACGTTCCGCGCGCCGTGTTTTAAGGGCTCGGCGTGGGACAAGAATGCGATATACCTGGCCACAAAGGCCGGCTATAACCAAGTCAACCACGGGCACCTTGATTTGGGTCAGTTCGTATTCGATGCCCGGGGCGTGCGATGGGCGGTGGACCTGGGGGCCGACAATTACAACCTGCCGGGCTACTGGGATAACAAACCCGGCGGGCGACGGTGGAAATACTACTGCCTCAACTCCCGCAGCCACAACGTACCGCTGGTAAACGGAAAGGACCAGAACGCCAAAGGCGAGTCGCGCATCGTGAAGTTCGCCGAGGGGGAAGATTTCAAGGGCGCCGTTGTGGATTTCACGTCTGCTTACACTCCGTCGGCGAAGCGAGCGTTGCGCGGCACGGCCCTGGTTACAAATCGCAGCGGGGTCGGGTCGCCGCGGACGGTCGCGATAATTCAGGATGAATTCTTACTGAAGGAATCCGCGCGGATTACGTGGGGTATGACCACCGAGGCGGAGATTGACGTAAACGGCGATACGGCGATTTTAAAGCATGGCAAAGAAAGTGTTTATGCACGGATACTCTCGCCGGCGGGCGTAAAGTTCACCACCGAATCCGCCGAGCAGAAACCACCCCAGCGAAGGTGCGAGGGCTTCCGCCGGCTTTTGATTGAACTGCCGAAGACGAAAAAGGCGGTGCGAATCGTCGTGGCGCTTGAACCGGCCTGGACTTTAGGTCGAACACCGCCGCCGCTTCCGGATGTCACGCCGCTTGCCGACTGGCCCGGCTCGCGATGATGGTAGGGCCAGTCGCCCGGTTTTGACTTGTCGAGTTTGGAGTGCAGGGGCGTGAGGGTATGGATTACATCGCGCAGATTCGCGGCCGAATATAATTTTGAGTTGTGTTCCGCCCCGGTCGGCGGCGTTCAGGTCGTCCTTCGATGACGCAACTGGTCGATGGCCACGGCCACGATGATGATTGCGCCGATGATTACGTCCTGGACCCATCTTGGCCACTGCATCTGCTGGCTCCCGGCGTAGAGGATGGTGATGATAAGCGCGCCGATTAGCGAACCGAACACCGAGCCCTCGCCCCCGGTGAAGCTCGCCCCGCCTATAATCACCGAGGCGATGACAAACAACTCGTACATTTTGGCCGTTTGGGGATTTCCGGTCCCGTCGATGAACGAAAACTGCATAAGCGCCGCCAGACCGAAAAAGAAACCCGCAAGCGCGTAAACTATAATTTTCGTAAGTCCCACCGGCACGCCGCACAGGCGCGCGGTTTCTTCGTTAGAGCCGACGGCAAACACGTGCCGCCCGAACCGCATGTAGCGGAGGATGAACCACGCAATAAGCAGCGCGCTAAGCATTATCCACACGCCCAGCGGAAGGATGAGCCAGCCGAGACCCTGTGGCGCTTCACCGGTACCTATACCCCTGATCCAGTTCAAAAACGGAACCAGCGTGGGGTCCAGGATTGATTTCAACCAGGTGTCCTCGGTGTAGATATGCTCCGAGCCGGCGATACCCTTTGCCAGGCCGCGGTATATCCCCATCGTGCCCAGCGTTACTATAAACGGCACCAGGCGCATGGAGACAATCATCAGTCCGTTGCCCAGCCCCGCCAGCGCGCCTGCCAGCACGCCCCCTATAAGCGCGGCGATGGGCAGGAGATTCGGATAATCCGTAATCAGGTAGCGCGTGACGGTGCCGTCCCCGTCCGGGTCCGGCGCGCCGTAGCTCAGTCTGAGTATCCACGCGGTAACCACAACGCTCAGCGCTATGACCGACCCCGCAGAGAGGTCTATTCCCGCGCTTATGATAACCATTGTCATCCCCATGGCGGCAGTGCCGTAAACGCAACTCTGGCGCAGCATGGTTTCGATGTTTCTCGCAGAACAAAATCGCCAGAAATCATCGCCTTTAGCGGCATTTCTAATGCCCACCGCCGCGGTGAAAAAGGCGAACACCAGCACAAGCGCGACGAGCCGTCCGAGAGTATTGAACCAGGGGCGCTGTCCCAGGGGCATTTTTCCCTGCGAGGGTAGGATGTTCGGCGGCGGCAGGGTACTTTGTGACATTGGTATTAATCCTGTCCGGTTGCGGTGAGCATCAATGAATGCTCATCCCAGTCTTCGACGTTTTTCGCTTCGCTGAGTCGCCCGCGGCACATCACGGCGATGCGGTCGCATATGCCCATAAGTTCGGGCAGATAACTGCTTATCATGATAATCGCCTTGGGCTGGCGTCCCAGTTCGGGGTTGCCCACCGCCAGTTCGTCTATGAGGCGATAAATCTGCGCCTTTGAGCCCACGTCGATGCCCCGGGTGGGCTCGTCCATCAGCAGCACGTCCACGTCGGCGTGAAGCAGGCGCGCCACGGCGACCTTCTGCTGGTTGCCGCCCGAAAGGGACAAAACCTTCTGTGTGGGACCCTGGCACTTGATGGGAATCTTGTCAATCCAGGGCTTGGTTGCGTCTGCCTGTTTTGACGGGCGCACCAGCCGCCACGGTCCCAGACCGTCCAGTCGCGGCAGCGTTACGTTGTCGGCGATGGTCAGGCCCACGGCCAGTCCTTCGTTTTTGCGGTCTTCGCTGAGGTACCCGGCGCCCTGTATCCATCGCCTCCGGGGCGAGGCGGGACCGACGTAAGTGCCGAGTTTGATATCGCCTTTTTGCACCGGGTCCAGGCCAAAAAGCGCCCGCAGCATTTCCGTTCGTCCGGCCCCGACCAGCCCCGCGATGCCAAGCACTTCTCCCCGACGCAGTTGCAGCGACGCCGATTTCGGCTTGTTCTGACCGGCAAGTTCGCCCACGTCCAGCACGACCTCGCCCGCTGTGCGCTTGGAGCGCGGATACAGTTCGGAAACTTCCCTCCCGACCATCATGGCGATTATCTCTTTGACTTGCGTATCGGCGGTTGTGCCGCTTCCGACCGTCATGCCGTCGCGGAGAACCGTGAAGCGATCGCTGACCTCGCGCACCTCCTCCAGGAAGTGCGAAATGTACACTATCGCCAGCCCGCGGGTCTTGAGCCGACGGATAAGGTCGAAGAGTTTTTCGATGTCCTTCAGCGTCAGCGAACTGGTGGGCTCGTCGAGCACCAGCACTCGGCACTTCATGGCCACCGCCCGGGCGATTTCCACCAGTTGCTGCTGGGCGATGGAGAGGTATCTGACCTGTGTCTGCGGGCGGATGTTGCCCACGCCGACCTCCGACAGGGCATCGACAGCCCTTTGGCGCATTTGCTCCCACCTGACCAGCGGACCAAGACGGGGCTCCATGCCAAGCAGGATGTTCTCCATGACCGACAGGTGAGGCGCCAGGGACAGTTCCTGGTAAATCATTGCCACGCCGGTTTTGCGTGCGTGCAGTGGATTTTTCGGATGGAATGGCTCTCCGTCCAGCCACATTTTGCCTCGGTCGGCATTATGCGCGCCGCTGAGGACCTTCATCAGGGTGCTTTTACCGGCGCCGTTCTCGCCGACAAGTGCGTGTATCACGCCTGAGTTGACGCTCAGATTCACGCCCTGAAGCGCCAGTGTCGCCCCGAAGGCCTTGTGAACGTCTTCCATCCTCAGGCGAGGCGGCGATGAGTCTCTGTTGGCAATATCTATCATCTGCGTGTGACGATCGACCCACGCGGGGCGCGATGATTTTGGAATCCTGTTGCGGGTTGTTATTCCTCTTTCTCGACGTTGCCGATGATTTTCATCAGGTGCTCGGCGCCGAGCCGGCCTCCCGCCTCGTTGTCGGTAGCCACGAAACTTACGTACTTGTCGGTGGCAACTTTCGAGTCGAAGATCACCACTGGAATACCGGCCTCGACTACGTTTTCTACGGACTTGGCCATGACCTTTTCGTCCAGCGGCGCCAGCGCCATGCCGTCCAGGTTCTTGTTCATCATGTTTTCGATGATCTTATTCTGTTCTGCGATCTCCGTTTCGCTGATTGTTCCTTCCCAGAACATTGCGACGCCGTGTTTTTTGGCCGCGAACTTTGCGCCATCTTCCACCGTGTTCCAGAAGTCGTTACCGGTGCTTTTTGGGATAACGGCGATTTTATAATCGCTCTTGGGCTGTTCGACCTCCGGTTCGTCATTGGGGCCTGCGTTCTTTTCCAGACCGACCAGACGGCGAATTTTTTCGTTATTCTGGAGAGATTCCTTCGTAATAAGTTCCACGCCGGTGTCGTAAAATCTTTTGACCTCCTCGCCCTTGAGATGTTTTACCAGTACGTCCACCGCCATGTACCCCATTTTTCTCGGTTTCTGTGCGACCAGCGCATCTATCTTGCCCTCCTGGACAAGACTGACCAGTTTTGTGGAATAGTCGAAGCCAACGAATTTCACGTCAATTATCACGCCGCTTTTACGGAGGTCTTCCAGCGCCGATGCCATGCCGAGCGTGGAGACAAGGTTACAAGCGAAAACACCGTCCACCTGCAACTTATTGCCACTGATGTAGTTTTCCAGCACGTTCGAGGCCGTTTTCTTGGAACCTTCAATGGCGCCGCCTGCGGGATATGGGTCCGCAAGGATATTCGCGCCGGCTTTTTTTGCCGAATCGATGAAGCCCTTGGCGCGTGCTTCGGTTGAGCCGGTGCCCTGAAGGTATCTCAGGACTATAATCCTCGGTCCTCCCTCGTAGTCTTCGTTTTGTCGGTCACCCCCTTTGCAGGAAACGGATACGAAAATCAGCAATCCGCACAAAAGCAGGCCAAATATTTTACGAATCATTTTATGCTCCTTTCCAATGCAGGGTTTCGAAACCGGAGTCGATATATTATTAATCCGACCCGAATATTTATCATATAGACGTTTTCCCGAAATTGAAAAAGAATATTAGACAATTGGTGCAGTATTCGCTCAAGTCAAAAAAGCCCGTTGTATCGCCGCTGCGCCGTGGTTAGGGTATTGGGGAGTTTCGACATGACCGCAGCATCGGTGGAAAAACGCCCATACGCCCGCCGCAGGCGGAAACTGGCCGGGAGCATCTCCGCCCAGGCCGCGATAATCACATCTCCGGCGGACGTAAGGTACCTGTGCGGCTTTGACGGGGAGGATTCGGTCCTTATTGTCGGGCAGGGATGGGCGCACCTGGTCACTGACGGGCGGTTCACCGAACAGGCCCAGAACCAGTGCCCCGACGTGGAGGTGCATACGCGCAGCGGGAGCATGGCGGCGGCGATTGGTAAGATACTCTCGCGCCGCCGGGTCCGCCGGGCCATTGTCCAGGACGAGCACGTGACGCTGGCGCGCAAGCGTCTCATGGACGCGGGCACAAAAGGCATACGCCTGACGGGCGCCAAAGACATCGTTGCCGAGCAGCGGGCGGTTAAGGACACCGGGGAAATTCGGGCGATCCGACGGGCAGTGAAGGTCGCCCGGGGGGCGTTCGACGACCTGCTGGCCCGGGGCGCCGGAAAACTCGCAGGGCGCCGGGAGCGCGACATCGCCGCCGAACTCGAATACCTAATGAAACTCGCCGGTGCGGACGGTCCGGCGTTCGAGACGATCGTGGCCGCCGGCGCCCACGCCTCGCTTCCGCACTGGCGACCGGGCGCTACGAAGGTGCGCGGCGATTCGGTGGTGCTGGTTGACTGGGGCGCCAGGGTGGGGGGCTATTGCAGCGACTTGACGCGGGTGGTGTTCACCGGTAGAATTCCCCCGAAACTCGCCCGGATATACCGGGTGGTTCACAAGGCCCAGGAGGCCGCCGTTAAAGTTATCCGCCCCGGCGTGGCGTGCAAGACCGTTGACGCCGCCGCTCGGACGGTCATAGAGCAATCCGGGTTCGGCGAGAATTTCACCCACGGTGTGGGACACGGTCTGGGACTCGAGGTTCACGAGTCGCCCCGTCTGGGACTGGGCTTGGACCGGCGGCTGCGAAAGGGCATGGTTGTGACAATCGAGCCGGGAATATATATTCCGCGACTGGGCGGCGTAAGGATAGAGGACGACGTGGAAGTGACCGCCCGCGGCGCCCGCCGGCTCAGTAAAAAGGCCCCCGGGTTGTAAGATTCAGTTCTTGTCCGGTTCCGTGCGGATTCACGGCGGCTCAAATACAGGAAGACCAAATGAACATCACAGAGGTCAAAAAACTCGTGGAACTCATGGTCGAAAACGACTTGAACGAGTTGGACATCAGCGACAGCGACAGTCGGATACTCATAAGGCGCGGACAGGGCGGCTCGCCGGTGGTTACCACGATGCCCGCCCCCGCCCAGGCGCCCGTGGCGCCGCCGACGGGCGCGCCTGCCGAACAGGCGCCACAGGAACAGATTGAAGAAGAATTCATCGAGGTAAAGAGTCCCATGGTGGGAACCTTTTACTCGGCGCCCAGCCCCGACAGCGAGCCGTACGTCTCGGTCGGCTCGCACATCAACGACGACACAGTCGTGTGCGTAGTCGAGGCCATGAAGGTAATGAACGAAATCAAGGCGGAATGCTCCGGGACCGTCTCGGAAGTCTGCGTCAAAAACGCACAACCGGTCGAATACGACCAGGTGCTCTTCCACGTCAAGCCCGACTGAAACGCGCCCAGCGCCAGGAAGCCGAAATGTTCTCCCGAATACTGATAGCCAATCGCGGTGAAGTCGCCCTTCGGATTATCAGGGCGTGCAAGGAGCTCGGCGTCGAGTCGGTGGTGGTGTACTCCCAGGCCGACAAGGACGCCAGCTACCTGCACCTCGCCGACGAGCGAATTTGCATCGGACCCGGTCCCTCGGGGGAGAGTTACCTCAACATCGCCCGGATAATCGCCGCCGCCGAAATCGCCGACGTCGAGGCGATTCATCCCGGATACGGGTTCCTGGCAGAAAACTCCCACTTCGCCGAGATCTGTCGCAACTGCAAGATCGAGTTCATCGGTCCCGGCACCGACGCGATGCAGGCCGTGGGAGACAAAATCCGCGCCAAGGAGATAGCCAAGTCGGCCAGGGTGCCAACCGCCCCGGACAGCATAGACGCCCAGAAGGAAGGCGTCTACGGCGGCAGCACCGAGGAAGACGAAAACGCCGCCTCTGCATCCAAACCGCTGCTTGGCGCGATTGACGACGTGTCCGAGGCGGTGAAAGTGGCAGGGTGGATGGGCTTTCCGGTGGCTCTCAAGGCCGCCGCCGGCGGCGGGGGGCGCGGAATACGCTTCGCCCACAACGAGGCCACGCTTCGCAACCTTTTCAAGCAGGCCCAGGCAGAGGCGCAGGCCGCGT
>CAYZPY010000087.1:0-10853 GCA_964480425.1 uncultured Planctomycetaceae bacterium
AGTTTTTTCACGTCTACTTACGACAATCATTTACAGACAAAGCAATTGGCTCGCCGTCGGGTCGGGCCGGAATGGTCCGCGGGTAGTCCCGGCGCCGGTGCGGGTTTCGGCCGGGAGTTCAGCCGAACGTAATGCCGCCACGCTGGATGGTTGACATGTTACAGCACGACACGAGAGACTATTTTTGCGGCCGGCTATATAATATGCTTGACCTCGAAGCCGATATATATGTACAATATATTTGAAATTACCTCCCTGCCTTCCCATTGGGAAGACAGGTCTATAAACCCCCGAGGGCTGCTCTGCAGCCCTCGGCCTGTATTTGAAAGGGGCGTATTATGGAACGTGTCAGTATCTTTATAGATGGCAACAATTTATATCATGGATTGAAGGGGAGTTTCGGCAAGTCCCAAATCGACTTCAAGAAATTCATCGCTCGCCTGATTAAGGGACGCAAACTTATCAGGACATATTACTACAATGCTACCATCTCGGCCGAACGCGAGCCGAAACGCGCGAAGGAACAGCAGAAATTTTTCTCAAAACTGAATCGCCTCGAGTATTTCGATATCCGTCTGGGTCGGCTGGAACCACGGGGCGAGACGTTCGTGGAAAAGGGCGTTGACGTGGCCATCGCGGTAGATATGCTCGCCCTGGCGGTGCGGGATACGTACGATACGGCCGTTCTTGTTTCCAGCGACGGCGACTTCGCAAAGGCCGTGGGGGCGGTCCAGGATACCGGAAAACACGTGGAGATCGCCTGTTTCCGCAAGGCGTATCACCTCAAGCAGTGCGCTGATAGAGTTATCGAACTGGATGAAAAATTCCTCAAAACACTCTGGAGCGGATAACGCTTCCCGGCCTGCTTTCCGGCCCGACGCCAATCATATCCCTTCCCGCAAACCCGCACGCATTTTGACTTGACGGTGGCCGGGTTCGATGATCGACTAATGTCGAAAATGAAACTGAACATGGATGAAAGCCCGGCCTTTGGCTACAAGAGCCCATCTCAAAAAACGAGGGTTATTACAGAAGCGTGGTTCGCCGAGAATATGTACTGCCCGGCGTGCTCCAGCGAGTGCCTGAAACGGGAACCGCCGGGATCCATTGTGGTTGATTTTACCTGTCCTGAATCTGGTCAGGAATATCAGGTTAAGGCAAAATCATCATCTCTTGGTCGAAAAATAAGGGATGCTGCATACAAGCCGATGATGTCTCGGATTCAAGCGGAACAGTGCCCCAATTTCGCCTTTATGCAGTATGACCGCTCTCAGTGGAAAGTAATGAATCTCATCCTTGTTCCGGGTCATTTCATAACCACAAGTGTTATTGAAAAATGCAAGCCGCTAAAAAAGAGCGCACGGAGGTCCGGATGGGTGGGGTGTAATATGCTTCTGTATATGATACCGGAGGATGGGAAACTTCCGGTGATAAAGACTTCTAAAGAAAGTGATGAGGAATCGGTGAGGCGGAAATGGCGGCGTTTTGAGTGGATGAAAGAACAACGCGCTGAAGCAAGAGGATGGACGGCGGATGTGCTGTGGTGTATAAGGCGCATCGGCAAGAGCAAATTCTCAATTGGCGATGTCTATGAATTTGAATCGCAATTGTCTGCGCTTCATCCCGACAATCGACGTGTCAAAGCCAAGATTTGTCAGCAATTGCAATTTTTGCGCGACAGGGGAATCGTTCGTTTCATTGACAACAGGGGTAACTACGAGATCGTCGAGACAGGATTTTGATTGTCCCAGAATGCCTCTGGCCCAAACGGACCATGCTAACAGTGTTCTCGTGCGTCGGATGCAGGTCGCCTCGGAAAGGTCCGTCGCTCTGTAAAGCAGATTGGCGATGGCTTCCAATTGTTTTTTCGCCGACATCCGGCGGCGCGCAAACTTTTCGGCCAGTTTGACCAGCGGGAAGTCGAGTATTCTCCCTGCGAGCAGTTTGTCGGCATCATCATTGTTGTTTTGACTGTCGGCAATCATGATTCCATGTTCGGTTAATATCCAATCGCCGTCTTTGAGTGTCATCAACCCGAGTGCGAACGCGGCCTGCCTGTAATATTGAACCTGCCTTTGTGATATGTCCATTTTGCGGGCCGTTTCGCACGTGCTTCGCGTGAAATTACGATGCAATTTTACAAGTCTGATGATTCTTTCGGGGTTATCCGCCTGCGGAATGGCGATTTTGCGCAAGACCGCCAGGCGCAGGTAGTTATCATCCGTTTCCATTCCCACGAATCGCCGGTTGAGTCGAGCGGCGGCGATGCCGGTGGTGCCCGAGCCGGAAAACGGGTCCAGGACGAGGTCGTCCTCGTCGCTGGCGGCTGCGATTATCCGCTCCAGAAGCGCCACCGGCTTTTGCGTGGGGTGCTTTCCGAAGACCTTCTCGGACTTGTCGGGCGGCTTGATTGTCCAGACGCTGGTCATCTGTTTTCCGTGGTTCAGACGCTTCATCAATTGGTAGTTGAACTTGTGGCGGGTTTTTTTGTCGCGTCCGGCCCAGATGATGGTCTCGGTGGCGTGCGTGAAGTATCGGCAGGAGAGGTTCGGTGGCGGGTTGGGCTTGACCCAGGTGATGTCGTTGAGGACCTTGTAGCCGAGTTCGTCGAGCACGGCGCCGACGGTGTGGATGATGTGGCTGGTTCCGGATATCCATATCGTGCCGTTGGGGCGCAGGAGGCGTTTGCAGCGCGTGAGCCAGTCGCGTGTGAAGGCGTAGTTGCCCTCGAACCCGCGTGAGCGGTCCCACTTGCCCTTGTTGACCGAGACCATTTTTCCGGCTTGGAATGTGATTCCGCCGTTGGAGAGGAAATAGGGCGGGTCGGCGAAGATGACGTCGAAGGTCTCGGGTTGGAATTCGCCCATTATTTTCATGCAGTCGCCGCGGTAGAGGGCGAATCTGCCTTGGGACTCGGCGAAGTAAGGCCTGACGCCGCCGGGGCGGGGAAGGGGCGATTGCTGATGCTGTTGAGCCATAGGGCCGGATCGTTGATCACCGCGCGAATTTGATCAAGCGTTTTTATCTGGCGTGTCGTTAAAGAGGTGTCGCGGGAGCCGGGCCCGCGCCACGTGCAAATGAGGGCGATATGGCAAGCCCCCGACGTACCCGACGTAAAGCGGAGGATATTTTTGTCCCCGCATTTACATGCGGGGCTTGATATATTATCCATTAAATTATGCCGTGCTGAGAAAATACAGGAAGTTAATATGACTGATATATCGGATGCGGAATCACTGCGGAATGCAGTCGCGCGCGCCGTGGCCGAGGTGACGGTGACGGACATTCACACGCACCTTTTTCCCCCGTCCCACGAGGGTCTGCTGCTGTGGGGCATCGACGAGATGCTGCGGTATCACTACCTCGTGGCCGAGACTCTCTCGTCTGACACATCCGTGGACGCCGGGCAATTCTACGCCATGCCCCCTCAAAAGCAGGCCGAGTTCATCTGGCAGCGGTGGTTCGTGGACCGCACGCCGATATCGGAGGCGGCCCGCGGCGTTATCACCACGCTCAAAGCCCTTGGAATAGACCCCAACCAGCGGGATTTGAATGAAATCCGCCGCCGGTTCTCCCAGTGGCGTATCGAGGACTACCTCCCGCACGTGCTGGAAACCGCCGGCATCGACTACGTCGTGATGACGAACAATCCGTTCAACGCCGTCGAGGCCGACTGCTGGAACCGCGGGCTGGAGTGTCCGGATTACATGAAGTCGGCCCTGCGGATAGATCCGCTGCTTCTGGACTGGTCTTCGGCGGCGGGCGCGATGTCATCGGCCGGATACGCCGCGGGCTCTAAGCCGGATGCCGGCGGATTCGCCGAGGGCAGGCGGTTCCTGGCCCACTGGGCCGGCAGGTTGGGCCCGGTGTACATGGCCGCGTCGCTTCCGCCGCAGTTCGCCTATCCGGACGATTCGGCCACTACCGTCGCGCTGGACGAGGTGGTGATGCCCGCGGCCGAGGAGATGAACCTGCCGATGGCCATGATGATCGGAACGCGTCGGCGGATGAATCCGTCGTTCGAAATGGCCGGCGACGGGGTTGGTGTGGCCGACGTGGGGGCGCTGGCGAATCTCTGCGCGAAATACCCGAAAGTGAAATTTCTGGCCACCATGCTCTCTCGCGACAACCAGCACGAACTTTGCGTGACGGCGCAGAAGTTCGCCAACCTGCACGTGTTCGGCTGCTGGTGGTACTGCAACACGCCCGGCATAATACGCGAGATAACGCAGATGCGCGTGGAACTGCTGGGGACGGCTTTCACCGCCCAGCACAGCGACGCCCGCGTGCTGGACCAGGTGATTTACAAGTGGTCGCACACGCGTGAGGTCATCGGCGAGGTATTGGGCGACAAGTACGCCAACCTGCTCGCCGCCGGGCGCGGCGTATCGCACGAGGAAATCCGCCGCGACGTGCGGGCGATCTTCGGCGGTCAGTTCGAGCGGTTCCTGAGCGCATGAGCATACGCACTTGTGCGTTGGGGCGGGGCGGGTTATTTTGCATTTTCCGCAAAGACCGCCGCCGGTCCCAAAAGCGATGCCGTGAAAATACCGATAACCGAAGTTAGCAAAGCGGTGTGTCGGCAATTCCGGTTTGTCCGGCCCTGCATACGTATGGGTCGAATTTGTGTGCCCGCGGCGCGTACGACATGTACAGGATACTGAAGCGATTTTTCGACATTGTTCTGAGTGCGACGGGGATAGTGGCGACAGCGCCGCTGATGCTCGTCATCGCCGCGGCGGTACGCCTTACCTCGCCGGGCCCGGCCATTTTCCGCCAGCAGCGCGTCGGCAAGGGCGGAAGACTGTTCACCATGCTGAAGTTCCGCACCATGCTGGCGGACGTCGAGCCGTACGCCGGCTCCCCGCAGGAAGCCGGCGACCCGCGCCTCACGAAAGTGGGACGGTTCCTGCGCGAAAAGTCTCTCGACGAACTTCCTCAACTGTTCAACGTGCTGGTCGGGAGCATGTCCATGGTCGGTCCGCGACCGCTCTACCAGCGCCAGGCACAAAGGTGGAACCGACGCCAGAGGCGCCGACTGGAGGTCAGACCGGGCATAACCGGATACGCGCAGGTCTACGGCAGGGGTGAACTTACGCACGAAGAAAAGATTGAACTCGACGTATATTATGTGGAAAATAAGAGTATTGGTCTGGATTTCGTTATCCTTGCCAAGACATTTTTCGGACTGTTCGGCCGCAGGCGAAGTATTTACGAGCGCCGCTACAGTCGGGACCGCAAGCGCGAGGACGATTTCAAGTCGGATGCGTCGTCGGGCAAAAATAATTCGCTGAAGGAGCCGAAAAATCGCTAAACGCCGGATGAACATAATGTTTACGTGTGCCGGTCGGCGTGTGGCGCTTATGGAGGCCTTCCGTGATGCGATGCGCGAACTTGACCTTTCCGGAAAGATCATCGCCGCCGACCTGACCTCTGCGTCCGCCGCGTATCACAAGGCGGACATCGGAATCAACGTTCCGCCAACCGGTCAGATAGAGTATATCCCCGCACTTTTAAAGGCGGTTGAAAAGCACAATGTGGACCTGCTGGTTCCGCTGACCGACCTGGACCTGCGCAGTCTGGCGCGCCAGCGGAAGAAATTCGACCAACTCGGATGCACGGTGATGATCGCCTCTGAGCCCACCGTGGAACTGTGCCGCGACAAGGCCAGAAGCAACGCGCTTTTCAACGGGACCGAACTTTTGGGCATGAAGACGGTTTCGCTTAAGGAATTTCGCGAGAAACCGTTTTATCCCTGCTTCGTCAAGCCGGTCCGCGGCTCGGGCGGGGTGGGCATAGGCGTGTTGCACAATTCCAGGGACCTGCGGGAGCACGTATCGACTTTCGGCGAACTGATGATTGCCCAGGAGTACGTCCCGGGGCAGGAATTCACCATCGACGTTTACCGCAGCCGGGACGGGGAGGTCCGCTGCGTGGTTCCCCGTCAGCGCCTCTCGGTCAGGAGCGGGGAGGTTGAAAAGGCCGTCACCGTCAAGGATAAATCGCTCATCGAAACCACCATCAAATTAACGCGGCAGTTGCGCGACATATGGGGCGTGTTCTGCTGCCAGTGCCGCAGGCCTAAGGAAGGCAAGCCGAGGTTCTTCGAAATCAATCCCCGTTTCGGCGGTGGGGCGCCGCTGTCCGTCGCCGCAGGGGCGAATTTGCCGCTGTACCTGCTTCAGGAAATACTCGGCGAGCCCATTACCGCCGAAATGGGCCGGTTCAGGGAGAACACTCTAATGCTTCGTTACGACGAGGCCGTTTTCGAACACGTCGAGAACATACGTTCGCTGCCCGGATACGACACGCCCGTATTCAGATAATCGGATCGCCCGGATTTGCATAATGCACGCTCGCCGGACCAAAACCCGCGCCGTTGTTTTCGACCTTGACGACACGCTGTACCCGGAGGTCGAGTACGTCCGCAGCGGGTACCACGCGGTGGCGGAACACCTGCGGAGCAAAACCGCACGCAGCGAGAGATTCGAACAGTGGCTGTGGGAGAAATTTCTGTCCGGCGAGCACAAACAGATTTTCGACGCGATGGACGCCCACTTTTCGCTTGGTCTGGGTTCCCGGGGCGTCGGCGAACTGGTGAAGGTATACCGCGAGCATGTCCCGGATATCCGCCCTTACAGGTCGGTCGAGCGGATGCTCGACGACCTCGGGCGCAGGTATCTGCTCGGACTGCTGACCGACGGTTTTATGCCCGCTCAGCGACTGAAACTCAATGCGCTTGGTCTGGAGAAATATTTCAAGGCGGTAGTGTTCACGCGCGAACTGGGCGGTCGGGAATACTGGAAGCCCTCGCCGGCCGGTTACGAGGCGATCGCCGAGCGGCTCGGGGCGGACCATACTGAATGCGTTTACGTGGCGGACAACCCGGCCAAGGATTTTCTCGCGCCCAACGACCTGGGCTGGCTGACCGTCAAGATGATCCGCCGTGCGCAGGTTCACGCCCACAAGCCCGCGCTGCGCGGCGGCGAGCCGCAACTGGAGGCCAGCGGAAACGAGCACCTGCTGGAGCTCATCGGCTGAGGGTCGAAGGTATATCGTCGATGGGGACTTGATTTTTGATTCAAATTGGAGAGGATGCAAACTGGCATGGCAGAGAATTACTACGTCACGACGCCGATATACTACGTCAACGATTCGCCCCACATCGGTCATTCGTACACGACGATAGCGGCCGACGTGCTGGCAAGGTACTGGCGCGCCGAGGGCAGAAACGTTCGATTCCTGACGGGTACCGACGAGCACGGTATAAAGATCGTCAAGGCCGCCGCACAGCGCGGCGCCACCCCCGGGGAACTGGCCGACGAGGTGGTGGTGCATTTTCAGGACCTTTGGCGCGACCTGGAGATATCGAACGATGACTTCATCCGCACCTCCGAGCCCCGCCACGAAAAGCGCGTGCAGGAAGTTATCAGGCGCCTCATGGAGGCGGACCAGATATACCTTGGAAGTTACGAGGGATGGTACGACGAGGGACAGGAGGAATTCGTCACCGAGTCCGTCGCGCGACAGAACAATTACAAGGGCCCGATAAGCGGCAAGCCCCTGGTCCGCTACAGCGAGCCGAGTTATTATTTCCGACTGGGTTCGTGGATAGACAAACTTATCGCGCATATAGAGGACAATCCCGAATTCATCCTTCCGCCCGCCCGGCGCAACGAGGTGCTCAGCAAACTCCGCCTCGGCGTGGAGGACCTGAGCATATCGAGGCATAAGGAAAAATTATCCGGCTGGGGCGTGTCCATGCCCAACGACGAGGACCACGTCGTTTACGTATGGGTCGATGCGCTTAGCAATTACATTACGGCACTGGGCCTGCCTGAAATCGGCGACGGCGACGACGGCGCCGCGGCAGAATACTGGCCTTGCGACGTGCACCTAATTGGCAAGGACATATTGTGGTTCCACGCGGTTTACTGGCCGTGCATACTCATGGCGCTTGACATGCCGCTGCCCAAGTGCGTATTCGCTCACGGGTGGTGGACCTCCGAGGGAAAAAAAATGTCCAAGTCGCTGGGCAACTTCATCTCGCGACAAACCATCGCCGAGATATGCAATTTGTATTCGCCCGACGTTTATCGTTACTTCCTGCTGCGTGCAGTGACGTTCGGTCTCGACGGGGACTTCTCAAGCAGCGGGCTGAACCACCGCTACAACACCGAACTGGCCAACGGCGTGGGCAACCTGCTCAATCGGACGCTGAACATGATATCGAAGTATTTCGAGGCAAGCGTGCCCCGCCCGGGCGAGTTCGGACCCGACGAGCGGCCGGTCACAGACGCCGCCGAGGCGCTGCGCGTATCCGCGCCCGATAATATGAGGGTGTGCAATTTCATGTCTTATATCCAGGGCGTACTTGAACTGGTTCAGGCGACAAACGCCTACATCGACAGGACGACGCCGTTCAAACTCGCCAAAGAGCCCTCGCAGCGCGAACGTCTTGGAACTATCCTCTACACATGCGCCGAATCGTTGCGTATAATTCTAATGTATCTTGGTTGTGTTATGCCCGCCAAGGCCTCGACGGGCCTTGAACAACTCGGTTGCGGAGCCGGCGAGTCCGGCACGCCGCTGAGCGAATCCGGCGCCTGGGGAAAACTGGCGCACGGCACGAAGGTGAAAAAAATTCAACCGCTGTTTCCAAGGGTCGAAGATGCAGGATGAACCGATTGAATCCATGGAAGACGTGATAATAGCCGACGGGAGGTATCCCCCCGATGCGTACGCGTTTCTTCACGAGGGTCTCAACCGGGCCGTGAGGAACGCATACGGACCCGACGCCAGACGGGGGCACCACCAGCATGTAACGGGCAGCCAGATATGCTGCGCGCTGCGCGACCTGGCCGTCGAAAGGTGGGGTATGCTCGCCCGGACCGTACTGTCGGACTGGGGCATCACCGGGACGATAGATTTCGGCAACATGGTGTATCTTTTGATCGAGCACGGCTTCATGAAGAAGACCGACCAGGACGACATAGAGGATTTCCGTGACGTTTACGATTTTAGCGAGGCCTTCGGCGCTCATTACCGTTTCGAACTCAAGGATACATGAGTCCTCCCCAAAACAAACCGAAATCCGGACGTTCCGGCCGGTCATCTGCCCTCGATGTGGTTGAGGGCATACCCGACAGAAGCGCCCTCAGACCCGCGTGGAAATACCTGCTGCTGGCGGTCCTGTTCGTGTGCTGGATGGCGTTTTTAATCTATTGCGCCATGGCATAATTAATGTTGACTTCCCGTCGCCCAATGAATAAAAAATCAAAATGAAAAATACCGCCTTGTTGACAACTTCAGTGGGAAATTATCCCAAGAGGAACGGGAAAGTCCGCGACATATACGATTTACCCGACTACCTCCTGATGGTGTCCACCGACAGGATAAGCGCTTATGACGTGGTTCTGCCCAACGGCATTCCAGACAAGGGAAGGGTGCTCAATTGTCTGAGCATCTTCTGGTTCGAAATGCTCGCTCAGATCGTGCCCAACCACGTGGTGGGAACGACCCTCCAGGGCCTCCCGGAAGACTGCCGCGACGAAGAACTCGACGGCAGGTTCATGCTCTGCAAAAAGGCGGAGGTTATTCCGATCGAGTGCGTGGTCCGCGGGTACCTGGCCGGGAGCGGTTGGCGCGAATACAAAAAGTCGCAGAGCGTGTGCGGCATTGAACTGTCCAGGGGGCTCAAGCAATGCTCCAAAATCCCCGAGCCCATATTCACGCCCGCCACCAAGGCGACCACCGGACACGACGAGAATATCTCATTCGAAAAGGCCTGCGAACTGGTAGGGCGGGACCTGATGAGCGAAATAAAGGACAAATCGATCCAAATTTACAACATCGCCGCCCGGTACGCCGCCGACAGGGGAATAATCGTGGCCGACACCAAGTTCGAGTGGGGCAAAGACGCCGACGGCAACCTCATGCTCATAGACGAATGCCTCACGCCGGATTCCTCGCGGTTCTGGCCTGCGGACGACTACAAACCCGGACGCGACCAGACAAGTTTCGACAAGCAATACGTCAGGAACTACCTGGACAAGATAAAGTTTAACCGCACGCCCCCGGCCCCGCCGCTGCCCACAGAGGTCGTCCAGCAGACGCGACATAAATACATCGAGGCATACAAACGCCTCACCGAAAAGGAATTCGCCTGGGAGTAAAGCGGGTAACTGCGATTCTTCGGTTTAACCGTGAACACCCTGGCGAATAGGTCACGCCAGGGCCAATTCCACCTGCCGGCAGATGACGTGATAGATAATGGCGTGCACTTCCTGGATTCTCGGCGTGCTGTCGCAGGGGACCTCCAGCACCACGTCGGCGAGTTTGGCGCATTGCCCGCCCCCTGCGCCGGTGAGCAGTATGGTCGCCAGGCCCATGTCGCGCGCCCGCCTCAGTGCCGCAGCCACGTTCGGCGAGTTGCCCGAGGTGCTAAGAGCCACAATCACGTCTCCGGCGGCACCCTTGGCCTCCAGCTGACGGGCGAAAATCTCGTCGAAGCCATAATCGTTCGATATGGACGTGAGCGTAGAGGCGTCGGTAGTGAGTGCCTCGGCACGGAAGCCGCGACGGTCCTTCATGAACCGCCCGACCAGTTCCGAGGCGATGTGCTGGGCGTCGGCGGCGGAACCGCCGTTTCCCAACGTGTAAACGCAGTTGCCCCCGCGCAGGGTCGAAATCACCATCTTGACCGCTTCGGCGATTACCGGCGACAGTTGTTCACAGGCGTCTTTGGCGGCGGTAACGGACTGCTCGAATTGTTCACGGATTTCCTGTTCCATGTTATTGTATCTCCGCATGCGGCATTACCGAAACCTCGGTGTGTTGCCGCGAATTGATTT
>CAYZPY010000088.1:0-10655 GCA_964480425.1 uncultured Planctomycetaceae bacterium
GGTGGGCCGGCGCAGGCCGAAGGTATCGCTGACCGCCGCCGAGACCGTCTCCAGATGGGAATAGAAATCCTCCTCCCGCAGCGCCTGGAGGACGGCCAGTCCCGCCGACATCGCCGCCGGAGAACCCGACAGCGTCCCGGCCTGGTACACCCTGCCCAGCGGCATCAGTTCCTTCATCAGGTCCCTCGGTCCGCCAACAGCGCCGACAGGCAGTCCCCCGCCGATTATCTTTCCCAGCGTGGTCAGGTCCGCCTTTACGCCGTACAGTTTCTGCGCCCCCCCGTAAGACACACGGAAGCCGGTTATCACCTCGTCGAAAATCAAAAGCGCCGAATGCTCGTCGCACACCTCCCGCAGACCCGCGAGGTATCCCTCGGCGGGGGGTATTACGCCCATGTTTGCGGCGACCGGCTCGATGAGAACGGCGGCAATGTTTTGTCCCTCGGCGTCGAACGCTCGGCGCACGGCGTTCAGGTCGTTGTAGTTGAGGGTAATGGTGTCCGAGACGGCGCCTGCGGGAACTCCCGGACTGGACGGCGCGCCCAGGGTCGCGGCGCCGCTTCCGGCCGAGACGAGCATTGCGTCGGCGTGCCCGTGATAGCATCCTGCGGCCTTGATTATCTTGTCGCGCCCCGTGGCCGCTCGCGCCAGGCGGACCGCAGACATCACCGCCTCGGTCCCCGACGAGACGAACCGAACGTTCTGGACGGAATCCAACGCCGCAACGATTGCCTCGGCGAGCCGGGTCTCCGCCTCGCTGGGCGCGCCGAAAACAACGCCCTTGCGGACCGCCTTGTTAATCGCCGTGACGACGCGCTCGTGCGCGTGTCCCAGTATCGCCGGACCGTACCCGCAGACGTAGTCTACGTAGGTGTTTCCGTCAACGTCGGTGATGGCGGCGCCCATTGCCCGGTCGATCACCGGCGGCGTGCCGCCCACCGCGCCGTACGCACGAACGGGCGAACTGACCCCTCCTACCATGACTTTCTCGGCCCGGTCGAACGCCGCTCGAGATTTGCTCTCTCTTCGTGGCACTATGGGAATATTTTCCGCCCAAAAGGCGATCGGTGGCAAGGATTTTATATTTCGCGCGCCGGCGGCGACGCCTTCCTGCTGAGGTTCACGTGGCGCATCTTTCGACTTCCTCCATCGCTATCTTTTCCCACTCCCACAGGCGCTGGGGCTCGTAGCGAACGGTGGAAATGTCCTTCATTATCACTTCCACGTGGCATTTGCCCCTGGTCTTCTGGAGGAATTCGCGGAGGTCCTGACGCGCCCGCTGGGGGCGCCAGTTGTCCTCCGCCAGTATCGCCGGGCTGGGCTTTCGGCTGATGACGTAATCGTCGCCCATCTCCTCGACGGTGCGCTCGGTCTTTACCCACGGGCTGGCGGATATCTTCCGCAGGTTCGGTATCCGACGGAGATATTCCATCTTTGAGTCCAGCGGTTCGCAGCAGCCGTAATACGTCAGTTTCCATCGCTCCAGCCACCGCAGGTCGTGCTTGATGGCGAAGTCCCAGTGCATCTGCGGGGAGACCTCCGAGAAAATCTGCGCGTTGGAGCAGCCCCACATGTTGTGAGGCCTGACGTAATCGGGGTCGTAATCCTCCCCGGGCAGTTCCCTGGTGTATCCGTACCCGCCCGAGCCGATGCGCGTGTTGTTGCAGTCCAGCGAAAGCAGGTTCTGCTCCTCCATCTGGTCCAGTTGTGTCATGTATGCGTCCACCACGCGGTCAACCGCCGCGTGAACGAAATCCGGACGCTCTATCAGGTCGATCATCGCCTCCTGTATGCCGTACCAGCGGATGAGCATGTCCCACGGCGCGAACCAGGTGTGCTTGTATCCCTCCTTCCTGACCGGCATGATGCCGTCGTACAGTTCGCACATCGTCTCCCAGCGCTGCTGTGTGGCCTGCTGGTCGTGCGTGACGATCGGCATTTTTATCTTCTCCAGGTCGTCCCAGTCCTTTATCTGGATGTTGAAGTGGCGCGAGACGATACCGCTGGACTCGTCGGTCCTGACCACGTCAACGTCTTCGGTGATGCCGAATCTCGTATTGTTTATCACCAGCGGGCAGGCGATGTATTCGCTGACGACCATGTCGCCGGGCATGTGCCGCCACTGGTACAGCGTGCGGCGCAATCGCTGCTCCAGGTCCCGTGCCCAGGCATCTTCGCATTGCAGCGTGAGTTCGTCGTCGACGTTCATCTCGTGCCATGGAATCTCGTTAATCCACACCATGGGGCGCTGGGACTCCAGGTCGTTGAGTTTTCTCCACAATTCGGCCTTTTCCTTGTGAACGTCGAGGGCGGCGATTTCGGCCAGTTCCCGCCCCAGTTGCTTAAGCGTGTCCTTTTCCTGCTTTGTCAGGTTCATCGTATACTCCGTTGATTTTGCGGCGAAACACGAATGGAACATTATATCCGCTCGCCTGTCAATGTCGAAGACCGGTGGCGGTTTTTTGACCCGGGTGCGTGCGGGGCAAATTGCACTTATTTTACCGCCGGCGCCGGGTTAAAATGCCGTCGTGGCCAAACCCGCCGATAAAAAAACCGCCATCCGCGTGCTGCGAAAACTGCACGAAGCCGGACATCAGGCATACTTCGCCGGCGGATGCGTGCGCGACATGCTTCTCGGCGACCGCGCCGAAGACTACGACGTAGCCACCGACGCCACGCCGCAGCAGGTGAAAAAAATCTTCCCCCGCGTGCTGATGGTGGGCGCCAAGTTCGGCGTGACGATGGTGCTCGTGGGCGGCCGCAAGGTCGAGGTAACGACATTCCGCAGCGACCTGTCTTACGACGACGGGCGCCGACCGGCCGGCGTCGATTTCACCTCCGCAAAGGAGGATGCTCTTCGGCGTGACTTCACCATAAACGGGATGTTCTATGACCCGCTTGCCAAAAGGATAGTTGATTACGTCGGCGGGCGCGACGACCTGAAAAAGGGCGTCATACGCACCATAGGACGGGCCGACATGCGGTTCGCCGAGGATTACCTGCGGATGATGCGTGCCGTGCGGTTCGCCGCCCGCCTGAAGTTCAAAATCGCCCCGTCCACCGCAGCCGCCATAAAAAAACACGCACACAAGATAACTCTCATCAGCGGCGAGCGGATACTGGACGAGATCAGCCGCATGCTCGCACGACGCTCCGCGCCCGACGCGCTGGAGATGCTCGAAAAACTCAACCTCGCCCCCGCGGCGCTGCCGGAACTGTTCGACCCGCCTGATTTGTGGCCAGAAGGATTCGCCCGGGCCGGGGCACTTGCGGCTCGACGCGACTGGGTGCTGACGCTGGGCGGGCTGCTTGCGGGTCTGGACGCGCCGCAGGCGGGACGCATCGCCCGTCGGTGGGGCGCCTCGAACCGGTTGCGTGCGATGTTGTGCAAACTGGCCGACAAACTGGACCTGTGGCGCGACGCGGCCTCGCTGCCGCTGTGCGAATTCAAGCGGCTCCTGGCCGACGAGGATTATCGTCGTCTGCTGGCGCTGTGGCGAGTGGAGGAGGAGCGTCTCGCAGGCGCCCGGACGCAGTACCGCCGAATCGCCGCACGCGCCGGCGCCATCCCCAAGGACAAAATCGCGCCGCCGCCTCTGGTTACCGGGCGGGACCTTATAAAAATGGGCTACGCCCAGGGACCGCGCATAGGCCGGACGCTGAAAAAACTCTACGACGCACAACTCAACGAACAAATCACCACCCGTCGGGCGGCTCTGGAAAAGGCGAGGGAAATGAAGAAGGATTCCTGACGCCGCTATTGCTCCGTACGCCAATCGAGCAAATAAAAACCGGGATCACACTGATTTACGGATTATTTCAGCAACTGTGATTTTAACAATCAAAAGACAGGCAAGCAGGATAACGGCAAATTTCGACGCGCTACGGGTTCGTCAATCCGCCCTGGTGTCTGGTTCGGGTTTGAGGAGGATTTCTCCGTGGCCTGGTTTGAGCATTATTTTTTCCAGGCGCTCCTCGTCGCCGCAACGGAGCATGGGGGAATCGAACTTTACCGTCCGGGACTGCTTGGCGCTCTTCGGCAGCCAAAGCACCGTTCCCCCGGCGAAATCCCTTCTGGCCAGTTTTGCGACGGCGGGCTCTTGCGGGTCGTCCCTGGCCTGGCCCAGCGGGGCGTCCCAGAGTTCGTGCCATCGGTGGCGATGCCCGTGTGTGGAGTCGGAATACAGGTACGACATGTCGGTATAAACCAGCGTGCGGATAAGTTCCCGACGCATCGTCGCGACGTCGTCGCGCCGGCCGAATACCTCGTTGACGCTGATCCGCGGGGGGCGGAGCGTCTTATCCAGCATGGATATGCGCCGGTAATACGACTCTTTCGAGAGGTCGGTTTCGGGCAGGTGATTTATCGAATCCTCGTACATGATTCCGTTTACGTACCGCCCCAGCCAAAGCAGCCCCTGGCTGTTCCACCCGGCGTTGACGAGGATCGGCATATCGGCCCCGCAGGTCAGGCGGACCTTGTGGAGCAGTTTTTCCCAAGCGGTCCGGGATTTTTCGTCCAGGCGAACGTTGTCAAGGAATATACCCGCCTTTTCGCCGGTGGCCTGGTAGACCGCGGCGATTCGACGGGCCACGTGGTTGATATATTCCTCGCTGGTTATGTCGCACCGCCACGTGCCCGGCCAGAATGTCTTCTTGTCGCCTTTTTTGTCCCTCAGCCACCACTGGTGTTCGGGCGGGTAGGCGTCCTTTGCGTCTTCGAAGAAGTACACCTCGACCAGCACGACGGCGTGGGGATTGAGCTTCTTTATGCGTGCGAGGTTCTCACGCGCGGCGGGGAGGGACTTTGGGGTGAACGATTCGGCCATGGCGTGATATTTTTTGTGCGTCCACTCCAGGCCGAGCGTACCGGCGCCCAGGAGTACCACGTCGTGGCGTGCGACGTTTTGCCAGAAGCCCTCCTGGTGCGGGCGGTGTCTTTGTTTTTCCCCGGTCCTGTCGGCGGCGGACCACAGCATCGCGATGCGGGGAAACTCCCACGCCGGGTCGGTGGGGATTTTTATTTCATCCTCTCCCGCCGGCAGCGAGGCCGGACACAAAAAGGACACAACCGCAAATACAATTCCAAACGCGTGGCGAACTGTCCGCAGCGGTCTTTTGTTCATTTGGATTCTTTGAACTGTTTTTCGAGTTCTTTGAGCTGGTGTCGCACGGCCATCTTTCTGACCGATCCCATTCGGTCTACAATGAGCCGCCCGGACAGGTGGTCGCTCTCGTGCTCGAACATGCGGGCTGTCAGCTCCAGGCCGGTTTCTGTAAAGTGTTGTCCGGAAAGGTCCTGCGCCTCGATGGTGACCCTGGCGTGGCGTTTTATCTTCCCGTAAACGTTGGGCAGCGACAGGCAGCCCTCCTCAAATTCCTGCTCGCCCTCGGCGGAAATTATCCGCGGATTTACGTAAACCTTTCGATCGCTGTCCTGGCCGGAGGGACAGGCCACGAACATGTTGACCGTAATCCCCACCTGCGAGGCGGCCAGACCCACGCCGTTTGCGGCCGACATCAGTTCGAACATCCGCTCGGTCAGACGCTCGAGGTCGCTGTCCACCTGCTCAACGGGCGTGGTCTGCTCCCGCAGGCGGGGATCCGGGTAATGGATTATCCGCAGCGCGGACAAATCCGCGTTTTTTATTTTCTCACTGGATTTCAAACCTCAGACCTATTGTTCCTCGGGCAGCGGCGGAAGGTGCATGGCGTACGCCGCGTCGACGAATTTCTCGCTCTTGAGAATCTCCATAACGTCCTGCGGGGGCTCGCTGTCTAAATTTATAGCGACCATGCCCTTGGACGGGCGCTTCTTGCGCGAGAATGTCATGTCGGCGATGTTGATGTCTTTCTCGCCCAGAATGCTCCCGAACCTTCCGACCACGCCGGGTTTGTCGTCAGTAAACACTAACAGCACGTGCCCTTCGGGCTTCATCTCCATTCTATAACCGTCCACCGACAAAATGCGCGGGAATCTGTTGCCGAAAATCGTGCCCGCCACGGTGTGCTTCGCCCTGTCGGTAGTGACGGTAACCTCCACGATGTTGGCGAACTCGCGAACCTTGGCGGAGGTTATCTGCTCGACCTCGATGCCGCGCTGCTCGGCCAGCACCGGCGCGTTGACGTTGTTGACCGCCTCTTCCATGTGAGGGGAAAGCAGCCCGATCAGCAGGTACGTGGTCAGCGGGGTGACGTTGGCGTCGGCTATCGCGCCGCGGTAGACCACCTCCACGTTGCTCATCGCCCCGGGTGTGATACCGGACAGGATCGTGCCCATCCGGCTGGTCAGTTCCGTGTAGGGCAGCAACCAGGACGGAAGCGCCTTGTCGAAACCGGGCGCGTTGAGGGCGTTTCGGATTTCGCCGCCCCGCAGGGCCTCGACGAGTTGCTGTGCGGCGTCCAGGGCGACCTGCGCCTGGGCCTCCTCCGTGGAGGCGCCCAGGTGCGGCACCGCCAGGACCCTCGGGTGGGCGATAAGCGCCTTGTGCACCTCGGATTCCGGCGGCTCGGACGTGTAGACGTCCAGTGCGGCGCCGGCGATTTCGTCGGCTTCGAGGGCGTCCAGCAGCGCCTGCTCGTCGATTATGCCCCCGCGCGCGGCGTTTATGAAGCGTGCGGTTGGCTTTGCCGCCCGGAACTGCTCGGCGCCGATGAGCCCGAGCGTGTCGGGCGTCTTGGGCGTGTGGACGGTGACGTAATCGGCGCGCTTGCACAGTTCGTTGATGTCCTTGACCATCTCGATGTAGTCCTCGGGCTGTCCTGGGAAGAACGGGTCGTGCCCGAGTATGCGCATGTCCATCGCCCGGGCTCGCTGTGCGACCGCCTGCCCGATGCGTCCCAGACCTACCACGCCGAGGGTCTTACCGGCCAACTGAGTGCCCTTGTACGCCTTGCGGTTCCACTTGCCGCTCTTGAGCGACGCATTGGCCGGGGCGATGTTCCGCGACAGCGCCAGCATAAGCGCCAGCGCCAACTCGGCGGTGCTGATGGTGTTTCCTCCCGGCGTGTTCATCACGATGATTCCCCTGGCGGTGGCGGCGGGGACGTCAACGTTGTCCACGCCCACCCCCGCGCGGGCGATGACCTTCGTCGCGCCGGGTTCGGTCAGAACCTCGGCGGGAACCTTGACGCCCGAGCGGATTATCATCCCGTCGTATTGACCGATTATCTTGGACAATTCCTCCGGTGCCGGACCCGGATTGACGTCCACCTCTACGTCTTGTTGCTCTTTAAGCCAGTCGATGCCGACCTGGCTGAGTTTGTCTGCTACCAGAACTTTCACGGGTGTTCTCCTTATCTTACCGCCATTGGCGCAGGACCTTGCCCGCGGCGGCGACGCCGGCGCCGATTTGAACCTCGGCGCCCAGGTCGGCAAGGGTATACTCGATAGCGGCTATCAGACCTATCGTGTCCAGCGGATCTACCCATCCCATGTGGGAGATGCGGAAGATTTTGCCCTTGACGTCGGCCTGTCCCCCGGCCACCGACGCACCGTACTTGCTCTGCAGCGCCTTGCGGAATCCGTCGTCTACGCCCTGCGGATAGCAGATGGCCGTTACCGAATCGCTCGGCTGGGATGAGAACAGTTTAAGCCCCAGCGCCTTTGCCGCGGCGCGGGTCGCCTCGGCCAGGCACGCGGTGCGGGCCCAGACGGTCTCTATGCCCGTTTCGTTGATCATGTCCAGGGCGACCTGCAACCCGCGAATCAGCGTCACCGGCGCGGTCCACGGGGTGTCGTCCTTGGCCAGCGACTTTCGTGCGGCCTTGAGGTCCAGGTAGTAGGCAGGGGGGTTGATCTTCTCGGCGACGGACCACGCCTTGTCGCTGACTGCAACGAAGCCAAGACCCGGGGGAAGCATCAAGGCCTTCTGACTGCCGGACATCACCACGTCCACCTTCCAGTCGTCGGTCCGCAGTGGCAGCGCCCCGGCGGCGGTGATGCAGTCGGCCATGAGTATCGCGTCGGTTTTCGACACGATCTCGGCGATGGCCTGAATGTCGCAGGCGGTGGCGGTGCAGGTCTCGCTGTAGCAGGTCGCCACTGCGCCGTACTGTCCGGTATCCAGTTTTTCCTTAACGGTGTCCGGCTGCAGCGCGGTTCCCCATTCGAGGGTAACCTCATCGACGTCCAGCCCGTAGGCGTCGGCGATCTTCACCAGGCGCTCGCCGAACTTGCCGCCGTTGGCGATCAGGATTTTTTTATCGCGCGGCGCCAGGCACGCGATGGCGGCGTCCATCGCCGCCGTTCCGGACCCTGCCAGCGTGATGACGTCATTTTCGGTCATCAGCATCTGCTTGAGTCCGGCGTTGACCTTGGCGAACATCTCCCTGAACCGCGGAGTGCGGTGATGGAAGATGGGCCTGGCCATCTCGCAAAGGACTTCTGAGGGCACATCAGTAGGGCCTGGTGTAAAAAGGCGTGGCTTAATCATGACAAACCTCCCGATAACGGATTAAGCGACAGGAACAAGCCGGCAGAGCCGCAGCCCCTTGCTACGGTTGCCACCCGCCGCCGAATATTCTTTTGTCCGGCGTGCGGACCACCCCGCTTGTCCGCGAGCGCCGGTAGTGAAATTATAGCACGCACACCCGCCGTATCAACCGTGGAAAATTCTTATTCGGTGAAATTATTCCCGGAGGGAAACGTCGCCGGACAGCGCGGCATCCTTCCCAGACCGCCGACTCATTAACGCCTCGGCGCAGGTTTTGGCCCGTCGTAGTCGTATCGGAAGTAGTCGATATCGACGTGTCCGGCGGGTTTCTTATCGTTCCAGCAGTAGAAGCCCAGCCGATCTCCGCGCCAGTTGCCGAAGGCAATCTCGAACTTGTCGCCGATGCGGGTCCATTCCTCGCCGTCGAGACCGTATGAGAACCAGGCCAAGCCCTGTTCGATGTCCGTGCGGAAGTAAACGATGTCGGCTTCGACGACGGGTCCTTGCGTCCGCCTTCCGTCCAGGTCCGCGTAGATGCGCTTGGCGCCGTCGGCGTCGACCTTCACTCCGCACAGGAAGTACCGCCCGCTGTGGTGGCACAAGCCGCCCTGCTGGTGCGGCGCCATGGCGCCGATGTCTATCCTCGTGACGGCCACGTCCGTGCCCATGCCCATTTTGCGCTGAGAGAGCGTGTTTGCGGCGTTCCAGAACCCACCGTCCTTGATCGGCACTGCCGCCTTTAGCCGCAACCAGCCGGGCCTCTCCGTCAGCGACCAGAACTTATCCCGCGGGTTGTGGTTCCACTGCCACTGGTGGGCGAGGGTTTTTGAGTCGAACTCGTCGTCGGTCTGCGGCGCGGTGACGGGGTGGCCCTTTATGGGCTTTTCCCAACGCGCCACGGTGTTGCCGACGCCGTTTTTGTCCGGGTCGTGCGGAACGGTGGGCCAGCCGTCTTTCCACTTTATCGGGACCAGCCACTGCGAGCGTCCTTCGTACGACTCCACCACCTTTCCGTCCTTGCGCCGCTGCACGAGTTGGTGGCTCAACCACCAGGAACCGTCCGGCGCCTGCATCAGCGCCCCCTGGCAGACGGGGCGCACGCGGTCCTGCATGTCGCTTAGGGGGTTCATCTCCATGATGATCTTGCGCCGGAACGGCCCGTAGAGCGACCGGCCTCGCAGGACGATCTGCTTGCGGTCGCCCCCGAACCACTGTGCCATGAATATGTAATACTCACCGTCTATCTTGTAGATCTTGGCCGCCTCGGCGCCTCTGCCGTGGTAAATCGGCTTGCCATCATCCAGCAGCGACAGACCGTCCCAACTCATCCTGAACACGCGGGCCTGGTTGCCCTCCCACTTTTTACTGCGTCCCCAGTTGACCACGAGATACGCCTGCTTGTTGTCCCGGTCCCAGAACACGGCCGGGTCGGTCCAGGGGCGGTTTCCTTTGCGCAGCATGCGCTTGGGGTCGGTCCACGGACCGGTAATTTTCGGGGCGTGGCTGACGAACAGGCCCTCGTGTCTGTCTACGAAATAGCAGTACCACCGCCCGTCGTGGTACGCCAAATCCGGCGCCCAGACGCAGAAGCCGTAGCGCCCCATGCGGTCGGGGCTCATTTCTTTGTTCCAGGTGAGTTTGTCCCACATATGTCCGATGATGCGCCAGTTGACCAGGTCCCCGGATTCGAGGATCGTCATGCCCGGGGCGTAGTGCATGGTCGAGGTAATCATGTACCACTTGTCGCCGAGTTTTTCGATGTCCACGTCGGGGTAGTCGGCGTTGAGGATGGGGTTGCGGTAGGTGCCGTTTCCCTGGTCGCCCCACGAGCCGGTCTGTTCGGCATGTGCGAAGGCGACCGCGACTGCCGGAAATAACACGAAAGCCAATAGTGTGGTTTGCATCATGATGTCGTTCCGTATACAGAAATTTTCCGGTTGGACTGTGGCCGGCCCGCTGCAGCCCGTTCCTCTACATATTTTGTAGCGTCCCTCCGGTGCTGCAATCATTTTTTGCCGATTGCTCGAAGAATTGATCACAAGCGGCAGGGTGTGGGGTTTGGGTCTCCCTCGCCAGCAAGGCAGGTTCCGCACGCGGAACGATAAATCCGACAGGATCCCTGCGAGTTGCACGACATGCCGGCCTCGCCATTTGCTGTCATTACCAGAGCCAATTGCTTTGTCTGTAAATGATTGTCGTAAGTAGACGTGAAAAAACTTA
>CAYZPY010000089.1:0-439 GCA_964480425.1 uncultured Planctomycetaceae bacterium
CCCGCAAGGACGTAACTCGCCTGGAGCCGCGCCTGCGCCGCGTGGGATATCTGCCGCAGGATTACGCCCTGTTCCCACACCTGACGGTGGAAAAGAACATCCGCTTTCCCCTGCGCGGCGTCCCCCGCAAGGATGCCGCCCAAAGAATCGCCCGCGCCGCCGAGACACTGGGCATCGGTCCGCTGATGAGGCGAGGCGTGGGCAACCTGAGCGGGGGCGAGAAGCAGCGGGTCGCACTGGCCAGGGCGCTGGTGCTGCAACCCGGGGTGCTGCTGCTGGACGAGCCGGTCAGCGCGCTGGACGAGTCCACTCGGCGGGACGTGTGCATATATCTCCGCGGGCTTCAGCGCCGCCTGGGGCTGACAGTGGTGCACATCAGCCACAATCTCGAAGAGGCCTCGCTGGTCGCCGATCGCGCAGGGGTGCTGCGAGACGGGGC
>CAYZPY010000089.1:449-10388 GCA_964480425.1 uncultured Planctomycetaceae bacterium
GCGCTTCAGCAGGTCGACGCAATGGGCGAACTGCTCCGCCGCCCGCGCAACAGGTTCGTCGCCCGGTTCATGCAGTGCGGAAACATCCTGCTCGGCGACGCCGCCCGGTACGACGAATCCACGCAGACCACCGCGGTAAAATGCGGACCGGTCGAACTTGCGGTTCCGGGTCGGCACAAAGGGCGGGTCGAGTTTGTAATCCGCCCCGAGGACGTCGTGCTGACGAGCCCCGGCGGGCAATACGCCCAAAACGCAATACCGCTCAGCGTGTCCTCGCTGCGCGACTGCGGAAGGTACGCGCGTCTGGAATTGACCGGCGCGGTGGACCTCGTGGCGCACGCTTCGCCGGCCGAAATCGCCCGACTGGACGCCGGACCCCAATCCAAACTCGTCGCCGCCCTGGGACCGCAGAACATCCACGTATTGGGCGAATAATAATTCACACTCGCCTCCGCACCTTGACTAAGCAACGACGCGCCTATACATTCGCGCTGTTAAATTCACCGAAAGGAAGACTCTCATGAGCAACCGACCCGAGCGGGAGAAGTGGTTCACTCGACAGGCGCTGGGGATGTTCATCCACTGGGGCCCCGAGGCGCAAATGGGCATGTGCCTGGGTCACTGGATGGTCGGGGCCGAGAAGCAACTCGTGGAACGCTACTTCAAGGAAATGCCCGCACTTTTCCGCCCGGACGACTTCGATCCCCGCCGCTGGGCGCTGCTGGCCAGGACGGCCGGTATGAAATACGTGGTGTTCACCACCAAGCACCACAGCGGATTCTGCATGTTCCCCACCGCCACCACCGAGCACAACGTGACCAACACCCCGCTTGGTCGCGACGTCACCGGCGAGATCGTCGAGGCATTCCGCGCCGAAGGGCTGGCCGTGGGACTCTACTTCTCGCCGTGGGACTTCCTGTGGGAATACCGGAACAACGGCGAGGTCCTTTTCGACCTGGGCAAACCGCCCAAAGACGAGCCGGGCCTGCTGGAATACAACACCGCCCAGGTCCGCGAGTTGCTGGACAGGTACGGACCCGTGGACATCGTCTTCTTCGACGACGGTTTCGCAGGCCCGCTCAAGGACGTGGTGTGGCGGGCAAGCCCGCAGACGGTGATAACACGCAGCGAGATGACCACTCCCGAGCAGAAGACGTCGGACAAGCCCATGCCCCCGCCGTGGGAGGCGAACCTCTCGATAATCAACTCCTGGTCGTACCGTCCCCGCGGACAGACGTTCAGAACGGGCGGCGAGCTCATCCGCACGTTCGTCCAGACACGAGCGCTGGGCGGCAACCTGCTGATAAACCTCACGCCCGACCCCCACGGGCGCATTGGCGAAGACCAGCAGCGGGCGCTGCACGAGTTGGGCATGTGGAACTTCGTCAACCAGCAGGCCGTTTACGACGTCGAACCCGGTGGCGGCGAAGGGAATGTGTGGTACACGAAAGCCGCCGGAGCCGATACGGTCTACGCCGTCGTCGATGGTCCCTGGCCCTGGGGCTACCGGAGGGAAATCACGCTCAAGAACGTCCGCCCCACCGACCGGACCGAAGTGGAGATAGTAGGACAATCGGGTCTGCGCGCCGAGCACGAGCCGGACGCGGACGTCAAGGCCCGCTGGAAACCCGCCGCCGGCGGGGGAATTCACGTATCGGCCGTGCGGGCGTTCCGCTTCTACGACGCGCGAGACTGGCCAAATCCCCCGGCCATCCGAATCACCAACGCCGAAATCTAACGCAACTCAGTCGTACAGTTTCCCGGCGCGGACGTGCCCGGAATAATCGGTGTACTTGGTGGCCGGAAGGTCCATCTCGTGCACGATCGTACTGTTGGGCGGGATTTTCTTTATCAGGAACGGCTCCTCGTGGGCGATTTTATACCCGTCCCACAATTTCAGATTCCCGAAAATATTGTTCATGGTTATGGTGGTGCGATTGACGACCTCCAGCCGCACGTGCAGACCCCGGTCGGTGGCTTCTATGTCAATTTTCCCAACCGAGACGTCCTCCTTCCTCTTCATGCTGTCCCACACGTCTTGGGGGATGTAGGTCATGTAATAATGTGCTCGTTTTTCGGCCGCTATCAGCTCCCGCTCCAGCCGCTCGTATCGTTTCTTCCATTCGGCGGCGGCGAGCACGTCCCCCGCCCCGCTGGGATTGTCAGGCCTGTGGTACCTTCCGCGATCGACTTCCCGCCTGCGCAGAAGATCCTTGTCCGCCTCCAGGGAGTCGATCTTCTTCCTCAATTCGTTAATCCTGTCGGTTTTTACGGCGATGACGTCCTGTTTTTCGGCGTTGGCGTAGCCAAGGTAAAGAACCAACACAAACAGCACGAAACTCAGCAATCCGAACACCACCGCCAGCGCCAGGTGAACCTGGTTGGTCTTGGTGAATTGCCTTCGGTGCCGGTTATCTTGGTAATCCCGACTGTATCGCTGTTGCATCCCGTAACTCCTTAAACGGCGCACAAATCGGCCTCTCTTACGCCGACCCCATACATAGATGACTTATAACGGATTTTGTTCCCCGCGACACATAAAAACTCCCCGCCCGCGCGCCGGCGGGCGGGGGACGCGATATCGGCATTTTCGACGTATCGGCGGCGCTCAGTGCGCCCGCGCCGTCGCCAGGCGCATTGCGGCGAACTTCCAGTTGGCAATCTTCATGAAGTTGTCGACCCACAGGCCCCGGTCCTTTTGGTACTTCAGGTAGTAGGCGTGCTCCCACACGTCGCAAACCAGCAGGGGAACCACGCCCCACATGGTGAGGTTCTGGTGATTCTGGGCCTGGAGGACCATGATCTTCTCGCCAATCGGCTCGTACGCCAGCACGCCCCATCCGCTGGCCTCGACAGACTTGGTCGCCGCAGAAAACTGCGCCGTCGCCGCCTTAACCGAGCCGAAATCCTTCTTCATCGCCCCGGCCAGATCGTCGGGCGCATCCGTGCCCCCGGGACACATCGAATGCCAGAACAAAGTATGAAGAACATGACCGCTACCGTGATACGCCAGCGCGCGCGAGAGGGACTTTATGGCGGAATAATCGCCGGACCTGTTCGCGGCCGCGATCTTTTCCAACGCCGCGTTAACGCCCCGCACGTACCCCCCGTGGTGCCCGTCGTGGTGGAGACGCAGAATCTGCTCGGTGTAATACGGCTCAAGCGCGTCATAGGCGTAGGGCAAATCCGGCAGCACGTACCGGCCGTCCTTGAACGCCGCCAGCGACACGCCCTGGGACTCGTGCTGCATTCCCACCGCCGCGCCGCCCATGGCAAGCGCCGCGCCCGCCCCGGCCAGGCCCATCGCCTTTCGTCTGGAAATTCCTCTTTTCATGACCTTCTCCTGATCTTCGAGCCTCGGGTAATATCATCGGCGCCGCACACAACCGCCGCGGCGCCCCGCGCTATTAAGTATATGCATCCGGGCGAGCATTCCAAAACGACGCCGGTCGGCACGATAAACTGGCGTTCGCGACCGGATTGTGTAAAATGAACATGCGGAGACAATAATGAGCGAACTTACGCGAACGGCGCTGGCCATCGAAAAGGACCTGCTGGGCAGATTCGACGCCTGGCTGGGACAGCACGGATACGGCAACCGCAGCGAGGCGATGCGCGACCTGATACGCTCGGCCCTTATCGAGGAGGAATGGAAAAATCCCCGCGCCACCGTCGTGGCGGCGCTGTGCATCATATACGATCACGCCGCGCACACGCTCGCGCAGGAACTCACGCACCTCCAGCACGAGGACCATCACGCAATAATGTGCAGCCAGCACGTCCACCTGGACCACAACAAGTGCCTGGAGGTCATCCTGATGCAGGGCGCCGCCTCTAAACTGCGACGTCTGGCGGACACCATCATCGCCTCACGCGGCGTCAGGGCCGGTAAACTCTCTCTGCTGAGCAGAAACGTATAAAGCCCTTACATCAGGGTCAGCGACCTGCACAGGCCTGCGACCTCCTTATACCGTTAATCACGCGGCGGCGTAGAGAACGCCGCCTCGCTTGTGTGCATTAATTTCTATTAGAACGTGTATGAAAACCGGCCGGACCCGTGTCGCGGGCATCTTGCCGGCGACACGTTTTCATACACATTCTTAGCAGGTGAGTTTACCGACCGCCTGGAGCAGTTTGCAGAAAGATTGTCGTCATGTTCGTCACTGAGGACGAGTCCGGCAAGGACGGCGAAGCAGGCAATGCCGCAGCATTGTCGATGCAGCCGGACGCCGCCGGGCGAAGCCGCAATCAGAAGATGGCGACAAGATTTCTGCAAACTGCTCTGAACGCGCCGTGTGAATCACATCGGGCGTTTTATCGTAGGCACGGACCTTCACCGCAGGCGCTGGACCTTCATTATCGCGGGCCAAAGTCCAGTCAACTCCTCCCTGTCGTACGTCTCGGCGGGATACATGCTGTTGAGTGGCTGGAGGCGGATGGCGCGCTCGTCGTCGGCGTAGAATCTTTTGAACGTAGTGGAGGTGTCCTTGAACCGCACGAAGCAGTCGTCGCCAGAGCGAGCCGGTGTATTGGGCGAAAACACCACTATGTCGCCCTCGCGGAAGTCCGGATGCATCGAGTCGCCCACCACCCGCGCGGCGAACGCCTGGGAGTCGTGAATGTCCGGGCAGCGGACGTACTCGTCCGCCACCGAGGGCGGATACTCCAGGTCGGTGAAATGCTGGGGATACCCTGCGTTGACTTTGTTTATAACCGGAACGGAGGCGGCCAGCGATATATCCGTCATGTTGTCGCCCTCGAGTGGCGCTGCGGGCTGCTGCGCCCCGCCCGGGGCGTGCAGACCCGGGCGCGAAGATTTTTTACCAGACATCATCTGCTTCAGTATGCTCCGCAGGCGATGGACCTGGGTCTGGAGCATTTCGTGCTCCTGGCGGACGTCAACCGGCGTTCGCACCAGGTGCGCAAGGCGGGTCAGTTCGCCCCGCCGGAAATCCATTGCCCGCTCGAGTCGCATCAGCACGCGGTCGGTGGGGGGGTTTTTCGCTTTGTGGGTCTCGACGTTCGAGAGATACGGCTTGGATATCCCCGCCTGCTCTGACAGTTGATCCTGGGTCAGTCCCAATTGCTCGCGACGTTGTCTTATTATTTCACCCAGTGACATGATTTTTCTCCTGCGCAGGTTATCCGCTGATCTTCTATTTTCGTATTCTATAAACACATATCCATGGGAAGTTTGCCGCGCATGCCTCGGCGGGCGCCGCACGTAGGACTGTGCCCGCGCATTTTCAATATACTGTTATTACGCTGCTTAAATCTCCCCAAAGCCGAATATCAACTTCCCGTCTCAGCGAGGGCAATTTTCTGATGCAAGATAGTATAATCTTCTTACACACACAAAATTATACGGTATTTTGTCTCATATACAAATAAAATTTAAAAAAATATTCTAAATTTCATACTTTTAGTTGAAATCTTTATGCATGTATGTTATTTAGTTAACATATAAGATTAACTATACCTTCAAGTCAAGGTGACTACAGGCATGCGGACGTGAGGTCGGGAGTCGTTACATAACCTTAAAGGGGCAAAAGAATGAGACTTACGTTAAAAGAAAGCATATGTCGCACCCGTCAGTTTCCCAGCGACGATTCGATCCTTTTAGGACGCGCCGAACTGCTCGGGGAGGACGAACGGGACCTCATCGAAGCGGTTTTCGTGCGCAGCCAGTCGTCCGGGTCGCTTGCCCGGATGATGGGCGTCACCGAATCGACGATCCACCGACGGGTCCACCGCCTGTGCAGGCGAATGACCAGTAATACATTCCTCGACGCCGCAAGAGCCCTGCCCTACCTGTCGCAACAGGACGCAATACTGGCGAAGATGAGATACTGCCAGGGGCTAAGCCAGAGACAGCTTTGCCGCCGGCTGGGTCTTTCGTACCACGCGCTTCGCCGCCGCCTCGACCAGGTCGGCACCCGGATAGACACCATTCGCCGCCTGACCTGCAAAAACCGCACGAGCGGCGATCCGAAGGAGGCGGCGTCCGCCCAGACAGCACTTTTGTGAAAATCCCGCCTCAGTAATGTCAGAATCGTACAAGACCGAGCGCCAATGGAGCATCCGCGCCGACGTTCGCCTGCGACGAAGCATACCCTCCCGCCGGCACGCCGAGCGTGTCGCGGAGATGTTCTCGCTAAGCGACAAGTGGGACGAGAGGATGTACGAAAATTTCGAATTGAAAATAGCGCCCGGGCAAATCGTCGCGATCGTGGGTCCGTCCGGCTCGGGCAAGAGCGTTTTACTGCGCCACGTCGAGCGCCGCGCGCCCGGCGCGATACGCCTTGACACCGTCGGGCTCTCGGCAAGCGCCGCGGCGGCGGTATCTTGCCTGCCCGGCGGGGAACTGGGCGACAAGCTGGAATTGCTGTGCCGCTGCGGGCTCGGCGAGGCCAAGGCGCTGGTCACCCCGGCGCGCCTGCTGTCGGCGGGTCAGTTGTATCGGCTCGCCCTGGCCGCGGCGCTGCACGAGGCGCGTCGGCGACAGGGCGCGTCGCTGATACTGGCCGATAACTTCGCCGACTGCCTCGACGAGGCCACCGGTGAAATTTTCGCCAGGGGAATCCGAAAAATAGTTACCGGCTCGCGGGTCGCGCTTATCGCGGCCACGCCACGCAGCGGGCTGATCAGGCACCTGGCGCCCGACCGCCTGCTGGTCAAACCGCTGGACGCCCCGGCGCGTTTCGCCCGTCGACCGACGCGAAGCCCCCGGGCGCAACGGGCGCCGCGATGGCGCATCACGCCGGGCACCATACGCGATTACGGCGCTCTTGGGCGGTTCCATTACCTTGGCGGCCCGCCCGCCGCTCACAAACGTGTATACGTTATTTGCACGCCGCGGCGGATGCTGAAGTCCTCGGCGGGCGTCCCGAAAACCGCGGCGATTCTGACTGTCTCCCCACCGTTGGCGAACGTTCGCGGGCGCAACGTAGCCACCTGCGGGCGGTACATCCGCCAGGGGCGCAGCGTCGGCATGCGTCGGCTCAACGCCGAGATGGAATGCATCTCGCGCGTGATCGTGCATCCGATATTCCGCGGGTGCTCGCTGGGACGGTGACTTGTCGAGCACGCACTGAAAACCGCACAAACCCCCCTTATCGAGACGCTGGCGGTCATGGGCGCCATACACCCCCTGTTCGAAAAGGCGGGCATGACCTGTTACGGCGTGTTCGACGGCAAAACCAGACGCTACCGCTACTACCTGGCGCAAACCCCGCTCGTCGGGCGGTGAAATTTTCCAACCATACGCCAATTCGCAACGGGAGTATTCACACGTGGGCAAAACAACCGTCAAAAAACGAAAAACCGCAAAAATTCTTCCGCTCAAACGCCCCAAAAACCGCGCCCAACTGAAGCGCCTGGTCGAGGAGACGTTCGGTCTGACTATTCCCGCCTCGTCGATGTGCGAGCATCACGACTCGCCGCTGGATTATCTTGCACGGAGTTTTTTTCACAGGAAGACCTGGTCGTTTGGGCCTGCCGGGGAGGAGGCAAGACGATGCTGGCGGCCGTGGCGACGATTCTGGACGGGTTGTTCCGCCCGCCGGCAAAGATCCGCATCATCGGCGGCAGCTTCGACCAGTCGTCGCGCCTGGGCGAGTACATTCGCGATTTTTTGCGGGACAATCCGCATTTCGTCCAGGGGCGCATGACAAAGGAGCGGATCGTGCTCCGCGGCGGTTCGGAGATACGCATCCTGGCACAGTCGCAGCGTGCCGTCCGCGGACAGCACGTCCAGAAAATCCGCTGCGACGAGGTGGACCTGTTCGACGCCGAGGTCTGGCGGGCGCTGCAATTCACCACGCGCTCCCGGGGGCCCACGCGGGGCGCCATCGAGGTGCTTTCCACCCTCCACCGCCCCGGCGGGCTGATGCAGCGCCTGATCGACCGGGCGCAGGTCGCCCCGCGACAGGACGTCGCCGAAAACAGTACCAATCCGAACCAGGGATATCGCCTCGTCCGCTGGTGCCTGTGGGACGTCATCGAGCGCTGCGGCGACGGGCGGAGGTGCGAAGACTGCCTGCTGGGCGAAGACTGCCGCGGCGCGGCGAAAAACGCCGACGGGTTCTTTCCCATCGACGACGCGATCACCATAAAGGCCCGCTCCTCGCGAGTCGCCTGGGAGGCGGAAATGCTCTGCCGCGGCGCCCAGCGTGAGTGGCTGGTGTTCGAGGAGTTCAAACCGGGACGGCACGTGGGAAAGGTCCGATACTGCCCCGAATGGCCTCTGTACCGCGCGATAGACTTCGGCTATCGCAACCCGCTGGTGTGCCTGTGGATTCAGGTAACCCCCGCAGGGGGCATTCACGTGCTGGACGAGTACGTCCGCGCGCGGCTGGGGCTGGCGCGGCACGCCGCCGAGATTCTAAAACGCGACCCGGGACCGGTCAGGATGACCTACATCGACCCCGCGGGGCGGCAGAAGGAATCCACCTCCGGGGCGGCGTGCACGGAGATTCTCGCCGCCGCAGGAATCCCCTGCGCCTGGCGGGGCAGCACCATCGAGGAGGGGCTGGAACTCATCCGCTGCGCGCTTGCCCCTGCCGTGGGCAACCCGACCATCACCATCCATCCCCGATGCGCCAAACTCACAGGCGCGTTCGATTCCTACCATTATCCCCCGCCGGATTCCTCCGCACCGTCGGACCGCCCCGTAAAGGACGGACCGGACCACCTCATAGACGCACTGCGTTATTTCTTCGTCAACCGCTGCCGGCCGAGAATTGCCACAAGACGGGTAAGATATTAAACTGCGCCTCTGCCATGTCACAAAAGCAGGTATATCTCAACGGGCAACTGGTGCCCGCCGGGCGTGCGGCGGTGAGCGTCTCCGACGCCGGGTTTCTCCACGGCGCCTCGGTGTTCACGACGATGCTGGCGCGCAACGGCGTTGTGTTTCGCCTGGAGCGACACCTTGGGCGTCTGATGGACACGGTGCGGCACTTCGGTCTGCGGACCGACGCCACCGAAGACTCTCTGACCCGCACGACGGGCAACCTGTTGTCGGTCAACAAACTCCCCGACGCCCGCGTGCGCATCACGCTTACCGGCGGCGACGTCCACGGCGGGCCGCCCACCACGCTGATAACCGCCGACGAACTGCCCGAATATCCCCGGCACTGGTATCGGGACGGCATAGCGGTGATCATCTCGTCGTTCCGACAGGCCCCGGACGACGCGCTGCTTGGCTACAAGACCGGATGCTACTTCGCACGGGTTCTTGCCATGCGCCAGGCCGCCGCGACGGGCGCGGCAGAGGCCCTGTGGTTCACCACCGACCACCGCCTGGCGGAGGCGTGCTACTGCAACGTCTTTATCGTAAGCGGCGGCAAGGTCCGCACGCCCCCGCTCGAGACGCCAGTGCTTCCGGGCGTGGTGCGCCAGGCGGTGCTGGAGTTGTGCGCCCAACTGGACATCGAGGTCGACGACGACTCGCCCATCAGCGCAGAGGAGACGCTTGAGGCGGATGAAGTGTTCCTGACCGCCTCGTGCAGCGGCATATGCCCGGTGGCGCGGATAGACGCCCGGGCAACGGCGCCGGCGCCGGGACAAGTCACACGGAAAATCATGGATGCATATCGTCAACTGCTCAAGCGCGAATGCCCGACGGGCGCGAAAGGAGCGGAAAAATGAAGGTAGCACAGGTATCCGAGGCGATTGAGCGAATCGCGCCACCGCAACTGGCGCAGGAATGGGACAACGTCGGTCTGCTGATCGGCGATGCCGACGCCGAGGTCAAAAAACTGCTGCTGTGCGTGGACCTGACCTCGGACGTGCTGGCCGAGGCGGTGCGGGCAAAGGCGCAGATGGTGCTGGCGTATCATCCGGTGATCTTCAGGGGCGTGGAGCGTCTGACGACCCGGGCGGCGCCGGTGGCGTATGCCGCGGCGCAGCGCGGACTGGCGGTTTACTCGCCCCACA
>CAYZPY010000090.1:0-10261 GCA_964480425.1 uncultured Planctomycetaceae bacterium
AACAGCGAGGGCAAGATGCCCTCGTCACGCGCGGGCCAGACACCGGCGACACGTTTTCATACACATTCTAAGAGTATGAAAAAAGGATTTGGCCTTTGTGGTTCAATCAGTTTGGCTGTGCCCCGCCAGTTGGCTGTGCCCCGCCAGCGCCAGTCGCTCCTGCGCGGCGTGCATCTGCTGGGCCGTGGGGGCCGCACCGCTTTCCATCATGTCGGCGAAGCAGTCGAACAGGTACGTCGCGTCGTGCGGTCCGGGCGAGGCCTCGGGGTGATACTGCACGCCCAACAGGCACTTGTCGTGGTGTGAGTATCCCTCCACCGTCAGGTCGTTGAGGTTAATGTGCGTGATTTCGGCGCCGACCGCGCGCAACGATTTCTCGTCCGTCGCAAAACCGTGATTCTGCGAGGTTATCTCCACCTTGCCCGTCGCCTGGTTGCGGACCGGGTGATTGGCGCCGTGATGACCGAACTTCAACTTGAACGTCTCCCCCCCCAGCGCCAGTGCGAGCAACTGGTGCCCCAGGCAGATGCCGAATATGGGCACTTTGCCGGACAGTTCGGACAGCGCCTTTATCGCGTACGACACGGCTGCCGGGTCGCCGGGCCCGTTGGATACGAACACGCCTTCGGGCTTGTGCTCGAGGATCTCCCGCCCCGATACCGTGGCGGGAACCACAGTGACTTCGCATCCGAACTCCACCAGGTTGCGAAGAATGTTCATCTTCGCACCGCAATCCACCGCCACTACGCGGTGGGTTTTTTTGCCCCGCGGTCGGACCTTCCGGGCGAAAGGACCGGCGTATCCGTCTTTCCATTGGTACGATTCGGCGGGGACCACCTTTCTGACCAGGTCCTGCCCGGACATTGAAGGCAGTGCCCGCGCGCGGGCGAGCAGTTCGGCCTCGTCGACTATTTCGCTGCTGATGACCCCGTTCATCGCGCCGGACAGGCGGATGTGACGTGTTATCGCGCGCGTGTCCACGCCGGTTATGCCCACAACGCACGCCGAGGCGAGATAGTCCTCCAGGGTCTGGCGGCTGCGGAAATTGCTTGCCGCCGGCGAGAGCTCCTTGACCACGAATCCGCTGACCTGGACCCTGTTGTCGTGAGATTCGACGTCCTCGGGATTGACGCCGTAGTTGCCCATCAGCGGATAGGTCATGGTGACGATCTGCCCGCAGTACGACGGGTCGGTGAGAACCTCCTGGTAGCCGGACATTGCGGTGTTGAACACCACCTCGCCGCCGGTGGTGGCGACGGCGCCGAAGCATTCGCCGGTGAACACCAGACCGTTTTCGAGCACGAGTTTACAGGATTTCTTACCGGACATTTTACGCAACCGCGGCTTGGACCGGGTTAATCGGTTTATAAATTACGGGACTAGTAACGCGGCCTTGAGCCGTTCGATCCCGTTACGGTCACAAATATAATATCAGGATTTCGCCCGCCTTCCAAGCCCTGGTGAAGACGGATCCGCAGTTTCAATAAAATTGTGATATATTTTTATTATTAAAACTCTCGTAAACAAATCTGAAGCATTTAGAGCACGACGGTTACGCTTGTGCCCAACAGCGGCGACGTTGAATATGGATTAAGCGGATAAAATAAACGCCGGATTCGGTGAGAGGCCGGTCAATGGCGCCGCCAACGGCGAGTTCGCAATTAACCTGTGCGTAGGTTTCCGAACCCGCACGCCAAAGAATCTAATTGGCCGGGTCAGCATCCGCCGCCGGGCATGTTTGCGAAAATCGCTTGGCGCGGGGGTCGTTGGGCATTATTTAATATTCACACCACCGGCTACAGAAATATGCGGAGAATACGGCATGACGATAGCAGGCGTGATAGACGGCTGGAAGCAAACGAGATTTCGATTATTCCATAGGCGCAACGCCATGACCCTTTGGGGCAGGTTGACGCTGACGCTGGGCATGGCCTGTTTGACGGGCCTGGCGGCGCAGGTTCGCATTCCTCTTGCCCACACCCCGGTTCCGATAACCGGGCAGGTCTTTGCGGTGCTGCTGGCGGGTATCCTCGCCGGCGGCGGATGGGGAGCTCTCAGCCAGGTTATATACGTGGGCCTGGGCGCGGCAGGTGTTCCCTGGTTCGCCGGATGGTCGTCGGGACTTTCCCTCGGCGCCAGCAGCGGATATCTGGTCGGTTTTATCCCCGCAGCGTGGCTTATAGGCCGCCTTACCGACGGAAATGTCCGCATGCGAGGCGTACTGGGACAGACGATGCTTATGCTCGCCGGTGTAGGTGTAATTTACCTTTTCGGGGCGGTGTATTTTGCGATCGTGCTGCGCGCCGGATTGTGGGCGACGTTGACCGGCGCGGTATTGCCCTTTATTCCGCTGGACATTGCCAAGGCCTTCGCCGCCGCCGCAGTGGCTTCGGCGGTATTACCGAAAGAGCCAAACACAGGCCCGGATAATCTTACATGAGCGACGAAGCCGTCCCCGCGATAGACACTCGTCTCGTACTGCGGGGTCATCACCTGCTGTGCATACTGGGTTTTCGCGGGCTGGGTTATGACCGCACCTTCGTAGAGAATTTCGCAGGCGTCGTGTCGCGGGTAATAGCCGATCCCCAGGCAGTTGTTACGGTGACGGACTGCTGCGATGTGATATGCGCATCCTGCCCCCATAAGAAATCCGGTAAATGCGCCAAGTCGCCCGACATTAACGTAAAATTAGCCCGCAGGGACAGGGCTGTTCTTGGGCGTCTGGGCCTGACGGTTGGTTCGTCCCGGTCGGTGGAGAGAATATATGGGTTAGTGACCGTCAAAATTTCTCCCACCGATGTTAAGCGTGAATTGTGTGCTTCGTGTCAGTGGCTTGGCGGGGGGATGTGCCTTGAAGGATTGCGAGTGCTTCGCCGCGATGGATTTTCCGCCTGGAAGGAGATGTACGAATGCAATTCTTGCAGGCGGCAAAATGTGTCTAACGCGAATCCGCCTCAGCGATGATTGACCGGGGTGTACACGAGGCGTAATATGTCCGCATGTTAGAGCAATCGGCTTGTAAATCGCGTGGGGTATACGCCGCCGAGGTCATCTCCAATGATCCTCTGTGTCGCGAGCATTTTCGCCTGGTACTGCGGGTGAACGATTTCCCGCCGACCCGGCCGGGGCAGTTCGTTCAGTTGCGGTGCACGCAGGAGGACGCCGAGCGTGTTCCCCGGGCGGTTCACTGGCGGGACGGCCGGTTGCCGCAAATATCGTCCGATGACATTCTGGGCCCGCGCCCGTTTTTGCGCCGGCCTTTCAGTCTGGCGGGGCGACGCGAACTGCCCGTCGGCGCAAGCGAGTTGCTGATAATATACCGCACCATCGGCATCGGCACGCATCGCCTTGGGCGACTGGGCGGCGGGGAGCGATTGAGTGTTATCGGCCCGCTGGGTAACGCCTTTCAGGTGCGGGATGAAAAATCCCGGGCGCTGGTGGTCGGCGGGGGGGTCGGCATTCCGCCAATGGTCTACCTGGCCGAGACGCTGTTCGCCGCCGACAAGCAGACCACCGCTTTTGTCGGCGCCCGAAGCGGCGGATTGCTTCCGCTGACCGTCACGGAGATGCCATCGACGGCAGGATGGCCTTCGGCGTGCGTGGCCGAGTTCGCCCAGCATCGCGCAGACGCCGTGGTCGTAACCGACGACGGCTCGCTCGGGTATCCCGGACGGGTCAGCCGGGCGGTGGAGGACTGGCTGGGAAGGTATAGCGACAATCCTGACGACCTGGTCGTGTACTGCTGCGGACCGGAGGCGATGATGCAGGCCGTCGCCGAGGCGTGCATCGCCCGACACGTGGAGTGCCAGGTGGCGATGGAGCGACACATGGCCTGTGGAATGGGGACGTGCCAGTCGTGCATCGTGAAGGTCCGCGCCGACAACGGACGCCGGTGGGAGTACAAACTCTGCTGCACCGACGGACCGGTATTCGATGCGAGCGAGATTCTATGGGAATAAAAAGCCGACGGTAAGCATACCGTCGGGTTCACGCGCCGTATAAAAACTTTACTTATAAACTTCCCGCATCTTCCGGTATTCCTTTTGAAGATATTTTTTATTTCTGAAGCACCTGATGTGGTCCCAGGGAAGGGGAGCGTCGAGGGGGATTTTGCGCCTGGTGACGGCGGCGGGGTCAATGTCGGTTTGGGCGAAGGCGTTTCGCCACAGCGAGTAGTCGAAATATTCGTCCCACGAGTCCATCCGCGCGCCGTTTCGCCAGGCGTGCTCGACGGCGCGTGCGATGCGCCTGTCGCCGCGGGAGATTACGCCCTCGAGGATGCTCCTTTCGATGCGGTGGAACTTGAAGTTCACCGGCGAGCGTCGGGAAAGTTCGCGCAGTCGCCTGCGGACGGCGAAGTAGTATTCCGCGTCGCGCATGGGGCACCACTGCATGGGCGTGTGCGGCTTTGGCGCGAACCACGACACGGCCGCTGTTATGTTGCCGCGGCGGGAGTCGACTTCCTTCCGCGCGTCCGAGAGGCGCCGGCACAAATCGAAAATCGCATCCACGTCACCCGGAGTCTCGCCCGGCAGGCCGCACATAAAATAGACCTTCACGCGCCCCCATCCGGCGCGGTAGGCCGCCTTCACGCCGGCAAGCATGTCCCGCTCGGTGATGTTCTTGCCAATCGCCTCTCGCAGGCGATCCGAGCCGGCCTCGGCGGCGATGGTAATCGCGCCCTTGCGGACCTTCGAGGTGAGTTTGGGCAGGTGCCGCAACTGCTCGTTGACCCTCAGCGACGGAAGCGAGACCGAAACGTGCTCGTCGGACAGCTCGGAATTCATGCGTTCGATTAGTTCGTCCAGCCGCGGGTAATCGCTGGACGATAGACTCAACAGCGACACTTCCCGCCAGCCGCTGGCGTCAAGCGCGGCGCGCGCCGACGACGTTATTTCCTCCGGGGCGCGATAACGCACCGGAAGACGCGTGTAGCCCGCCTGGCAGAACCGACAGCCGTTGGGACAACCTCGCATTATCTCCACCGACAGGCGGTGATGGACCGCATCTGCCAGCGGAACCAGCGGACGAGTGATAAGCGGCGAGTCGGATAAATTATCCACCCTCGCCCGGTGGATGACGGCCGGAACGTCGTCGCGCTGCGGCGCAAGGGCGGCAAATTCGCCCCCCCGGTAGTAGCGCGGTTCGTAAAACTTAGGCACATACGCCGAGGGAATCTTCCGCGCGGCTTCGAGAATTATTTCCTCCCGCGGGGCGCCGTTGCGTTTGGATTTTCTGACCAGTTCGACCAGTTCGCCCAGCGCCGCCTCGCCGTCGCCCGGCATGAAGATATCCACGAAGTCGGCCATGGGTTCGGGGTTGTCGGCCAGGGCGTCGCCGGCGACGATTATGGGAAAGTCACCGTCGCGCTCGTGGGCATGCAGCGGTATGCCCGCCAAATCCAGCATGGTCAGCACGTTTGTGACGCAGATTTCGTGCGGAAGCGAGAAGCCCACTATGTCGAAGTCGGCCACGGCGCAGCGCGTTTCCCAGGCGAACAGCGGCACGCCCCGCCGGCGCATGACCCGCTCGGCGTCCGGTATTGGGCAGTAGGTCCTGTCGCACAGCACGCCGGGCGTATCGTTCAGGGCGTGGTATAATATTCGGCTGCCGATGTGGCTTATGCCGATGCGGTACGCATCGGGAAACGCAAGCGCCACGGCAACCTCCGGCGGGGCGTCCATCCGTTCGACGTCCGTGCCGCACCAGCGGGCGTTTATCTCCAGGCCGACGTATTGTCCGGGACGGGACACCCGCGGGAGGAACTCCTCGCTTAACTGTCTGGACAGATTTCTCATCGTCACTCTATGATAGCAGCGGGACTGAAGGTTGCAGAATATTTCCGGACCGTTATCATGAATGTGATTAATCCGTTTGCTCGAATGTTCATAGTAAGATTACAGGGAGGTTAAATGGACCCGCGACGCATTATGAGAGGCAACATGCTGCTGGCCTCCGGCGGCGGTTTGATATTCCTGGGGCTTATGGTGTTTATCATCAAGGTTCTGGTGGAACTGGCGTTCGTAGTGGCCGGCGGGCTTGTGCTGGCGGGAATTATTATGTTTGTTATCGGTTCGATTATGAGGCGGACGTGACCGCATCACAAGGTGCCCATGGGCAGGACTAACTCATCATTACGCGGCTGGTTTATAGTTATCGGCATCGTCGTGCTGCTGATGGCGATGTCGTTTCTGGGACCGATGTTCAAGTTCTGGTTCGGACTGGGCAAGCGGATGGGATTTATTTTTATGGCGATGATGGTGGTTCTGTATTTTTTTATTAAGATGCGAAAAACCCCCGGCAGGGAGACACGAAGATGAAATTCAAAACCGAGTACCTCACGTTCAACACCAAGGAGCACCGCCAATACGTCAACATCACCGACAAGGTCGAGGAGGTTGTGGCCGAATCCGGCATAGCCGACGGCATGGTGCTGGTCTCGGCGATGCACATAACCGCCGGCGTATACGTCAACGACGCCGAGAGCGGTCTCATAGCCGACATCAACGAGTGGCTGGAGCAGTTGGCGCCGTATCGCGACGATTACCGCCACCACCGCACCGGCGAGACCAACGGCGACGCGCACCTCAAGAACCTGCTGATCCATCACGAGGTCATCCTTCCGATTACCGACGGGCGGTTGGACCTGGGTCCGTGGCAGCAGGTATACTACGCCGAGTTCGACGGGCAGCGGTCGAAGCGGCTGGTGATAAAGGCGATGGGCGAATAATCATGACCATATCGTTCAGGTGCGAACATTGCGGTAAGCGGGTGAACGCCCCGGACTCGGCGGCGGGAAAGCGGGGAAAGTGCCCCTACTGTAAACAGGGCAATTACATACCGTCGCCCGAAGCGGCCGAGGAAGATATCCCCTTGGCGCCGATTGACCAGCAGCAGGAGAAGGAACTGGAAGAAAAGTCCAGGTTGCTCCAGCAGCAGGAGAAGGACCTTCTGGCCGATTCGGGAAAGGGCGAGCAGTTTCCCCTGGAGCACAAGGAGGACCTGTCGTCGCAAGACCTGCACCATTTCGTGGTGAATTATTGCCTGGACATGGCCGAGAGCAATCTCGAGCGCGCCCGGACGCACGTGGAGAAACTCAAGAAGTTCAGTCACACCGGCGTTGAGGCGGTGGAGGACTTCGCCGACGGCAAGGCCGCCGAACCCGCACTGAAGCGAATACCCGACAAGGTGCTCAAGGGATTCCTTAAGCACCTGCGGGAAGAATTAGAAGAGTAAACCGAGTGGCGGGGCGCCGCGCGTATAGCGCACGGGCGCGGTGGCGTTCCCACGCCACCGCGTAACCCACGCCGCCGTGCGTATTGCGACAATCAGAAGTCCTGTGGACCCTGCGGCGGCGGCACTGGCGCGGGAACGGGCGCCGGCATCATCATTCCCATGAACGCGCCGGTGAGTTCCTGGATAATTCTGCTTGGCACGTACAGCACCATGTGTCCGGTGTTGCCCGTTGCGCCGCCGCCGACGGCTATGGGTATTTTGCAGTTTACCTGGATTGGGAGCGGGGGCGAATTGGGGTCCATCGTGTTTTTGACGTTTTTTATCACGTCAATGAGGTTGGAGCCGTTGAACAGCATGATGAGCGAGGTGTTCTTCGGCATGTGCTTCAGCGCCGTTGCAGCGTCGGGACCCGCAAGGACGGTGCCCTTTCCGCTTTTGGCGACCTTGATAGCATGGCCCAGAAACTGCTTCGAGCCGCCGAATGTCATCACGACCGTGTTGTCATCGACCTTGGCGACGAAAAGCCGAACCTTGTCCTCGCCCAGCGCCTGAACCATTTCCTGCCTGTCGTCCACCTCCGTCATTTCCGGATGCGTGAACTCGATGGTGTCCACCGAAGTCTGCTTGACGTTTTCGGTGCCCTTGAAATAACTGATTTGCAACTGGCGCAGATCTTCGTCGTCGGCAGTCTGGATCAGCGAGTTGCCCAGCTCGACGCCTTCCGACAGCAGGGCCTTGAACTTGTCCGCCGACTTGCATTCGGTCACCATCGAGACGCCGAACAGACCGCTTCCGGCGGGCGCCCCGCCTCCGACGAATTGCACGCCGTTGACCTGTTCATTCAGGCCCAGGAAGATCTTCTTCATCTTTTCCTTGTCCTCGTCGGAGAGATTGCCCTCCATAACCGAGGCGATGGCGTCCACGGCCATGCCAACCTGCTCTTGGGAGTCTTCGGCGATTGGATTTTTTATCGCCCCGCCCGAGGCGCCGTATGCCAGTACGTACGATATGTTCGGAATGCGATTTACCAGTTTGGCGGCGCCGGGGCCTTTCATGGCCGCGCTCTTGGCCAAAGCGCTGCCTTCGGCGAACGTGGCCATGCCTTCGATCGCCAGGCCGGTCCGGACGAATCGCCCCGCCATGGTGATCGAATCGGTCTGCTTGAACATTTGCTTGTAGACCGAGACGTAATAATCCGCCATCTTCATGTGCATGGCGAACGGATTTGCCCCCATTGCCATTGCGCCAGGCACCGGTCCGCCGGATGCCTGTTCCTTCATCTTTTTGCCGACAAGTTCAATGACTTTAATGGCGAGCGGGCGGACGGTTTTGATGTTGACGTTTGCGGCGATGTCGGATGCGGCGATGAGTTCGGCCTCGGGCTTGGGCAGAACGGAGGCGGCGGACTTCCCGGTTGACATTACCGCCGCAAGAGCCCTTTCGTTGGGGCTCAGGAATATGTATCCGTTCTTCGCCTCGGCCAGCACCGTCCCCATGCGCAGACGAACCTGCGTGTGCTTGCCGCCGGGGATGATTTCATAAGCCCCGAAGACCTCGTTGATGCCCTTTCCCGGGACTATCAGAACAAGAGGGATGTCCTTGAATTGCGGCTTGGGTGCGGGACGGGTGCTGCTGGAGTCCATTCCGGCCTCGATCATGCCGACTATGTCCAGGTCGTAGTGTTCGGGGTTGAGCATAATTGCGGCGAATCCGCCGTTGGGATTGAAGCCGGCGCCCAATTGCGCTGCGCCCCGGAGCATCTGCAGCACGCCGGGCATCTGCCCGCCGGGACCGCCAGGTCCGCCGCCCATGCCCATGGCGATGAGCTGGCTTATGCCCGCGTCCGAGAGGAACTTGTCGATGTTGTCCGTGCAGGACTTGACGTTATTGACCACCACGTATCCGGCGGCGTCGGCGGGGACCATTGACATTACCGGCTTGAGTTTCGGCATATCCGCCGCCGGGGCGGTGCCCGTTTCCTGCGCGACGGCGCCGACGGCGAAAACGCACACTACCAACAACGTTGAAATAGCGTATCTGCTTTGCATGATAGGATCCTTTCCAAGTTAACTTCGTGCCTTTCTTGACCCTTCGATACCGGCAAATATTACACGCGGGCGGCGCTTAGTAAAGGAAAAAAAGCAAATCCCCCCAAGTCCCCCGTATGCTCCTTGGAGGTAACGTTTTACGTGTACCGTTACCTTCGCCGCAGCCCGGCATGTTCAGAAATCCCGCCCGCCCGCGCCAAAAGCGCATATCTCGATTTGGCGCAGCGGGCATTGCAAATATACATAGCCACGGTTACCATTAGCCCAAACAACATTGTCGTGGCGTGTTTTATCAACAGTGCCGTCACGTGTCCGCCCGGCTTGGAAACATTTGTTAAACGGAATATATCAATGCCCATCGGCGAAGGAACAGGAGCATCGGCCGCGAAATCACCCGCGATAGCCCTGGCCGAGAACCGCCTTGAGGACACGCTCCAGGACGGGGAGGTGGTTGTCCTGGCGATAAAGCCCAGCGGGTGGTTCGTGTGGATGGTGTCGTGGCAGGTGGTGGTGGGCGCCGGTGTTGTGGCGGGCCTGACGGCGCTTTTGGACCGCTTTGCGGGCGCCGTTCCCCAGCGGACCATTTACATAGTGTGTGTTTCGGCGGGTGCTATCCGCGTGGGGGTGGGGTGTTTCCAGTGGCTGGGACGCCTTTACGTGTTGACGAACCTGCGGGTGATTCGAATCGGGGGGGTGCCCGGTTCGAATGTCTGCCATTGTCTGCTGAAGAACATCGCCCGGACGCTCCCGGCCGCCACGCGCGGCGAACGGTTGCTGGGGGTGGGGAGCGTATTTTTCCGCACCGCCAGGCAGGGGCCGGGTGAGACGCCTTCTCACCAGACCGGGTGGGTGCACGTTTCCAATCACCGGGAGGTCGACAGGATAATTAACGAAGCGATACGGCGCGCCGGCAAACGCGGACAGTGAGCTATTTGCTTTGTAAGGATTTTTGCGGGGCTGTGGTGGTTGAAGGACAC
>CAYZPY010000091.1:0-10169 GCA_964480425.1 uncultured Planctomycetaceae bacterium
GCCACGGCACGCTACCGGACAGGTCAAGCGCCAGCACCGCCGCGGCGCCCGCGGCGGCGGATATCGCCGAGACCTCGATGAGTTTGCTGCGGGTGCGAATCTCGCGCAGCATGAAGACGGACAGGAAAGCCGCCGAGGCGGGAACCAGGACCATTATCAGTTCCTGGCGCAGCTGGAAAACGCACACCAGCGCCACAAGCGCCGATGCCGCCAGCGCGAACCGCTGATCGTAGGCGATTGTCACGATAACGCCCACGAGCATTACCGGAAGCACGATGATGTGCGGATTCAACGACAGGAACTGCCCCAGCAACTTGTTCAATCCCACCACGCCTATCAGCAGCGCCACCAGGGAGAGGGTTCTTCGCGGCTGGGATACGATGTCGCGTCGATAGTAAAATATGTACGCGCCCGCCAGCGCCATAATCGCCAGCAGAACCATTGCCCGCCCGGCGATTTTCATGCGGTACCGCCAGGGGTGGCTGCCGCGCTGATGCTTGACGTACGCCTCGTGTTCCATTCTCAGCAGCTCCAACTCGATGGCGCCCAGACCGGTCTCTTCCTTCCCGGCGGCGATCTTCTTTCGGCTGCTGCGGACGATGACTTCCCCGGCATAGTGCACGTTATATTCCCGCTGCTGCAAAGTCGCCTGCTCGACGGCGGGCATGGTGGCGGGTTTCGTCGCTGCCGGTGTCCCCGACGCTTTAGCCGACACGCGCACCGGCGCGGTGGCGGGCATAGTGTCCGCCCGGGGCGATGCGGACTGCTCGCCGCCGACCTGTCGTCGTCGGGGCGCGGAAACCGGCGCCTCCAGCGGCACGCGGAAATCGACCCGCGCGTGGATGTCGTGAGGCACATACTGACCCTGGCGATACACCAGCGGCTCCATCGGCCAGACGTCCATCAACACAAAGGCCGCATACAGCACGCCCGTCACGGCGATAATGCCCACGCCCCCCAGCAGGCGGAACCGACGCCAGTAGGTCTCTTCCCCCGCCGCCAGTCGCTTGCGAATCTCGAGGCGGCGCTGGGGCTGTCTCTTTCGAAAAGGCCACATGTCAGCAGTAATTATCGAATTCCCGGGCGGGCAATATCAAAATAATTTCCAATTTCCCGAACCCGCCCGGCGTGTGTTATCATACATTATACGCCTGATTTACGCCTTAAAGGTTTCATCGGTCCGGTCCGGCAGCGACATTACTTACTTCGCCGCGGGGCGGTAACGTGTTACTATGAACCCCAGCCGCATCCTTAAATCATCCAGCCCATGACACGTACATCGGACATCATCGCCGAGGCCCTTCGTACGCACGGGCCCGTAAACGCCCTGAGGTACGCCGCGCATTTTGCGGCCGACTACGTCTACGACCGCTTGTGCGACTGGCGGCTGGGCATCAAGACCGCGACGTACATCCCGCACACGCACCTGGGCTACGACGACCCGTCGTATCACATGCACCTGGCGTCGGGATACCGCGGATTCAGGAAGGTGATGAACTACCTGGACGTGGAGCCCGGTCGGGACGTGTTCCTGGATTACGGCTCGGGCACCGGAAGGATGCTCATCATGGCGGGGATGATGCACGAGTTCGGCAAAATCATCGGCGTGGAGTTGAATTCGCAGATGAGGCGCGTCGCGCGGAGGAACATCTCGCGCTTCAACGGCAAACTCAAGTGCGACAACATCGAGATAATCAATGCCAACGCCGCCGACTACCGCCTCCCCGACGAGGTTACGGTGGTCTACTTCTACAACCCGTTCAGCGGGCACGTGCTGGCCGGGGCGCTGGACAACATCGAGCGGTCGCTTCGCCGTCGCAGTCGAAAAATCACCGTCCTGTGCAAGAGCCCGGACAATTTTGAACGCGCCGCCCAAAAACGCCCCTGGCTGGACCGCATCGCTCAGTACGGCTGCTTCTCCACCTACCGCTACGTGGTCTACAAGGCCGAGTTGTAAAATCGCGCGCGGCACGGGCGCCCGACCTTCCGGGTCCGGCACTCGCGTAGCGAGGCCCAAATATACGAGAGCCAGAAGCGCTTCGACGCATTCATGCAAAAGATACAGAGAATCAACGACGAAGCAGAGGCCGAAAGAGCAAAAAAGGCGCAAAAACAATGTAAACAAGAGTATTCCGCGCCTTCCGCTGACTTCGGATAAATCGCTGCTGTCCGCATTGTGCGAACTGGGCGGCGAACTCGCCGCCGGGACCTTTATTATCCCCCCACCACCCTGCCGTAGCATTCCAGGAGGTAGTCGCGGGATTTTCGAAGCGCATTTGCGGCCTTGTCGTGCCGCGGCGGATTGGCCATGAAAGGATTGACGTACCAGCGATAGTTCATCTCTCCCAGCGCCCTTACCCACGGGGTGAAGTCGGCCGGGCCGACGCCGGGCAACTGCTCGGTGTCCTTTCCGCGCTGCCAGGCGTAGAAGAAAAGCAACTGCCCCCCGGCCGTGCGGATCGCCTGGGGTATCGAGACCTTGTGCAGTTGAAGGTGGAACGGCGCCAGCGCCAGGCCCAGTCGTGGATTCTTGTTGACGTCGACGAACGCTTTTATCGCGTCGAGGTTGTTGATCAGCCGGCGGCTGTGATTGCATATCGCAATGTAGGAATTGTTTTTCCCCGCCAGTTCCACGTCCTTCTTGAGCGATTCGACGAACCTTTTCATGCGGACGGTGAGATGTTTGGGTTTCGCCGGACCGGTGCTGTCGCGGACGATTATGCCGCCGCCCACCTCGCCCAGCAGTTCGGCATACTTGGCGTAGTCCTCGCCGTATATGCTGAAGGAGTACAGCCGGAGGTTGGTCTGGAGCAGCAACTCCTTGAGGCCTTGCGGGCCTAAACGCTCCTTTACCTGCCGGAGGTGCCTGCATCCGGTCCGCCCGGCCCAGATGTCCACGCCCTGGAAGTCCAGGTCGGATATCTTCCTGAAGGCGTCCTGGACCGACAGGTCCTTGAACATCAGCGTCGAGGCCGACAACTTCATCCCCCATTCGACCTTCTTTTTGTTGTCATTGGGCTCGTCGGCGGGTCGTTTTGGCGCATCGGCGCCCGCCGCCAGCGCCGCCGTGCCGCCAAGCGCCGCCGCCAGCGCCGCACGACGGGTTATCCTGATGTCATTGTGCCCGCTCATATACCGATACCCTCTCAATATACAACCCCAAGTTTACAGCACGGCGGCGTGATTTGAAATAAACGGCTTTGTCTCGACGCCACGTCCCGCCCGGAAAAACTCCATTGCGGGAGAACCTGCACGCCCTGCCGGTTTTATCGCTCTGCTTCCTCTGTGTTCCCGGTGTTCTCCGTGGCTTGGCGATTCCGCCTGAAGTCGTCGAGTATCCTGGCGGCCTCGTCGGTTGTCACGTCGTGCCATTTCCGGTAGGCGTCGGCCACGGCGAAGGGCACGGCAAAGCGGACGTTTGCGCAGTAAAGCGTCTCGGCGGCGTCGGCCAGTGAATTGACTGCCCGGACGTGCCCGGTGGGCACGGCGATTATTATCCGCCGGGCGCCGGCGCCGGCGACGGCCTCTGCCGCCAGGCGCATGGTCCCGCCGGTGGCCAGTCCGTCGTCTACGAGCAAGGCCGTTCGGTCTGAAAGGTTCGCAATCTCCTTTCCACCGCCCAGACGCTTTATGCGCTCGTTCACCTTTGCGCGGGCCTGTTTGGTCTGCTCGATGAGTTGCCGCTCGCTCAGCGAGGCAGAGCCCGGCACGTGGTCGGACAGACGCGTTGTCCCGTCAAACGCCACCGCGCCGATTCCGACCTCGGTGCTCCAGGGTGGCGTGATTTTGCTGACGACGGCCACGTCCAGACCCAGGCCCAGTCGGCGGGCGATTTCGGCCCCGACGGGCACGCCGCCGGCGGGAACGGACAGGACCAGCGCATCGTCGGGCAGTTCGCCGGCGAGCATTTCCGCCACCGCCGCGCCCGCATCGCGCCGGTCGGCGAAGACTCCCGCCCTGTCACGCAGGTGCGGCAGTTCGCGCACGTTGTCTTTGAGCATCGGGTTCATATCGCTCCTGTTGAATTGTATGATTACCGGCTCGTGTTTACACCCCGGCGTCCGTATGTGCGGGCCGGTGCCGAGAGGGGCGCTACCGCCCGCCGACGCTGCTCCAGTCCAGGACGATCGACAGCGCATCGCATCGGCCGTTCAGAAGGTCGTCGTAATGCTGCCGGATTTTCCCGGGCGAGCCGACCCGGTAAAGCCCTCGGGTTTTGACGCGCCCCCGGGCAAGCCAGGTCAAAGCGCCGGTAAGATTCTCGAAGTTGCTGGAGGGTGCGAAATCCCGCTTCCTGCGGGAAATTTCCCACTCCCAGCCGCTGCGGACCGTCACGTAATCGAAGAAAATCCTCTTGAGCAGTTCGAAAACCGGCGTGTCGACGTGCTTGACCCACGGCACGCCGACCAGGGCTACCTCACCTCCCTTTTTGACCACGCCGGCGGCGTCGAGCACCGCCTGCTCGTGTCCGGAACACTCCACTACCAGCATCACCTCGCCGACCATCTGCGGATCGTCGGCGGGCACAGATGCCAGAACCTTTGGGATTCCCACGTCACGCGCCAGTTTGCGGCGATGGGCGTTCGACTCGACGGCGATGACATCATACCCGGCGGCCTGGAAGACCTGGGCGGCCATGTTCCCCACCATGCCAAGTCCGGTCACCAGGACTTTTCCGGGAGGGCGCGCGGTGGTGGTGGTCAGCGTGGTCCAGGAAACACCCATCATGCGGGCCACGGTGGCGTCCCGCGGGGGAAGGTTCCTCGGGAGGGGAATAATGCTGTCGCGGTTGAACCGCTGGCGCGACTGGTGCTTGCCCATTGCAAACACCACATCACCCGGCGCCACGTCGTCGACCCCTGTGCCGATGTTCTCTACGCGGAACACCGCCGAGTATCCGGGCCTACGGGGGAAGCCATCTGCGGCCAGGTAATCGTGGTGCAGTTCGGTCCCCGCCGAGATAAGCGTATAAAGGGTCCGCCCTTCTACCTCCTGCGGGCCCCACGGGACCGCAGGGGCGTCCTCGCAGAGCATTTCGGCCCGGCGATTGGCGGTAACGGCGACGAAATAATTTTTACCTGTCCGCCCGGCAGGCGGACTCGATTGCGGGCTTCTGGAAGGGTCGCTCATTTTACCTCCCCGTGTCCGGCGCCTTGGAAGCGCAGACATTCCCGCTGGGCCACCCCGCGGATGTACGACGCCGCTTCGGCATACTGCTGCCTGGATTTAAGATGCTCGATCATAATGGGCACGTCCCGGTCCAGTTTGGCGATGCTGCGCAGATACGCCGGGTAATCCAGCCGACCCAGGCCGGGCACAACCTCCTCCAGGTGCGTGGTTAATTCATTACGCAGCAGGATGTCCTTTGCGTGGCAACTTCGGATGTGCGGGCCGAGTTTCGCCACGAATTCCTCGATAACGGCCCCCGTATTGAAATACCGCTGCGGGCTGCATATCAGGTTGACCGGATCGAAGTGCACGGCGAACTGCGGGCGGTCGATCGCCTTTATGAGGCGCAGGTACGCATCGGCCGAGTCCGGATACATCCAGGGCATGGTTTCCAGCGTATAGAAAGTGCGGGCGGGTTCGACCTCGTCTATAATCTCCCGCACGTACCCGACTATCATCTCGAACGTCTCGCCGGTGAGGTTGTCGGGGTGCGGACCGGACCAGTGCTCGCTGCGCGAGCCGGAAACATTCACGCAGCAGCGGGCGCCCAGTTGCTCTGCCAGCGCCAGGGCCTTTTTGCACTTCTCCAGGGCGCCTTTGGCGTGTTCGGCGTCGCAACTGATGGGGCTGGACCAAGCCCCCACCTCCGCCAGGACGATGTCGGCCTCGGCGGCGGCGGCGGCGTAGTCGTCGATATTTCCCGCCCGTGCAAAATTCACAAACGCCGCCGACCATCCCAGTTCCCTGTGGGCCGACACCCACCGGGCGGGATCCTCGAAGTTCTCAAATACGGGTCCGCCGAGTCTCACTTTCGTGTTCCTTTTGTTTCAGATTGCCCGCCAGGACATCGTAATTAAATCGCGATCATTGACCCTTGGAGGCCTCTTTCCAGTCGATGCGGTAGCGGGTGTTAATGACGGCCTGGTGTCCCAGGCGGTCTTCGAGTTGCTTTTCGTAGAGACTCCTGGGCTCCACCAGTCGTCCGAACGACTCCCACACGCCGTCGCCTATCTGCGGGTCTTTTTCGTCCCGCAGGAGCAGTTCGCCCTTTTGGCGGTAGAATCTCCGGTGCCCTGCGGGCCTGTCCGGATCGGTTCCGGGCAGCCGGTAGCAGCCGATGGCCCAGTTGTATCCGACCGGCGGATGCGACTCTGGCGGCATCATGCACACAATCGCCGCCGCTCCGCAGTTCCACATCGCGCAGTTGATGCCCCGCCAGGCGCGCTGCCCTCGCGTGCTTATCTGGAGTTCCGTATCGTAATTGCGGACGTTGTCGTACAGGTCGCCATTGATGAAGCCCATGTGTGGGCCCGGACCGCCCTGGTTGCCCTCGCTGAGGCAGTCAAGTAACACCCGCGGGCCCGCGCCGGCGCCGGAATTGAAACTGTGCCGGCAGTTCGTGGCGTAGCAACGGTAAACAAGGGTCTGTGCGGCGATGCTAAATCCGTATCGCGCGACGTACCCGTAACTCTCGTAGAACTTCGGGTCCGGATTCAGCGCCGAACAGTCTACCACCGTCCCGCGCCTGGCGCCCCACATCAGCGAGAAGTGATGGCCGAGAAAATCCTCCGTCGTCACGTCGCGGAAGAAAAAGTCCCTGGTGTTGTAAACCACCACGGCGCACTCGGCGTGCGTGAGCGGGTCCACCATCTTCTTTGAATCTTCCTTCCGGACGGGCTCCCAGTAGGAAACCATCCTCATGTTCTCGAAGCCCACGTGGTCTATTTCGTCGGGGTTGGCGTATTTTTTTATTCTCCCGCCGCCGTACGCCTCTGCGATGGGATTGTACAACGGCACGTCTACGGTGATGCGGTCGCCGTCGATTTTGACGATCGTCCTGTCGTGCGAATGGCGGACGACTTCAAGACCCCGATGGTTGTTGCGGAGTATGAAAATTTTCTTCCCGCCGGTTTCTTTGTCGTCGGTCCACAGGGGATATCCCACGATGTTCTTGCGGAACAAGGCGTTTTCCAGGACCTCCACTCGGATGCGGTCGCCGAGTTCATATCCGTCGGCGTTTTCGACGGTGAAGGTCTTCGAGCCCAGCGGCAGGTACTTGTCGGTTATTTTCCTGGCGGTCTCGGCGTCGGTTCGACCCCGCCCGCTCATGCCCACCTGGAAAAGACTGTGCTTCCAGCCGTCTCTGCTCCATCCCATCGAGCGGCGCGGGCCTTGCTTCGTGCATTTTATCACCGTTCCGGTCTTTACGTTCTGACCCCCGCCGCGAAGCACCACGCCGCTTGCGCGGATGTATATCGGACCCCGGACCTCGTACACGCCGGCCTCCATCAGAAGCGCGCCGCGGAAGCCGTCTTCGCCGAGGGGCATCCCGGCGAGTTTGTCCACCGCCGCCTGTATCCGCCTGGTGTCGTCTTCGTCGTCGCCGTCGGGGGATACGGTCACCTTCACCTCCGCCAGTGGAAGTTTCACTCCGCCACCGGCGTAACCGGCGTAGGAATAATCCGGGAAGCGGTTGCCCCAGCGGTCGATTTCGGGATACACCAGCCGCCCGTCTCCGCCGGGGTACACGTACCGGCTGTGATTTGCGGACACGTGCGCAGGCGGAACGTCGCCGCGATACTTCGGGGCGAAATTACCCTTGGCTGCGCCGCAGGCGGGAACCGCAACCGCAGAGAAAATCACCGCAAACAATAATATGAACTTAGATCTCATCACATTGCCCTCTCGGTTATTGTCGTGAACTTTTGTACTACCGGCCTGTCGTTAATAAACTATTCCTTTTTGCCGCGACGGCAAATAAATTTCGCCCCGTGCACGCTATTGCATTTAATCTCCCACGTCGGTCCAACCCGCCAAAAATAAATCATAACCTAATCCCCATTTTCTTTACATTTCATCCCTCTGCTACCCACCTATGGTGTGCCATAGGCATCTGCTTACTTGGCGGCTACCCTCCTCACAGTTTCCGGTCGAGTTTACGGTACTGGACGGCCTCGGCGACGTGTCGGGGCCGAATGTCGTCGTCGCCGTCTATGTCCGCGATTGTCCGCGCGATGCGCAGGACCTTGTCGTGCGCCCGTGCAGAGAGGCCCATCTCGTTCAGCGCCTGCTTGAGCAGCGCCTCGCCGGCGTCGTCCAGGCGGCAGAATTTGCGCACCTGGCGCGGGCTCATGGTGGCGTTAGTGGCCACTGAGTTTTTCCCGTCGGCGAAGCGCCTTCTCTGTCGCCCGCGCGCCTCGAGCACCTGCTGGCGCATCTGCTCGCTGGTGACCCCGTCGCCGCCGGTCGCCCGCAGATGCCGCCACGGCACCGGCGGCACCTCCACGTGAATGTCGATGCGGTCAATCAGCGGACCGGAGACGCGCGAGAGGTACCGCTCGATCTGGTTCGGCGTGCAGTTACATTGCCGCTTGAGATCGGTGTAATACCCGCACGGGCAGGGATTCATCGCCGCCACCAGCATGAAACTGGCCGGGAACTTCAGCGTGGCGTGCACCCGCGGGACGGTCACGCAGGCGTCTTCGAGCGGCTGGCGTATCATCTCCAGCGTGTGCCGCGAAAACTCAGGGAATTCATCGAGAAACAGCACGCCGTGATGCGCCAAAGACACCTCGCCCGGCTGGGGAATCACGCCGCCGCCGACAAGAGCGGCCGGCGAGGTCGAATGGTGCGGCGTGCGGACCGGACGGACGGCCAGAAGACTCTGACCCGCCTCGAGCAGCCCCCGGGCCGAGTACACCCGCGAGGTCTGAAGCGACTCGGCCAGCGTCAAAGGCGGAAGCACGGTGGGGATGCGCTTGGCGAGCATGGTCTTTCCGGCGCCCGGCGGTCCTATCATTATGATGTTGTGATGCCCGGCGGCGGCGATGGTCAGCGCACGCTTGGCGGACTCCTGTCCGCGAACGTCGCTGAAGTCCACCTCGTACCGGCCGGCAACGGCTAAGACTCGCTGAAGGTCAACTTCGACCGGATCGAGGGGCAACTGGTCGGTCAAAAAGCCCACCGCCTCGGTGAGGAACCGCACGGGAATGACCTCAGCGCCGTCTACGACGGCGGCCTCGGCGGCGTTCTCGGCAGGAACGATTACGCCTTTAAAAGAGTTATCCCTCCGGACTGGTTCGTCCCTCGCATGGTCCGCCGCCAGCATCGCAGCCGCAAGGGCGCCCTTGACCGGTCGGACGCGCCCGTCCAGCGCCAGTTCGCCTATCATCAGGTAATCGTCGATCTTCTCGGTGGCGAACATCCCCCCGGCCAGCATCGTCGCGATGGCGATGGGCAAATCAAGCGCGGCGGATTCTTTTTTGACGTCGGCGGGGGCGAGATTGATGGTGACCTTGGGTCCGGGCCAGCGGTATCCGCTGTTGCGAAGCGCCGCCTGTATCCGCGAGACGGACTCTTTCACGGCGGTCTCGGCCAGTCCGACCAGTTTCAACTCCCCGTGCCCACCGACGGCGACGTCCGCCTCGACCTCGCACCTGATGGCGTCGATGCCCTGAAGAATGGAACTGTGCACGCGTGAAATCATAACCGGCTCCGCTTTTCGCCCGGGCGCCCGCGCCCCGTGAACCGAATTTGCACCGGCATGTTAACCGCCCAGGATTGCGCTTACAAGCGTGTTCGCGCTGCGGCGGCGGCAAAAACTTTGACACACCGCACGGGGCGTGTAGGATTGTGATTTGATTTTCAGGTGGAGTTGTCGTGAAAGTATCCCTCAACTGGCTGACGGATTACGTTGACGTTTCGATCCCGGCAGAGGAACTGGCCGAGACGCTCACCCACGTTGCGCTGAACGTCGAGGAGGTCGTCGCCACCGACACCGACGTGATACTCGACGTTGAGGTCACCTCCAACCGACCGGACTGCCTTGGCTACGTCGGCATCGCCCGTGAGATCGCCGCCGTTACCGGCGCGAAGTTCCACCCCCCGCAGCTTCCCGCCAAGCTCACACCCGCCGACGACCGGACCGAAAAACTGGTCGACATCGAGGTCGCCTCCCCGCAGCTTTGCCCACGATACACCGCTCGCGTCATCCGGGGCGT
>CAYZPY010000092.1:0-951 GCA_964480425.1 uncultured Planctomycetaceae bacterium
CGTACAGGGAATGACCAAGACCGCCACCACCGACGTGAGTGCCACATTCCGGCAGTTGGTCAAACTCGCCGAAGCCGGCGCGGACCTCGTGCGGGTGGCGGCGCCCACGAGCGCCGACACCGAGGCGCTGGGCGAAATAATCAAACGCTCGCCGGTCCCCGTGATTGCCGACGTGCATTTCAACTATCGGCTCGCACTTGAATCAATCCGCGCCGGGGCCGCCAAGATCCGACTCAATCCGGCAAACATCTCCGACCCGAAACAGTTGGGGGAGGTTATCGCCGCCGCGGACGACGCCGGAGTCGCGATCCGCATCGGCGTAAACGAGGGATCCGTCGTCGAGCGGAAAAATTCCACCCGCAGGGCCCGGGACCTTGCCAAGCCGCTGCACGAACTCATGGCCGACAAGCTCGCCGAATATATCGAGCAGTTCCACAAGATGAACTTCAAGAACATTGTCCTGTCCGCCAAGAGCCGCGACGCATACACCACGGTCGAGGCGAACCGCCTGCTCTCGCAGCGTTGGGATTATCCGCTCCACCTCGGCGTGACCCACGCCGGTCCGCCCCGCACGGCGGTGGTGCGGTCGGCCGCGGCGCTTGGGGCGCTGTTGTGCCGAGGCATCGGCGACACCATACGCATGTCGTTCGCCGGCGACCCGCTAAAAGAGGTGCGCGCCGCTGTGGAACTGCTGGCCTGTCTTCGCCTCAGACCGCGACGCCGCCCGGAAATTATCGCCTGCCCGACCTGCGGGCGTGTGCACATGGACCTGCTGCCCATAATCGAACAGGTGCAGGAGGCGCTCGGTGACGTGGAGGCACCCGTGACCGTGGCCGTCATGGGTTGCGTTGTCAACGGTCCGGGCGAGGCCCAAAACGCCGACCTGGCCGTGTGCTCGTCGGGCGCCGACAGCGCCGTGCTCTATCGCCGAGGACGCAAAGTCCGCTCGAT
>CAYZPY010000092.1:961-3741 GCA_964480425.1 uncultured Planctomycetaceae bacterium
ACATAGTAAAAACGCTCGTGGAGGAAACCAGAAAACTCGCCGACGACGCCGGCTGCTGAGACCGGTAAAACCAATGTCGACGGGCGCGGCGGCTTTCCTGCGCCGCCGCGTAATACGCAACGGTTGCGAAGTAGGCGGCCTGGCAAGACCTCCGACGACTCTCACGAAACGTGCGGTTCTCACGGACGCGCAGATGTTGTCAATGCGACATTATTTACGCCGGTCTCAGTAAGGACTACATTTGCTGCGCCATCTGCACGTAGTTCATCCGCGTCTCGTACAGGATGCGGTCAAGAAGCGTTTTTTCCTCCTCGGTGAGGTTGCCCCGCGTCTTTTGCTCAAGAACCCCCAACGTGTCTATGTAATGCTTTGCCAGCGACAGGTCCACGTATCGCTTTTGGGACTTGGGGTCCTGCATGCCGCCAAGGGCGAACATTATCTGCGCGCCGAGGAAATTCACCAGCGTTGCGAAACTCGCCTCGGGCAGTTCCCGCCGCGCGCCGTGGCGGGGTTGTCCTTCGGCGGTTTCGCCTTGTTTGGACCGGATCTCCCGGTCGAGTTTTTCCTTTTCCGCCCGCGCCTGCGCCTTCCAGTCGTCATCGGCGATTATTTTTGGCTTTTCCTGCTTGTCGTTTTCGTTCTGCGCCATTTTCGACGTCCTTTTGCGGCGATGTCGCTATTTGCCCTGCGAATGTTTTTCCACGAACTGCCGGTAATCCTCGAGCGTGTCTATGCCCACGCCGTCGTACTCGACCACGCCGACGATTATATCGAACCCGTTTTCAATCGCTCGTAGTTGTTCGAGTTTTTCGGCCCGCTCGGCGGGCGTCTGGTCGAGTTTCGCCAAACGTCGCAGGAACCACGCCCGGTACGCGTATATGCCCATGTGCAGCAGGTGCCGCACCTGTCCGGTCGAATCACGATCGAACGGTATGGGCGCCCTGGAGAAGTACAGCGCCCTGGAGTTCACGTCGCAGACGACCTTGACCTTGCCGGGCTGATTGACCTGTTCGGCAGGGAGCCCGGTTGCGAGCGTGGCCATCGGCGCGTCGCTCTCGTCTAGCAGCTTCACCAGCGTGTCCACGCAGTGGGGGGGCATTTCCGGCTCGTCGCCCTGTATGTTGACCACGATTTCATCCTCGTCGAGGTCGAGTTGGGCGGCGGCCTGGGCCACTCGCTCTGTCCCGCAACGGTGCTCCTGTCCGGTCATCACAGCCTCGCCGCCGAAGGCGGACACGGCGCTCATTATCCGCTGGTCGTCCGTGGCCACGATCACGCGCGATATCAGCCTCGCAGGCGATGCCGACTCCACCACGTGCTGGATGAGCGGCTTGCCCGTCTCGTTCAGCAGGGGCTTGCCCGGCAGGCGCTTGGAACTATAACGTACCGGTATTATCGCAACGGCCATAACACACAAAGTTTATTTACTCGCGCGGGAATTGCAAGTAATTGAACGACCCGGCGACGAATTGGGTAGATTACCGGGCAAAATACGTGTAGGTTACCGGACGCAATACTCGACAGGAGCATGCCATGCTGAAAATAGCGATTACCGGAGCGGCGGGGCGCATGGGAAGGCGCATAGCGGCCCTGGCCATCGAATCCGAACAATACGACATCGTCTCCGCCCTTGAAGAAAAAGGCCATCCCGCCATCGGCAAGGACGTGGGTGAACTGGCGGGGGTTGGTCCGTTCGGGCTTAACGTCACCGAAACGCTCCAGGACGCCCCGAACGTGCTGGTGGACTTCACCACGCCCGACGGCACGATGCACTGGCTGGAGGTCTGCAGTAAACACGGCCTGGCAATGGTTATCGGCACTACCGCGCTGACCGAGTCGCAGCAGGCGGAAATCGCCGCCTCGGCGGAAAAAATACCAATCGTCAAGGCCGCAAATTTCTCACCCGGTGTCAACCTGCTTTTGAAACTCGTCGCACAGACCGCTCGCGCGCTTGGCGAGGAATACGACGTCGAAATATCCGAGACCCACCATCGCTTCAAGAAAGACGCCCCCTCGGGGACCGCCGTAGCGCTTGCCCGGAGCATCTGCAGCGCCACCGGGGCCGAGTACGGCGATGCGGTGATATTCGGCCGGGGCGGGTACTGCCCGCGCAGGAAAGGCGAGATAGGCATTCACGCCGTGCGCCTGGGCGACACCGTCGGCGAGCACACGGTGCAGTTCGGCGCGCCGGGCGAGACCATCACGCTCGGGCACTGTGCCCACACGCGGGACATATTCGTTCGAGGCGCGATGCGTGCGGTACAGTGGCTGGCCGACAAAAAGCCCGGGCTTTATTCCATGAACGACGTACTGGGCATAGAGTAAACGGACATTACCGACCCGATGGCGATTACAGTGTCCCGCCGAGATCTCCGACACCGCTGGGACATAACCCCCGCCGAGGCGATCGCGCTTCAGCGCCGCCTGGCAGGGAAGGTCCGCATATTGCCGCTGCGTAAGGAGATTCGCACCGTCGCCGGCGCGGATTGCGCATTCGTTGACGACGGCAAAACAACCATCGCCGCGGCGGTGCTGTGCCGCGCCGATTCCATGGAGGTAATATCCGTCGCCGAGGCGTCGGGGCCGTGTGATTTCCCGTACGTCCCGGGGCTGCTGTCCTTTCGCGAGGCGCCCGTGGTCATCGCCGCGATCGAAAAACTACCCGCCTTCGACCTGCTCATGTGCGACGGGCAGGGCGTGGCGCACCCCCGCGGGCTGGGGCTTGCCAGTCACGTTGGCATCTGGCTGGACGCGCCCACAATAGGGGTGGCCAAGAGCCG
>CAYZPY010000092.1:3751-10096 GCA_964480425.1 uncultured Planctomycetaceae bacterium
GAGCCGCCTGGTGGGCGAACACCGACCGCCGGGGCAGAAGCGGCGCTGCCGAACTCAACTCCGACACGAGGGCAGGGTAATAGGGGCGGTGGTGCGGACCAGAACATCGGTCAGGCCGCTGTTCGTCTCTGTGGGGCACAGGATAACTCTCGACGACGCGGTGAAATGGACGCTCCGCTCGACGCGGGGAGTCAGACTCCCCCAGCCCACCAGAATAGCGCACCAATACGTCACAAAAATGAAAAAACGCTCCCATATCATTCGTTGAACCTTAACACGGGTGGGATATAATTTGACCGGTACGATTTCCATAAAACCATAACGGGTCCGTCAAAATGAGTTTGTGTCGAAAGTCAACTTTCGTGATTGCGTTCACGGCGTTTCTTGCCGGGGGCTGTCGTCGCGACAATACGGATATTTACCGGGCGTTGCAGTGCGAAGACCCCGATAAACGGATAGCCGCCATTGAGGTCGCCGCCGAAACGAGCGACAAAAAGGCCCTGCCGTACCTCGTCGACCGCCTGACCGACAGTGAGGCGGAGGTGAGATTTTTCGCCGTAATGGCGCTGCGCGACATCACGGGAAAGTCCATGGGCTACAATTACTACCAGGACGTGTCCAGCCGCGCCGAGGCGGTAGAGCGCTGGCGTGCGTGGGTAAGCAAAAACGCAGCCCCCCGGACAAGACCCGCCGGAGATTCCGATACATGACGCCCGAAAAAGACAGGTCCGTTGGCATTACGATAATGTCGGTGCCGGAGCATCTGCCGATAGTCCGCGCGGCGGTGGGGCGTTTCTGCGGCATGGTCGGCTTCGACGAGGACGGCGCCCACAACGTAAGCGTCAGCGTGGACGAGGCGCTTACCAACATTATCCGGCACGCATACGGCGGCTCCGCACGCGGGCGAATAGACCTTCTCCTGGCGCCGCTTTCGCAACCGCCGGGCGGATTGCAGATACGCATACGCGATTACGGAAAAGGCGTGGACGCATCGAGCATCCGCCCCCGCAACCTGGGCGAGGTCCGACCGGGCGGGCTGGGTGTGCACATAATGAAGGAATTCATGGACCGGATCGAATACAGCAAACCCGAGGGACAGGGAACCGTGTTGATAATGGAAAAACATTTCGAACCGCCACAATCGAAGGAGAAAACGTGAGCAGTCAACCCATGGACCATCCCGTCCGCCAGGTCCGTTGGCGGGAAAACACTGCCGTGGTCAGCGCCGCCGGCGACATCGACATGACATCAAGCGTGCCGTTCCAGCAGGAGGTGCTGAAGATTCTGGATAACCGCCCCAAAAGGATTGTAATATCGCTGGGCGACGTGGATTACATGGACTCATCCGGTCTGGCGTCGCTGGTCAAACTGCTGTCCAGAAGCAGAAAGACCGGCGCCGCCATCGTCCTGGCGGGATTGAAGCCGAGAGTGAAGAGTCTTTTCGAGATCACGCGCCTGAACAGCATTTTTAGAATTTGCGACACCGTCGAGGAGGCGATGACCGCATGAAAGCGCCCGGGCGAATACTGGCAGTGTTCCTCCGCGCAGTGGGACGGAGTTTTCTCTCGGCCATGCGCTACACAGGAGGAATGTCGCTGCTGGGCGGCTTGACTTTCCGGTGGACCGGCAGGGGCATTTTCTCATCAAAGGTCCGCCTGCGGGGCGAGGCAATCAGCAAGCAGATAATCCGTGTGGGCATCAAGAGTCTGCCCATCGTGGCGCTGGTGCAGATATTCATCGGTGTTATCCTTGCCCTCCAGATGACGCCTCCTCTAAAGACCTACGGTCAGGAGCACCAGGTCTCGCTGATAATAGGAAAGGCCGGCTTCCGCATGCTCGGTCCCATAATTACGGCAGTGGTGCTCAGTGGATTCGCCGGCGCGTCAATAGCGGCGGAACTTGGCACCATGATCGTGGGCGAGGAGATAGAGGCCATGGAAACGATGGCGATGAATCCCGTCCGCTACCTGATCGTCCCGCGCGTTCTGGCGACGTTAATCGTCATGGTACTGCTGACGGTTGCGGCCGACGTTATGATAGGATTCGGCGGCTGGATCACTGCAAGGGGGGTTCTGGGCTCGAGGGTCTACAACGGATACTGGCAACGGATGCAGGAGCAGATTCTGTTTCGCGATTTTTACACCGGGCTCGTGCAGGGCGGGGTGTTTGGTGTGCTCATCAGTCTGATCGCATGCTACGAAGGGCTTAACGTCCGCGGCGGCGCCGAGGGCGTCGGAAGGGCCACTACAATGACCGTGGTCTATTCCATCGTGGCCATAATCGCCGCCGCGTGTATCTTCACCATGGTGTTTTACGTGTTCGGATTGTAATCCGCGAATTGCATATGCCCCAGGACGACATAAAATCCGATCAACCCGAACCGGTCATACGGGTCATCGACCTGGTAAAGCGGTTCGATTCCCGCACCGTGCTCGACGGTGTGAACCTCGATATCCATCCCGGCGAGACTATGGTCATCATGGGCGGCTCGGGATGCGGAAAGAGCACGCTACTGAGGCACATGATCGGTTCGCTGCTGCCCAACGAGGGAAAGGTCGAACTGCTCGGGCGGAACATCGCCGAACTGAACGAAGAGGACATGGACGCCCTGCGCAAGAGGTTCGGAGTATTGTTTCAGTCGGGTGCGCTTTTCAACTCCATGACGGTCGGACAGAACGTGGCGCTGCCGCTCAAAGAGCACAGCGACCTGGACGAGGCGACCATAGACATCATAGTGCGCATAAAACTGGAACTGGTGGGGCTGCGGAGGGCAATCGACCTTATGCCCGCGCAGATTTCCGGGGGCATGAAAAAACGCGCGGGCCTGGCGCGCGCCATCGCGCTGGACCCGGAAATACTTTTTTACGACGAGCCGTCCGCCGGGCTGGACCCGGTAACCTCCGCAGAGATAGACCAACTGATAATGGACCTTTCGGGCAAACTCGGGGTCACCTCCGTGGTTGTCACCCACGAGATGGATTCGGCGTTCCGCATCGCCAACCGCATGGCCATGCTGGACGCCGGTCGAATCCTGAAAATCGGAACCAGGGCACAGTTCGAAGACGTGCGCGACGGCCCGCCGACGGGCGACGAAAATACCGAACTCATCAGGCAGTTCCTGCGCGGAGATTCGGACGGTCCGATCACGCGCCGGCGGCTAAGCACCGGATATAGCGAAGACATACTCGACGCCGTAAAGGGCACGTGAGCGACCCCTTTAACCGGAGACAGAAATCATGGCAGAAAAACAACACAACGAACTGATAGCGGGAATTTTCGTAACCGCCGCGGTTCTGAGCGCAGTTGCGGTGGTGCTCTGGCTGGGCGCCTCGGAGATACTGGCGCCGTCCGTATCGCAGGCGTACTTCGTCGTCGAAGAGGCCTCCGGACCCACCGGGCTGGAAGTCGGAAACAGCGTAAAGGTTAACGACGATGAAATCGGCAAAATCACGGATATATATTTCGACCCGGACCGCGGGCAGACGTTATACGTGGCCAGAATCGAGCGAGAGGGAATGAACATCTATTCGAACGGAGAAGCCCAGGCCAACGTGCCGTTTATAGGCGGGGGTCGGCTGGTGATTACCGATCGCGGAACCGACGGGGCGCCACAGGCCGACGAGAAACATCCGATCCTGCTTCGAAAGGGCGGATTCATGGCGAATCTCGACGTGGTTTCGACCTCGCTCAAGCACGAAATGGATCTGAAAGACAAGCACGCACTGCTGGCCAAAGCGCACACAATCGTCGATACGATGAAAGTCGCCACAGGCAACGTCTCGGCCATTACCCAGGTCCTCAAGAAGCAAATCAATCCCAAGGAAGTGGACTCCCTGCTGGCGAAAATCCACAAGAGCGTCTCCGACATTAACCGCGCCACCACCACGATCCGCGAGGAACTCGACCGACAGCGCGAAGATTCCATCATCGCCAAGGCCGACGCCGCCATGACGAACGTCCGGGAAATTACCGCCGGTGCAAAACCGAAAATCGATAAGGCGCTGGACTCCGTCATAAAAACGACCAGCGCCATCGAAACCTACACCAGGCAGGACGTGGCGCAGATCCTCGAAAAACTCCGCCAGACCAGCACCGACGTGCTGAAGATAGCCGGAAACTTCCGAACGGTCTCCCGGAACGCAAAGGAGACCGTCCTGCTGCACCGCAACAACATCGATGAGATAATAGACAACATGGCGCAGGTCTCTGCCAACCTTAAGTCCGCCAGCAAGGAAATCCGCCGCAATCCGTGGCGTCTGCTCTACAAGCCCAAGGACAAGGAACTCCGCTCCCAGAACATCCACGACGCCGCAAGGGCGTTCTCTTCCGGCGCCGCCGAACTCGACCAGGCGCTTGCCAGGCTCGCCGGGCTGGTAAAGGCCCATCCCGACGGCATACCATCCGACAACCCACAACTGCAAAAGGTAAAGGAACAGGTCGAAAAAACCTTCTCGAAATTCAATGAGGCCGAGCAGGCGCTGTGGAAGGAGCTGACCAAGTAGCGCAGCACTCACCGGACGAATTGCGCCTGCGTATGCGTCGGGGGGATGAATTAATCACCGCGCGGGTTTGAAATATCGGTTTTAGGATTTAAAATTTACAATGTGTGTTCGTCGGGCGCGTAGCTCAGCCGGCCAGAGCGCTTCCCTTACAAGGAAGAAGTCGCAGGTTCAAGTCCTGCCGCGCCCAGTCCAGTATATGCGTCGTGACCGACGAGTCGAGGATGCGGAGATTCTCCATGAGACAATTCGCCGCCGCCGTGATAATCGGGGCGATGTCTGCATCAGTCTCCACCGGGGCCCGGCGCCCCGCACGCGAGGCGCTGGGGCGGGAAGTCAAACTGCGCATCCTGGTGGATAAGGTACTCCAGAGGCACAACAAGTGGACGACCGAGGAATGGATAATCCGCCAAACCGCACAGGCGGGCTTTAACGTGTATTCGCCGCGGCGGGGCGGCGAGAACCCTGATGCCGTCCGCAGTATCAACCGGTGGTGCGCTGCGCACGGCATCTATCACATACCGTGGATGCGAGGCACGCTCCGCGCGCCAAAGGACGCAGGCCAGGACGATAGGCTTATCTGGGCGGACGGGACCGTGTCTGGGCTGTGGAGCCCCAACAGCGACAAACTGTGGAATCGAATGACCGAACGCATCACCGCCTTCGCCCGGATCGCCGCCGAGGATCCGACACTCATCGGTGTTTTTCTCGACTTCGAGAACTACCAACCCACGCGCAAGCCGAACGGCTATGACCTCTCGTACGATATGTCGATTCTCCGTCGCTTCGAGGCCGACGGCAATTTCAACCTGCCGCCACTGGAGCCAAAGGACCGCAAAAATTGGCTCCTCAAGCAGGGGCTGCACGAGGCGTTCGAGAGGTTCCAGGTGAATCACTGGCGACATCGCTGCCGCTCGCTGCGTCTGGCCGTGGACAAGCACGACCCGACGTTCCGCTTCTGCGTTTACCCCGCCCCGGGCACGGAGTTCATGTTGCGGGCGGTATATCCCGAATGGTCCACCGAGGAGGCGCCGCTGATTCTCGCCGACGCGACGACGTACGGCCGGCCCGTGCACATGGACCTGCCGCGCGCACTGGAGCACAACCGCAAAAAACTCCGCAAGCGCGTGAAAATGGCGAAGGACGCGAATATCCCGTTCATATACGCCGGCGGGATTGACCCCGCCGTCCACGGCGCCGACCCGGAATTCAGCGGCAAGAACGCCGTTATGATCAGCCAGAACACTGGCGGATACTGGATATTCTACGAAGGCCCGACATACGAATCCGACGAACATCGCAGTTACTGGAAGTGGTTCACCTGGGCCAATCGCGCAATCGCCCAAGGGCGCTGGGACTCACAGAACGAACCCCGACAGACCCCCCGGACGTGGCGGTTCGGCATCTGGCGCAAGGTAGGGCGCGTCCCGGCAGTACGGGCCATCAAAGGCGCCAGCGGCCTGAATGACCCGCCCGCGATACGTCTGCGCCACGAAAACGTACTGGTCGTGGATGCCCAGGCATCCAGACCGGTGAAGATTCGCCTGCGTCCGCACAAGTTGGACGACTACTACCTGTTTCTGGCCTGGGAGGTTAAGGATCCCGATATGGACACGCTCAAGGTCAGCCCTATGACCGTCGTCCGGAACAACAGGCCGGTGACGATGCAGTTCACCCCCAAACGCGACGGCATACACCTTGTGGGCACGACAACCGGCTACTGCGCCTATTCCGTCGCATCGAGCAACGTGCCTCTTGGCGTTTATATCGGCCACGGCGCGACCGGGCTTGCCGTCATCGGCGGCGCAGAGCGCCTGTACTTCCGCGTGCCGGACGGGATGAAGCA
>CAYZPY010000093.1:0-9961 GCA_964480425.1 uncultured Planctomycetaceae bacterium
CGTCCACGGCGATGAGCAGGACGTTGGGCCTGTGGTCCCCGGTTGCGGCGCCGAGAAGCCCCGCACCGCCAAGCGCCGCGGCGCCTGCCCCCAGAGACGCCGTTCTCAAAAAATTCCTGCGATCCAGTTTTGCGTTCATGTTTGCCCTGTGTATTTTGAAGTCCGTCGTTTTTCGAGGCGGGGCGGGAACGCCGCCGCGCCGGCGCCTGTGTTTTTAAGATTACTCCGTTTTTAACTGCGAGAGTTTCAGCGTCAGGTCGCGGATTTTTTTACCGTCTATGTTGATTATGGAGTAGGTGACGGTGGGGTCGTCGGCGGTGGTGTCGAACTTCAGCAGCCCGAACGAGCATTTCTCGTTATACCCGAACAGCGCCCCGCCCATCACCGGGTGCGTGTGGACGTTGGTCAGCCGGGAACTGGAAAACTCGTACAGGTCATAGCCAGCCCGGTCGATCCGCCAGGCGTCGCTGCGGTGGCGGTCGGCGGATATTATAAATACGCCGCTTATGCCATTTTCCTCGATGAACGAGAAAATCCTTTCCCGCTGCTTGACAAAGCCGTCCCACGTATCCCAGTGGTGCCAGCCGGGCTTGGCGCCGCCGGCCATCGGAACCGAGGAGGCGATGACTTTGAACGTCGCATCGGAGGCCTTGAGCTGCTCGGTCAGCCAGGCCTCCTGCACGTCGCCGAGCATGTCGGGCGGATTGGCCTTGCGATCGCGGTAATATCGGCAGTCGAGCATGAAAAATTCCACGTCGCCGATGGCGAACTTGAACCAGCATCCCGGGCGCTTCTCACCGCCCCCGTAGGACGGGTTTACCCAATTCCGGCGGAACACCTCCCAGACTTTCGGCTTCCAGGGGGGAGAATCGACCTTTGGTCCGCCCGACGAATCGTCTGTGGCGAAGTCGTGATCGTCCCAGATGGCGTACACGGGCGTTGCGGCCACGAGTCTGCGCCACTCGGGTCGCGACTGGCGGCGGTAATAGCAGTACCGCTGGCGCACGGGTTCCCGGGGTGAGTCTATGTAAACGTTGTCGCCCAGCATCAGCAGCGCCAGCGGGTCGCGCCCGGCGATGGTGCTCCACATTCGCTCGTGCTTCGGCGTGTAGCCCGCGCCGCCGCCGAAGACGACCGAGAACCACCCGCCGGTACCGGCGGGCGGGAATGTCCTGAACCCGCGCAGGGACTCGCTGAACGCCCGCTCATCGGCGCCGATGAGACCGCCCACCACGTCGTAGGCGTAATACGAATTCGGCTCCAGGCCCTTTACCGTGATAACGGCGGTGAAGTCGTTCTCGGCGATTGTCCGCACGGTGGGCGATTTAATCTTCTTCGGCTCGCCGCCGTAAACTATCTCCATCAGCTCCACGCGGACCTTCGCGGCCCCGGCGGTGCGCAGCCAGAACCGCGCACCGGAGTCGGTCACGTCGCCGAGCATAGGACCGTGAATCAGCGGGGAATGTTCGGCGGCGAGTCTGGCAAAGGCGTCGCTTTGCATCAGCGGCGCGAGCAGTTCTCTTGGTCCGGCCTGGAACCGCCCGAACTCCAGGCCCGCGCCCAGCGCCTTTTTCACGTGCGCCATGGCCTCGTCGATTTGCCCGGTCGATGCGTACGCCGCGGCGTAGCAGAAGTGAGTCTCGGGATCGTCCGGGGCGGCGCGGCGGAGTTTTTCAAGGTCCGCCAGCGCGGCGGCGACCTTGCCGGCGGCGATTCGCGATATCACCCCGCGATGGCGCACCTTGTACTGCTTTGGGGGCGCGGCGCACAAGCCCCGCAGACTCAACAACACCCCAACGCACGCCAGCGCCGGCGCTACGCGCATTAAAACACTTTTAGAAGTCACACGTATTCTCCCGTTAACTGGAAACAGCGCAGCCCGTCGGCGGTATCGGTCGAATCGGCGTCAATCGCGCAGTTCGACGTTCCAGTACGCATTGTCGATGAACTGCTTCCAGGATGCGTACTTCTCGCTGCTGAGCCGCAGCGTAAGCACCGGCGAGCGCCTGGGCTTTACGGGCCTGTTGATGAGTTTCATGCCCGCCTCGCGTGGCACGCGTCCGCCCTTGCAGACGTTGCAGCGTGTGCAGCAGCAAACGATGTTCTCCCAGGTGCTCCTTCCGCCCCGGCTGCGGGGGATAACGTGGTCCAGCGACAGTTCCGAGGTCGAAAATTTCCTTCCGCAGTACTGGCAGCGGTTTCCGTCGCGCGCGTAGATATTGCGACGGGTGAACTTGACCGCCCGGCGCGGAAAACGATCGTAAAACAGCAGGCGGATGACCCGCGGGACCGCCAGTTCGAACTTCACGCACCGGACCCACTCGTGATGCTCGCGCCGGTACCTGGCGCGGAATTCACTGACCTGGCGCCACGATTCGAAATCGTACGACTGATATGACTCGTCCTCGACCGCAACTATTTCGGCGATGCGCTTGAAAAGCATGCAAAACGCCTGCCTGGCGCTGATCACGCGAATCGCCGCGTAATGCTTGTTAAGGACCAGCACGTTGCTGGCCAGAGCGCTACCGTCGACCGAAGACATCACATAATCCTGCTCTTTCTCTCCGTGCGAATTCAATCGTAACGTGACTTCAATATACAGCGCCTCGCCGAGGTGGCAAGGAATTTTGAAAACTTCAAAACTCCTTAACATCGGATTTCGGCGACGTTGACGCCGCTGCTGATCGGTGTTAGTATTTCCGCCCTGCCTCACGCGAAAGACAAGGACGATTACATGGAACACAAGGTAACGTTAATCACGGGCGACGGCACGGGTCCGGAACTGGCCGACGCGGCCCGAAAGTGCCTCGACGCCGCGCTGCAAAAGACTCCCGGCGCCGGAAGCATACAATGGCGACAGTGCCCCGCCGGGGTGGACGTAATGGAGACCGCCGGCACGCCCATGCCCGACGAGACGCTCCAGGCCGTCCGAGACTCCCACGCCACGCTCAAGGCGCCTGTAACCACGCCAATCGGCACCGGCTTCCGCTCGGTAAACGTGCTGCTGCGCCAGACGCTGGACATGTACGCGTGCCTGCGACCATGCAAGTCGTATGCGGGAGTCCGAAGCAAGTACGACAACATCGACCTGGTGGTGGTCCGCGAAAACACCGAAGACCTCTACGCCGGCGTGGAGTTCGAAAGGGGACTGGACGCCACGGCCGATCTCATCGAGCACATTAACCGCATATCGACGGACAAGAAGATCGTAACGGGCAAAATGACCACCGGCGTGTCGATAAAGCCCATCAGCGAGGAGAACACCCGCAGGATCGTCAAGTTCGCCTTCGATTACGCCCGCTCACGGGGGCGAAGCAAGGTAACCGCCGTGCACAAGGCGAACATAATGAAGTATTCCGACGGGCTGTTCAAGGCAGTGGCCGAGGAAGTCTCCAAGGATTACACCGATATCGAGTTCGAGCAGCGTCTGATAGACAACATGTGCATGCAGTTGGTGCAGAAGCCCGAACTGTACGACGTGATGGTGCTTCCGAACCTCTACGGCGACATCATATCCGACCTGTGCGCCGGACTGGCCGGGGGGCTGGGCGTGGCGCCCGGGGCAAACATCGGCAAAAACAGCGCGGTATTCGAGGCCACCCACGGCAGCGCGCCCAAGTACAAGGGCCTTAACAAGGTCAATCCAACCGCACTTATCCTGTCGGGCAAACTCATGCTCGAATATCTCGGCGAAGAACAGGCCGCAAAACGCCTCGAAGACGCCGTGGCCGCCGTCATCGCCGAAGGCAAGAACGTCACATACGACATGAAGCCCCGCCGCGACGACCCCTCCGCCGTGGGCACCCGGGAAATGGCCCAGGCGATTATAGAGAAGATGTAAACCGAAACAGAGCATGCAAGTTCTCCCGCAAGGGCGGGGCTTGCGCGCCGAAGACGACTGAAGGATAGTTCGAGGTTTGTAGTTCGAAGTCCAAAACGTCGGCGGCGCGGGAACGCCGCCGCGATTGTTTACTCATCAGAATCCATTGGCAGTTCGGGCGGGGGTTCGGTTGCGGGCGTAGAGGATTTTTTACCCGGACCGTTGAGCAGTTCGTCCAGTTCGCCGTATGCGCGGAAACGCACGGCCTTCCTGGCCGGAACGTGTATGGGTTGCCCGGTCTGCGGATTGCGCGCCGTCCGCGCCTTGCGCCGGCGGACAACCAGGGCGCCCAGACCCGGAAGGACAAACCGCTTTTCGCGCAGGAGCTGCTTTTTGGCAAGTTCGACCAGCCCGTCGTAGAACCTGGACACGTTGGCCTTGGATATCCCCGCATTCCGCATCACCGCCTCGAACATGTCGTCACGATTCATAATTCAACCTTTCGTCAAACTCCTGATTTCATCGGAAAGTCTCTACGTTAACAGCAGCAGAGTAAGCAAAGTGCGCACCTGTCTTCCTGCTGCCGCCGCATCACGTGTAATTGTGCAGGCCGGTGAGTATATAGTTTACGAACACCCAGTTAAACAGCATAGCCGCCCCGGCCAGTATGCACCCGACGGCGGTTACCACGGCGCGGTGTTTCGCCGGCGCCGCGGCGCGTGCGTGAAACGTGGCCACGAATATTATCCCGGTAATCAGCGCCCAGGTCTCCTTGGGGTCCCATCCCCACCACCTTCCCCAGGCAAAGTCGGCCCACCACGCGCCCAGTATGGTCCCGGCGATGACGGTCCAGCACGCCAGCCGCGCCACGATGAGGTTGCAGGCGTCGATGGAGTCCATCGCCCCCGCACGCCGCCCCGGCGCCACGATGCGCCGAACCAGCGCCGCCGAAACGTATATAAGCGAGATCACCAGCGCCATTCCCGCCAGGGCGTGCCCGACGATTATCACCGACACGTGGGCCGCCATGATGGGCGAGTTCAATATGCCGTGTTTGGCCGAGATCTCCGCGCCCATCCGATCGGGCATGAAAAAGCAGAACAGCATCGCCACCGTCGCGTAGAGCGCCGCCGCCAGGGCGATGTAATTCCGCCGGCTTCGAAACTCGATGCCCAGCGCAACGACGGCGCCAAGCGCCGCCGAGGCCGCCACGCTCTCGAACTGGTTCATTATCGGCGGCAGATACCAAGACCTGCCCGACAGCACCCACCGCACGATAATCCCGCCCAGCAGCGCCGCGGTCGATACGCCCAGCACCGCCATCCCCGCCCGTCGTGCCCTGGGACCAGACGTACCCGCCGCAAATGCAAAAATAACCAGCGCCGCGGCGAAACCGACGAACACCATCGAACCCCTGTAAGTGCGGTTATAGTAATAATCGAGTCGGCGAACCGCACCGGAAGGCATTTGGACACCCCCCGCCTGCCCCAGGCGGCGCTGAACGCCGCGAAGTTCGCCGATGAGCGAGTTGACCGCCTCGGCGTCGCGCCGGCGCCACGCGCGCGCCAGCGACCTTGCCAATTCACCCTGTTCGCCGGCGGCGGTCAACAGATCCGCCGCGGTGGTCCACTCCCTGTCGGTGGGCATCAGCCCGATGTTCCCTCCGGCGGCGATAAACGCCCAGAGGCGCTCGCTGAGGCGGTTCTGGGCAACGCGATACTCGCCCATGACGCCCATCCGCGCCATCAGCGGGCGCAACGCGCCCACGCGGCCATGCACAAGCGCAGAGCCCGCCTGCTCGACGGTTATCCGCCGACGGTCCAGCAGGTCTTGCAGACCCTCGGCGTCCATCAGCATCACCGGGCGGATGCGGTTCGTGCGTTCGAATTCCGATTCGTAATCCTCACCCAGGCGCCGCGAAATAAACGCCCGCATGTTCTTTTCCCTGACGTAGATGAGGGGCCTGGTGAGATACTCGCCGGCGTTGAACAGCATCTCCGCATGCGCCACCACGAGCGGGACCTCGCGCGGCGCCCGCCCGTAAATTTTGGTAAACTCCTCCCGGCCCGGCGTGTCGAAAATCGCCACGCGCCCCTTGTACTGAACCGCAGTAAGCGAAAGCGCCTTGGCGTCCAGTCGGCGCGCGAATTCGAGCATTTCGGCGTCGAACAGTTCGTCCCCGCCGGCGGAGGATACGAACACCAAAATCAAAACCAGGATTACGAACTCGCGCTTCATTGTGTGCCGGTGTTCCTTCGTCGCAGGATAATCCGCTTGAGGTAGAATGCGTAGAGCAAGCCCGCCACCACCATTGCGCATCCGGTCCATATCACACCGAGCGCCGGGCGCGTGGCGGCGCCTAAGACGACCTGCATCGGGTGGGCACTGCCCGCAGGGCGCCAGGCGTTCTGGCTCAACTGGAACGCCCCCACCTTCAGCGGATTGTTCAGACTGACCCTTGCGGGCGTTTGTCGTCCGTTGGCCTCCAGCAGCACCTGGCAGACGTAGTCTTTCGGTATGGTCATGCCGGGATAGGTCAGGTACTGCGTGTCGGTAATCCACACTGTCGCCGGCAACGGGACGCGCCGACGCGCGAAATTCAGATGCACCATCCGCCCCCGCGGCAAATCGACGCGGTGCGGGGTCGAGAGGTGCGCGTAATCGTTCAGCGGAAGCTCCGTCGTCCTTCGCCAGTCTCCCTCGACCAGTTCGACTCGAATGGCGGGCGAGGCCCCGGGGCTGTTCGCCTCGGCCGGCAGCGCCCGGTTGGACCGGCGGGCGTGAGTGAATATCCGCAAAAGTTCCACCCCCACGGTCCCGCGTCCCAGTTCGGCTTGTACTTCCTCACCGAGCGCCAGGGGCAGCACTTCCCGCCCGTAGTCGGAACGGATAATCACCAGCGAGGGGGCGATTTGCCCGCCCGTTACGATTACCCCCACGTCGTAGGGCATCGCCCCGTCCGCCGGACGAGTCGCCGCATGCGATAATTCTTCCAGTTGAGCGGGCGTCGTGCCGGGGCGGCAAACCATCACGTACCCATCGCCCACCGATCGGCGGTGCCGCTGATATTGCTCGCACAGCAACACGTTTCGCTCGCCGAGCGAATCCGACACGTGAACCAGCACGGCGGGAACGGGATTGGGTGCGTCGTCTTTCCACTGCTGCTCTATAACGGCGGCGGGCAGATAATCCGTAACCCCCAACTTCAGCCCGTCGGGGAACTTCACCACCGGCGCCAATGGTTCGACCTCGTGCTCGCCGAGGCCTATGTTTTCTATCTTCACCTGGCGGGTCTCGCTTCGCTCGGCGTCGGATACGTAAAGCGAGTATTGCCCGGAAAGATACACGTGTTTTATGGGCGACCACCCGCCGGGTTCCCTGCGGGCGGAGCAGTCGCCGCTGACCTTCGTCGATGCGTGCCAGACGGAGCCGGCGGCCAATACTATCACGCCCAGGTGGCTTATCCACGCACCGGCGTTGAGGCGGCAGGGGCGTATCCGCACCAGCGTCGCCAGCAGGATATTGACGCACAGCGCCGCCACCATCGCCAGGAAAATCGGGTGCCCGTACGCACCGGCGGCGGTCGCAGGGGCGTGGAATATCGCGCGGAAAAACGCTTCCCTCGAGACCCCGGTGTAAGCGAAGATTTCACGCTCCGGCAGATACAGCAGCATCGAGGCCGCGGCGATGTAAACAATCACCAGCCATAGTAGAACGAGGCCCGTTACGGTGCTGGTGAGGAACTTAACGAGGATATTTGCGGGCCTGGTCGACACGTTCGATTCCATCGGAAAAAGACCCCGGCCTGATCCCGACCGGGGTCTGGTTCGCTTGTCAAGGACGTCCCGTAACGGCGTTTATTTTACGGGCGATTCCGCGGTCGATTCGGACCCCTCCTTAGCGCCGGTGAGGAACCTGTTGGGCGGAACGATCCATATCTCGACCCGTCGGTTTTCGCGGTTGCCCTTGTTATTGGGCTTGTTGGGGACAACCGGATGATACTTGCTGAAGCCCATCACGCCGATGCGCCGGGGGTTCAGACCCGCCTCCTCGATAACCTGCTGGACCGCCGCCGCGCGGTGGACCGACAGGTACCAGTTGTTCGGGTGTCGGCGCTTGGTGGAGGGCTTGGCGATTGGCATGTCGTCGGTGTGGCCAGCCACGTATATGTGGAACTTGCTCGCCGCGGGTGAATTGACGATCTTCACGAAATCCCTCAGAGCCGATTTGGCGTTGTCCTTGACGTAATCCTTGCCCGGATCGAACGTCAGGTCCGCCTTGAGTTTGACCATGCCGTACTCGGGAAGGTACTCGACAAGATCGGGATTCGACCGGGCGAATTCCTTAAGCGCCATGTCGACCTCTTCGGGAAGCGCGCCGGAAGGCATAGGCCAATCCCTGCCGACAATATCCTGGTACTTCTTGGCCAGTATATCGAAGTCGCCCTGAAGGTCCGAGTGCGCGTCTTCCAGGATGGACAATTCCTTCTGCGTGGCGCTCAGTGTGCTGCGCGCCTCGGCGAGTTGGCTTTCCAGGCGCTGGTTATCCATCCTGACGCCCTGGAGCGTATCGTTGACCTTCTTGAGTTGCTCCTCTTTTCGGCGATTTGCGGCCCGGCAATCGTCCAGTTCCGCCTTGTAACATCCGCCGATCATCATGATACCGACCAGCACAAAGACGCCCTTTGCCGCTGTTGCGATTATTTTCATCGGAGGCACCTTTCTGTATTTTGAGATTTCAACGACAGTCCATATAGGGCGAATACCGCCTGAAATCGCCCTTATCTTCTCATGGCGGCCTGCCTGTCCGCGACGGACTTGGCAAGGAACCACCCCAGCGCGCCGGCGATGCCGGACAGCAGCACCAGGCATACCAGGATAACCACGGCGTTGGCCGCCATCCACTTGAGGTATCCCGGAAGCGCACCGGCCACGGCGGCTAACGCCACCGGAACCAACAAAAGGACCGCAACAGCACAAACGCCCACAAGCGCCTGAAAGAGCCCGCTGCTGGGCTCGATAATTTCTTCGTAAACCGGCTGCTCCACGGGCGCCGCTGCCGCCGCCTGGGCGACGGGCGTTTCCTCGGAAATTTCTTCGACGGGGGGACCCTCGGGCCCGGTCGTCTCTTCTATGTGCTCCAGGACGTCCGCACCCAGCGACGTCTCGTCGCTCTCGCGCGTCAGGTCAAGCAGACCCGACCCCCCCCCGGCGCCCTCGATGGCCACCTCGTCCTCCAGGGACGGCGCTATCTGGGTCTTGGCCATCGGATCGGCCGGCTCCTCTATGTCGAGGTCCTCGGCGTCGAATATGCTCACGCCCTCTGCCGAGATGACAGTGTCTTCCTTCCCGGCGGGACGCTCGACGTCCGCCTGGGAAAGGTCCGGTGGCTGCTCCTGCTCTTGCCCGCCGGGGGACTCCTCTTCCATCGGGGCGAGTTCTATTTCTTCCTCGTCGCCGCCCTCTTCGCCCCCGGCGCCGAGGGAATCGACCTGGTCGGCCTTGTACATATTCTTGTCGCCGTCGCGGTAGGACTGTATCTTGCCCTCGTCCACCAGGCGCTTAAGTTCATCGGGGCCGCCGACTTTTTCGACCGCCTCCTGCTCGTTGTAATACATCTTCTTAACCATTTTAACTGCTCCGCACTTTCGCCCCGCGCCTTACTCGTCTATCCGCTTGTGCTGCTCGACGAGCTTCTTGATTTCCCGGGGCGCAGGGGCCGTGTTATAGTCGTCAAGTTGAACATCGTAGGTAAAGTTTCTCGCCGCCACCAGGCGCAACGTTCTGGTCGTGCCCGGAAGGTACTTATACACACATATTGTATCATTTTCGGGATCGACAATAAAGAGCCCGTAGGTGTTGTCGTCGATTCGCCCCGCCACGGCGAACATTCCCCGTCCTTGGCGCTCGGCGCCCGAGCCGATAGCGCCCCGCGGCTCGCTGAAGCATATTTCGGCCAGCACAAATGCCGCCGCCACAGCCACCATCGTCGCGACCAGCCACCTGGCGGCGTTACTGCCCCCCGCGTGATGTCGCCTTTGCATTGACAATCCGGATTGACCTTTGCGGACCCTTGGAACGGATCGATTATAAAACCACCGGGCCCGGACGCAAGCGATTTCTACACTTCGCCGCCCGGGCG
>CAYZPY010000094.1:0-9810 GCA_964480425.1 uncultured Planctomycetaceae bacterium
TGTCGTTGACCATGGACTTGGCGGCGTGATACAGGCGGAAAAAATTGTTCATCGTCAATTGGTTCACCAGATTGTTGGTGCTGAAAAACGCCGAGCCCGTCAGTATGGGCTTGTGTCCGAATCCGCCCCGGCAGGCGAAAACGCACAACCCCATCAGGACCACGCCCAGCGCCGCCCTTCCGCCAAGCGAGACCGGTCTGAGCGGGCCCGACCATAACAATCTCCGCAAAATCCTGTACGCAACGTATCCTACCGCCGCCAGCAACGGCGCCAGCAGCCAGATGGGATACCTGCCCCATATGTGCCCGATAATTTCGCGCGGGTGCCGCGGATAGTTGAGCACCATCCAGTTCATCCGCCGCCAGAAATAGAAGAAAAAACCCGCGCCCACGATTTCCACACCAAGCACCAGTACGAACATCAGCACCGCGTATATGGTGACGACCTTTTGAAAACGCCGGGTGAAACGCGCCTTTGGCCAAAGCGACATGACCAGCACCAGCGGAAGAAGGGCGAAGCCGATCGGCACGGCGTCGTAACGCATGCCCATCAACATGCAACGGACGATGTCTATCGCGGCCAGTCCTTCAAGGTTATCGCGTACGGCTATCAGCAGTCCCGCCCTGAAACCACCGAAGATAAGCCACCCCCCCGTGGCGAGTATCAACACCACGCGAAGACGAGTCCCCAGTAGAATATCACGCAACCGCGCGCCCGTTGAAGCAGCCGCGGGTTGGCTGTCTATCGATTCACTTTGCCGGGTCATTAACGGAGCCAATTGAAACACACGCGCCCAGGCGGCCTGGATTCGGATTCCTTTCAACTGATAGGATAGTTATCCCCGACGAGAGTTCAAGCGCTCACAACTCGTCATTGAATTTCCCCGATTCAAAACAGCCCGGACACCCGGTCTCGCCGTCGCGCGCCGGGCGAACGCCGTGCGGCAATTCGACACAACTTACAGGTAATCCTGGTTGAGTTGCTTGAGGTCGGCAAGGGCCTTTTTCTCCAACTGACGGACTCGCTCGCGGGTCAGTCCGATTATCTTGCCGATCTCGTTATAGGTCCGCCCGCCCTCTTTTCCGTCCAGCCCGAAACGAAGGTGCAAAATTTTGCTCTCCCTGGGCGGTAGTTGCTCCAGCAGTTTCTTTACGATGGGCGCGTTGGAAGAATCCAGCAGCCCCTGCTGCGGCAGGTCCGAATCGTCGGCGAGCATTTCGGCGACTGCCTGCGTCTCGTCGCCGCCTATCTGTGAAGGCGCGTTGACCGCCACGAGCCCCTGCCTGACCATTTCGGCCTTTTTGAGCGATATTTTCAGCGCCGAGGCCATCTCACGCACCGTGGGCGTCCTTCCCAGCCGGGCCTCTATTCGGTCCGAGGCGCGACGCCACTTGGTGATGAGCTTGGACAAGTATGCCGGAATGTGTATCGGCTGGCCCGCGTTTATCAACGCCCGCTTGATGGTCTGTTTAATCCACCACGCCGCGTACGTGCTGAATCTCACCCCGCTGTCGGGGTTGAACTCCTCGACCGCACGCATCAGACCAAGATTGCCCTCGGCCACCAGGTCGCTGAGCGTCATCCCCGGGTTGGAATATTCCTTGGCTATCTTCACCACCAGGCGAAGGTTCGAGCGTATCATCTGCTCACGCGCCACCGGGTCACAGTGCTCCCGAATCCGCCGCGACAACTGGCGCTCCTGCTCGGCCGTCAGAAGCGGAGCGGACCTGATCTGCCTGAGATACCATCCCAGCGTGCCCCTTCCCTGGATCCGTTTCGGCGCAGATGAGCCACGTGACGACGCCTGCAATTTACCGGTAGTCTTGCCCATTTTTTCCTCCGATGATTCCTTCCGTTCGGTTGTTCGGCGCGCTTGCAGCAAGCACTGCGGCGCATCCGGCTGTATTCATCTTCGACCGATTCGACGCGCGTCTTCAGTAGGGACGCGATCGTCCCGCCCGCGCTATTGATGCTTGTCAAATCGCCCACCCCGGATTATCCTTACATGAGCAGAACACCGAACCGCCCGGCACGTTACCCGGGGAAATTATGACAAAAGCGCCGGACCAGATCATCAAACTCGTCGAACGCTTCGATCGACACATAGACGCCTACCGCGCCGGAAGTTATCCCGAAGCCCAACTCCGCGCCGAATTCGTAAATCCCATGTTCGAGGCCCTCGGATGGGACGTTTACAACGAGGCAGGATACGCCGAGGCATACAAGGACGTCATACACGAAGACGCCATCAAGTTCGGCGGCTCGACAAAGGCCCCGGACTACTGCTTCCGCATCGGCGGCAGAAGAATTTTCTTTCTGGAGGCGAAGAAGCCATCCGTCGACATAGCAGGCCAACCCAGCCCCGCGTACCAACTACGCCGTTACGCATGGAGCGCCAAACTGCCGCTGTCGATACTGACCGACTTCGAGGAATTCGCCGTTTACGACTGCCGCGTCCGGCCCAAGGAATCCGACAAGGCATCGGCCGCTCGCACAATCTACCTCAAATACGACGAATACCCCGACAAATGGGACAAAATCGCCTCGATATTTTATAAGGAGGCCGTCCTCTCCGGCTCGTTCGACAAGTACGTCACGAAAAAGAAAAAGCGCGGCACCGCCGAGGTGGACGACGAATTCCTAAAGGAAATCGAAAAATGGCGCATCGCGCTGGCCCGCAACATCGCACTGCGCAACAAGGGACTGGACAAGTGGCAACTTAACTTCGCCGTCCAGCGGACGATTGACCGCATCATATTCCTGCGAATATGTGAGGACCGCGGCGTGGAGACATACGGCTCGCTTCAGGCCCTGCTGAACGGAAAAGATGTTTACCCGCGCCTAATGCAGTTATTTGAGCAGGCCGACGACCGCTACAACTCAGGCCTGTTCCACTTCCGCAAAGAAAAAGACCGCCCGGCCGCCCCGGACGAACTTACGCCATCGCTGGATATAGACGACAAGACGCTTAAGGACATATTCAAAGGTCTTTACTACCCCCAGAGCCCGTACGAGTTTTCCGTTCTCCCGGCCGACATCCTCGGCAACGTTTACGAGCAGTTCCTCGGAAAGGTTATCTCGCTTACAAAGACACACCAAGCCAGAATCGAGGCAAAGCCGGAGGTCCGCAAGGCCGGCGGCGTCTATTACACGCCGAAATACATCGTGGATTACATCGTCGAACATACCGTGGGCGAACTCGTAAAAGACAAGACGCCGCAGGAAATCGGCGGACTGACCGAGAAATTCAACCCCTCAAAGAAGAAACGCCCACTGACAATTCTCGACCCTGCCTGCGGCTCCGGCTCGTTCCTCATAGGCGCGTATCGCTACCTTCTAAACTACCACCGCGACTGGTACGTAAAGGATGGGCCACAAAAGCACACCAGTCGAATCTACCAGGGCGCCGGCGGTCAGTGGTTCCTCACTCCGGCCGAGAAGAAGCGCATACTGCTTACAAACATATACGGCGTGGATATAGACCCCCAGGCCGTGGAGGTTACCAAACTTAACCTCCTCCTGTGCTGCCTCGAAAACGAAAACCAGGAAAGCATTCAAAACCAACTCAATCTGTGGCACGAACGCGCCCTTCCCGACCTGGCCGAAAACATCAAATGCGGCAACTCGCTTATCGGCCCGGACTTCTACCGGGGCAAACAGATTAGCATGTTCGACGAGGACCAGCGCCGCCGAATCAACGTATTCGACTGGAAAGAAGAATTCAAAGATATAATGTCATCCGGCGGCTTCGACGCCGTAATCGGAAATCCGCCGTATGGAGCAGCGCTTAGCAAAGAGGAAAACAATTATATTAAAGAATACCTACAGTACTTCCGAGCGTGTCCAGATTCATTCGTGGCACCAAAGATAATACAGTTGAGACCTATGAATTCCCTAAGCGTGTTTCAAGACCAGATATTGAAACAATAGAGCATAAGCAAGTAATACAGAAGCAATGGGCTGATGACCCGGAGGCCAGGATAATAGTTGATCCATATGCATCTTTACTTCTTACGCGTTTGGGTCGCGATTTTTCTTCAAATTTTTCTGATGCTATGCGCATCAAGCGAGGCGTTCTTGGAAGTTCTGAAAGCTTCTCGGAGAAAAAGACAAATCGATACTGTCATCGTTACTTCGAGGGTAATATATACAGGTATCTGCTAAATCCTTGTTTCCAACGCTTCATCGCATTTGATGATAGCCTAAGAGAGCGACCTAAAGATTTTTGCTGGTTTACCGGTCCTCGTGTGCTTTTGCGTCGACTTGTAAATCGTCGTTTCCGACTAATGGCTTCATATACAGATGATGAATTCATAACCAACAAGAACTTGTACTCCGTGTTGCCTAAAGAGAAGGTCTCGCCATTATCACTACTCGGTGTATTAAATAGCAAGCTAGTTTCATATCTTTATGTCAAGCATGTCACACAGGCTGTTAAGGATGATTTTGCGCAAGTAACTATCAAGGACATATCGTCCCTCCCATGCCCTAGACCTGAATGCTTGGGTAACGATTCTGAATTAGCTGATCTTGCTAAGACTATGCTAGACCTACACAAGAAATTAAAAGAAGCCAAGACATCGCACGACAAGACACTAATTCAGCGGCAAATTTCCGACACGGACAAACAGATTGACGAACTCGTTTACGAACTCTATGGCCTGACTGATGAAGAAATAAAGATTGTGGAGCAAAGCAATTAACGTAAGATAAATTCAATGAAATACGAATTGTCCGATCACGCCAGGACGGTTATTCGCGAGCGGGAGATCCCGACGGAATGGATTGAGCAGGTGCTCCATCAGCCGCAAAAAGTCGAGGACGATAGCAGCGATACCGAACTGGAGCACCGCCTTGGACGAATAAAACAGTACGGCGGGCGCGTGATGCGCGTTATAATAAACAAGACGGACGATCCGATAAGGGTCGTTACGGTCTATTTCGACCGGTCAATGAGGAAACGGCTATGAAACTGTTTGTGGATGAAAAAACCGATGCGCTTTACCTGCGTCTGGACGACTCAAAAATCGTCGATTCGCGGGAAGTCTCGCCCGGGGTGGTGCTGGACTATAACGGCCAGGAGCAGGTCGTCGGCGTAGAGATATTGAACCTCTCCAGGCGCGCGCCGAAACTGAACCTGCGACAGTTGCAGTTCCAATCCTGACAATCTCTCAAGAAGGGCCTTTTGCGTGGTCTATCAGGCCCATAAGGTCGTAAGACCTGCCTATTACGGCGTGTCGGGATAAGCAGGCAAGCATTGTCGTCGTCGGGAATTGTATCAGACCCCACGGGGCTAAAAATTGATTGTTTTACAGTTTTACAATCCGGACCCAGACCCCACGGTCTGGGCTTCAAATCTATCGCCACTTCGTGGCTACTGAGACCGGTAAAACCAATGTCGCCGGGCGCGGCGGCGTTTCTTGTCGCCGCGTAATACGCAACGGTTGCGAAGTCAGCGGCCTGGCAAGGCCGCCTACCCTCACGAAACGTGCGGTTCTCACGGACGCGCAGATGTTGTCAATGCGACATTATTTACGCCGGTCTCAGTAAAACGCGTGGCCGGGACCCATACGGGCAGGCGGCCTCGATACGCGGGCTGGAAGCCCGCGACACTCATGGGCGGGACGCCCGCGACACGATGAAAAACAGGTCTCAGTTCTTGGAAAATGGAGTATTAACTGTTTGTCAGTCGGGCTGTCCTTCCTTCTGACCCGTATCCTTCTTTGCAGAATCTTCCCGTGAGGATTTTTCTTCCTGCGGGGATTGTTCTTCCTTGGAGGACTGTTCGTCCCCGGGGGATTCGGAAGCGTCTTTTTGCTGCGGTTCGGATTTATCCTGCTTTGCTTGCTCCTGCCGGTGCTCCTCGGGCGGGGCTGATTCCTTCTGTGCTTCGTCCGCTTCTTGCTGCCGGGAGGATTCATCCGACGCCTGCTTTTCGTCCTTGTCGGGCGTGTCGGATTCTTCGACCTTTTGTTCTTCGCCTCCCTTGGCCTGTTTTTCCTCGGGCTTCTGTACTTCGCCGGGCGGGGCTTGTGGTTGCTGCTGTTCGACGGCCTCCTCCTGTGTCGCCTGAATGTATCTTTCATCCAGCACAGGCCCGGTTTCGGCATCCAGTCCGCCGCGGCGTTTGACGGGTTCCGCCTCGGCTTCGGCGCCGGCGGCTTCTTCCTCGGCCGCCCACTGGGCGCGCTTGAGACTCAGGCGGATGCGGCGATCTTCGCTGTCGACGCGGAGAACCTTGACCTCGATTTCCTGCCCGACCTCGAGCACTTCCTTGGGGCTGTCAACGCGATGGTCCGCCATCTCGGAAATGTGCAGCAGCCCTTCCAGGCCCTCCTCCAGTTCAACGAACGCACCGAACGACGTAAGTTTGGTAACTTTGCCCTTGATAATCTGACCGGGTATGTACTGTTCGGGGATTTCGCGCAGCCAGGGGTCCTCGGTGAGTTGTTTGAGCCCCAGCGAGACCCGCATCTTCTGCTCGTCGACGACCAGCACCACGCACTTGATCTCCTGTCCCTTCTTGACCACTTCTCCGGGGTGGGTGATCTTTCGCGTCCAGGACATATCCGAAACGTGCAGCATGCCCTCGATGCCTTCTTCTATCTCCACGAACGCGCCGAAATTCGTCAGCCCGCGGACGACGCCTGTGATGACCGTCCCGGGCGGGTACTTTTCCTTGACGAGCATCCAGGGATTTTCCTCGGCCTGTTTCATCCCCAGCGATATCTCCTGCTTCTCGTCGTCTATGTCCAGGACCATCACCTCGACGCGGTCCCCCAACTGAACGACCTCCGAGGGATGGTTTATGCGCTTGGTCCAACTCATCTCCGAGATGTGGACAAGCCCCTCCAGGCCCTCTTCTATCTTCACGAACGCCCCGTATGGCATGATGTTGACCACCTCGCCGGTGACCTTCGTGCCTGGCGGGTATTTGTTGTGGATGTTCTCCCACGGGTTGGGCGTCTTCTGCTTCAGGCCCAGGGCTACCTTGTCTTCCTCACGGTCGACGCTGAGGATCATCACTTCGACTTCCTGCCCCTCGGACAGCATTTCGGAGGGATGCCCCACCCTGCCCCAACTCATGTCGGTGATGTGCAGCAGCCCGTCAAGACCGCCAAGGTCGATAAACGCCCCGAAGTCCGCGATGTTCTTGACCGTGCCCTTGCGGAGTTGCCCTTTCTCGATCTCTTCCAGAAGTTTTTCCTTGGCGTCGGCCTGTATGTCCTCGATGAGTTTGCGTCGGGAGATGACTATGTTATGGCGCTGCTTGTCTATCTTGAGAATCCGCGCCTCGATTTCCTGTCCGACGTACTGCCCCACGTCGCCCGGGCGGCGGACGTCGACCTGGCTGGCGGGCAAGAACGCCGGCACCCCTATGTCAACCAGAAGCCCGCCCTTTATCTTGCGCGATATCACGCCGGTCACCGTGTCGCCCTCGCCCTTGTTGGCAAGTATCCACTCCCACCCGCGGATGCGGTCGGCCTTGCGCTTCGAGAGCACCACTATCCCGTCTTCGGACTCCACCTCTTCGAGGAACACTTCGACCTCGTCGCCGGGCGAGAGCGAATCGGGATCCTTGAATTCGTCGAGGTAAACCACCCCCTCGCTCTTGAGTCCCACGTCAACCACGACCTCGTTTCCGAATATCGCAACCACCCTTCCGGTCATGATGGTGCCCGGCTTGTGCTGGGAACTTGTTTTGACCGCCTCTTCGAGCGCCTCGGAACTGCTCTCGGTGCCCAGGGCGTCGTTGAGGTGTTTGTCCACCTCTTCGTCGCTTACCTGTAATGACCTTATTAAATTCTCATCTACCATGTGCGGATCATTATACCTTTCCTGTTGGATTTTCACTATCGGGGAAAAACAACCGACAAATCGATGAGTGTACAGGTAAACCCCGTCTGTGACAAGGGTATTTTACCGCACCCTTTCCCCGGATGCCGGGCGCATATTATTACACCGGCGTGGCGGAATATCAAGCGTCATCCCCCGGGCGGCGTTACTTTGCTTGCCCCCGGCACCGATGGACTGTAAGGTCGTAGTTTCATCGAAGGAAACGCTTCATGCCCGTAGTAGTAAAATTTATCGTCACCGTGGGGGTGATTCTGCTGTCCATGCTGGCGGGATACCTCGCCCGCCGCACAAGACTTATGCGCGAGGAACCCGCCGAGCTGATAATGACGCTGGTGCTGGTGTTCGGGTATCCCTCGGTGGGGTGCCTCAGCACGTGGGTCACGCCGCTTTCGCTGGAAGTCGCCTGGCTACCCGCGCTGGGGGCGATACACGTCGGGGCGATGATGGTGATCGGAATATTCGCCGGGCGGTTCCTCACCGACCGGATGAAGATTCGCGGGCTGTTCGCCCTGGCCTGCGGGCTTGGCAACGCCGGGTTCACCATGGGCGGATTCATTATATTCCAACTGTTCGGGCAGGAGGGCCTGGGCCTGGTGTCGGTTTACTCGCTGATGTGGATACCCATGGTGGTTCTGGCGGCGTATCCGGTGGCCAGGCACTTCGCAGGACATGGCGCCGGCGGCTCGCTGGGGCGGATGATGCTGCGAAACCTGCTCGACTGGCGCTCGGCCGGTCTGCTGGCGGTGACGGCCGGTATAATACTCTCTGTCTCGGGAACGCCGAGACCGGAAATCATCTCACACCTGCACCTGGTGGACATACTGATTTTCGTGGTGACGGCGGCTGCGTACTTCTCCGTCGGGCTGCGTCTGCACCTGGGACGTGCGTCCTCGCTTAAGAAATACCTGCTTGCCCTGGCGGGTATAAGATTCGTCGTGGGTGCGGCTGTGGGATTTGCACTTGTCAGCGCCACCGTTCTGACGCCCTGCCCGCTTTTGGGGCTGGGCAGGAAAGTTTTCCTTATCGAAGCATTCGTTCCCACGGCGGTGACGATGGTGGCCGTGTCAAACATGTTCTCGCTTAGACCGCGCACCGCCTCTGTGCTGTTCGTGGTGAACACGCTCATGTACCTGCTGGGGGTCCTGCCTGTCGTGGTGGCGATCTTCGGCTGACTCGTATAAAATGATCGTCGAGGCAATAATGCATGCGGAGGTCTCCATGAAATTAATCCATACCACTGTGATACTTGCCCTCTGGGGCGCTTTCGCCGCAACCGCTCCCGCCGGCGCGGGCGAACTGGTGGCGCGGGACGATTCGGTCGTCACTGGCGAGAACAAGCCCATTTGCATAGACGTGCTGTCCAACGATTCTTACCCCGAACGCGACAAGTTGGCCGTATCGGGCATAACCCGCCCATCCCACGGCCGGGCCGAGGTCACCGGCGACGGCGCAGTGCTCTACATACCCGCCCGGAACTGGTCCGGGGTGGACGAGTTCACCTACGTCTGCGACGACGGCGGCGAACAAAAGCAAACCGCACGCGTGACGGTCAAGGTCGCCGTCGCGGCGGGCAAGTTCCCCCACGAATACGTCGTCAGCACGCCCGTCGACACCCCCGTGCTTATCAAGGTCTCCAGACATTACGGGGACGTGGAGCGAAAAATATATATTAAAAAATTTCGCGGCGTGCAGTTCGGCTCGGTCGCCCAGAAGGGGCGCGACCTGCTCTATACGCCGCGGAAGGGCTTCCGCGGGATGGACCGCTTCACCTTCGCCGTGGAGAAGCACAAGGGCGGGCGGCACCGCGAACGCGCCACGGTTTACGTTGGCATAAAGCCCGATGCGGTCACCAGACTCTACGTCGCCGACGATTACATCTACACCCGCCCCGGCGCGCCCGCCGCCGTCGACCTGCTGGACAACGACCGACACATAAACGGGGAGGTGCTTAAA
>CAYZPY010000095.1:0-9797 GCA_964480425.1 uncultured Planctomycetaceae bacterium
TCACCGCGCTGACGATGAACATCGACCCGGCCAACCTGGCGATGCTCAACGACCGGCTGACGCAGTTGCGGCTGCGAAAGGACACCCTCGAAGAAGAACTGCGGATGGCCAGGCGGTCCAGGGGCGACCATGACCCCGCCGAGTTGCGCCGGTGGGCCAGATCGCAACTGACGGGCCTGCGGGCCGCGATGGACGGCGTCCGCACCGACGCGACGCGCGAGGTGATCGCCACCTACGTCAACAAGATCGTCGTCTGGCCATCGAGGAAGCGTGGCGAGATGCACCTGAACCCCGCCAGCAGGCCCCTATGGAAAGACCACGACCGCCCTGATGGACGGTCGTGGTCTAATGCAATCGGGGCGACTGGATTTGAACCAGCGACTTCCTGCTCCCAAAGCAGGCGCGCTACCAAGCTGCGCTACGCCCCGGAGAAAATAAATTCTAAACCTGTCCGCCGGCAGGGTATGCGGGAACCGGCACGCGCGTCGAAGCGCACGGCCGGGGCGGACAGTAACGGTAGCATATATTATTATCGAAAGGAAGAGGGTGACGGTTTGTTACTGTTTCCTACCTTCGGTCCCTTCTTCGCCTGACGTCATTGGGCGGTTCTTTGTGATGGGTTTTGTGCCACTCGATGTAGTGTGTCCCGCATTGGGGGCACTGCGGGTCGCCGGGGTTTTGTGGGATGTAATCTTCCCCGCACTTGGGGCATTTCGTGGTCGGTTTGGCGACGCCGCCGCACTTTGGGCATTTGACGGTTATGCCGGCCGAGGGCGAGTCGGGCTTGTTCTCTTCGGTTCTAATCCGCTTTTCGAATTCCTTGACGGTTATATCGAACCCGTGATCGCACTTGGTGCACTTGAAGTGCACCTTGGCGCTTTCGCGCGGGTGAGGCGGTTCGGGTCTGGTCAGCGACCATCCCACCAGTACCAGCGAGCCGACGATTATCAGCACCAGCAAGGCGATAATTAAGGCAGTTGACGATTCTCCTCTTCTTTGGGCGTTCGATCCGCCGGCGTGCGAGTGTCGCTTGATTGTCTCCATGGATTCGCTCCTGAAGTTAAAGCCGAAAAATCGAAGTCTCAGGCGGTCCGCAATAATCCGGCCTTACGGGTAGAATTTTTTGTCCTTGAACACGCGCCCCAGGCGGTCGAGGTCGACGTTTCCGTCGTCGGGCAGGCCGAATCCGTGCCAGGGGCTGTATATCAGCAGAGTGTTGGGGTCTTTCCACTCCCAGTATTCTACGCTTCCGTCGGAGAAGCCCACGTTGTCACCATGCATGTGGTTGCCCGGGACGTAATCGTTCCACCAGTACCACCCGTTGCGCTGGATGAACCACGAGTTCACGTTGTATCCGCGCGGGTCGTAGTCCTCGATCATCAGCAGGGTTCTACCGGGAATCTGCGTAAGCTTGGTCCACCTGCTTCCCTCGCCGTTCATGTTTCCGCTGATGGAATAATGCCTGATGTAGTCGGCCTCGATGCCCGAGGGGGTAGTGCAGCTGTACAATTCCAGGTTGCGCACGTAAGGCCAGAGTTTGCCTTCCTTGATGGCGTCGATTCTCTCCCCCTCGGTCGGATTCTTTCCGGGTCTGCGGACCCAGTCTTCGTCGTAGTACGTGGTGGACCCGACCAGTTTTTCGTCATTTTCGGTGGAGTACGCCATGTAGCATTTTATCAGTTGACTGAGTCTGGAGCCGCACTCGAACCGCAGGGCGATGAGTCTGATCTTGCCGACCGAGGGGGAGAGAATCGACAGCAGCAGCGCGACAATGGCTATGACCACCAGCAATTCGACCAGCGTAAACGCCCGGCGCCTGCGCCTGGCGGACATGGGCGGTTCGTCAAAAGCAGAATCGTACCCCGCAGCGGCTATTTTGCGACGACAGCACATAACTTTGCTCCCGAGCATTTTATAGATAATATAAATATGTAAATGTTTACTTCTTTATTGTACGTCAATTTATACTTTTTAGGAAGAGATATTATAAATAATTTTCCCTACGCTCACCGGCCGGACCATGCCGGCCTGGCTACCTTGGGCACTGACTTTGGGGTTGTACGTTTCGATACTGCTCCTGGTATAGCCCCTTGCATAAATGCATGAAACTGTCGGAACATGACAGTTTGTGGCACATATTGCACAGGAGGCACTGTAAGCCATGCAGAAAAATAGCCTTGGCGATTTACTCAGGGTAGTGAGCAAAACTACTTCTGGACGGTGGCTCAGGTCGCATTTTGCACGGTTGCCGCGTGTCGGGCTTCCCGAAGCGACGATAACGCCCAGAAGTGCATGGCGATGAGGATTCTTCCCAAGACGATGGTTGCTTTCCGCCGAAGAAATAATTAGTGTTGACTGTAGATATTATTAGTTACAGTCGTGTTTATTCAAGGTGATTACGATGCCAAAGGACAAAGCAATCACGGCCGCGACCAAGGCCTTCCGCAAGCATAACGGGATGCTGAGGACGATGGAGGCGATACGGCTGGGCATTCAGCCCCGGACCCTCTACGCCATGCGCGATGCCGGCCTGCTCCAACGACTTGGCCGTGGGCTTTACCGGCTGGCTGAGCTGCCTCCGCTGTCAAATCCTGATCTTGTTTCGGTTGCCCTGGCGGTGCCCAAAGGTGTCATCTGCCTTATCTCCGCGCTGGCCTTTCATGAGATTACGACCCAGATCCCGCACGAAGTCCACCTTGCGGTACAGCAGTACAAGGGCAGGATGCCCCGGATCGGGTATCCACCCGTGAGGGTGTTCTGGTTTAGCGGAAAGGCTTTCCATGAAGGAGTCGAGACGCAAATTCTGGATGGCATTCCCGTTCGCGTCTAACGGAGAGTGCGATGATGAGAGATGATATCTCAACTGGCCTCGTCCTCTGGATCAACGACTTCGTGCACCGGAATGAAGTCGCCCACGGTTCTGGAGGCCTCAAAGAGAGAGTGCCTGAACAAGATGATCATGTTCGGAGAACAACACGTTCGTCACGTCATCGAACAATACGTGGAGCACTACAATACGGAAAGACCGCACCAGGGCATCGGTAATCGGCGGATTGGTGACGTTGGCGAACCTCCGCCCAAAGAGGGACCGGTTCAATCCCACCAACGTCTTGGTGGATTGCTTCGTTCGTACTTCCGGGAGGCGGCCTGACAGCTGTGGCAAGCATCGATGTTTGCCTTTTGAAGCAATGTTAGCGATGGATTACCCAATGCAGCCGTTCTTGCCTATGACGCTCGCGGGCTTCCGAAACCGCTCGAAAGCTTGAGTTTGTGTTTGCTTCATCGGCTGTCCGTTTTCCGTGGCTTCTGATGTGTTGTAAGGCAGCCGCTAAAGAGGGTAATAAAAAGTGGGCAATGGGGCAAAATGCCCCTTGATGTTACCTCCTTTAGAGGTTAGATTACCCCCTTATTATTCTTGCCGGTAACGACTTCTCGGCTAACGGCATCGTAACAGCTTTGGAAGCCATAAGATGCATTCGCTTCAACCTGAATATCTGGACGATATCAACTTGACCGTGGATCAGGCCTCAACGCTGATGACCTTGGGCGAGTACAAGGGCAAGCAGGAGCTTTATGTCCGCCAGACCCCGGAGACGCTGGAGTCGCTCAAGCAGGCCGCGATCATCGAATCCACTGAATCGTCGAACCGCTTGGAGGGCATCACGGCCCCGCCAGCGAGGATAAAGGAGCTGGCTTTTCATTCCACCAAACCTCAGAACCGTTCCGAACAGGAAATCGCCGGCTACCGCGATGCATTGTCGATCATCCATGAATCGGCCTCGCACATGGCCTTTACCACCAACGTCATTCTGCAGTTGCATTCCACGATCTATCGGTATATGCCGGAAGAGGGAGGCCGCTGGAAACCTGCCGATAACGAGGTCGTGGAGCGTGACCATCATGGAAACATCGTGCGAGTCCGGTTCAAAGCCGTCAGTGCCGTAGAGACGCCCCAGGCCATGGAAGACCTGACGCGTCTCTACCGGGAAGCCATCGAGCATCACAGTAAGGAACCTCTGGTCATCGTGCCGCTGACAATCCTGGATTTTCTGTGTATCCATCCGTTCCGGGACGGCAACGGCAGGATCGGCCGGCTTCTGACGCCCATGCTGCTATATCATTTCGGCCACGAAGTTGGCCGGTACATCAGCCTGGAACGCATTGTCGAGGATTCCAAGGAGACATATTACGAAGCCTTGGAGGCCAGTTCGCACCGATGGCATGAGGGCAAGCATGATCCTTTCCCGTGGCTGACGTATTTTTGGGGCACATTGCTGCGGGCCTACAAGGATTTTGAAAGCCGTGTCGGGAAGATCCGCAGAGGCAAAGGAGCCAAGACCGACCAGATCCGTGTAGCCGTCGAGCGTCATATCTCGCCGTTTGCGATCTCGGATATTGAACGCGACTGCCCCGGCATCAGCAGGGACATGATCCGTCACGTACTCCGCAAGATGCGGGATGAAGGACTGCTTAAAGCCCAGGGCACCGGCCGCGGGGCAAAATGGATTCGCAAAGAAGGATCGGAGTAAGTTTACAGGGCTTTTCGAGGCCACGGATGAAACCTGTAGCCCCTGAAGAAAGGTGTGTCGGTCGTTACCTCGAAGGCCTGCCGGAAAAAAAAAGTCGAGGACTGGCTGGATCGACTTTGGATATTGCCCAACTGGCAGTCAGAGTCTTGACTTGCAACTAATTTGCAACTAAAAGAGCGCTCAACGTGCTCATCATGACGGTCATGATGATGCGTGGAAACATCCCTAAGGTGTTGTCAAATCTATAAGTATCTATCGGGCGAAGACTTCCGGGAACGCCCTCTAGCCGGCTCATAACCCGGAGGTCGGAGGTTCGAATCCTCCCCCCGCTAGTCGACGTAAGTAAGCCAGGAGCAGCACGTTAGCTGTTCCTGGCTTTTTTTGTATTCGGCCGAAATAGGCGAAAATGTCATCAAATTGTCATCATTTGAGACGTAATCGCCGTGTCATTGGGCCGTTACTGCAAATCGAGCAGCCTCCAGTAGACTCAGATTTGAGTCGGAAAGGAGTGCTGCGATGGCGTGTCTATTCAAACGAGGAAAGAAGTACTGGATCAGTTTTCGCATCAACGGCCAGCTCACGCTTGAACAGAGAAGCCATGACAGCCTTCCTTTCTCGTCCCTTTCGGGACAACTCGAGGTTACCTAAGGCTGCCTCTGTAACGATTGCGACGTGCTGACTCCCCGCTAACGTGTGCATATCGTATACACATTTTATGCACACGCGGGCTTTTTGAGCCCTAAACGCAAAGAGGCAAAAACAGCTAACTTGCTGTTTCTGCCTCTGTTACGTACTAGCGGGGGGAGGATTCGAACCTCCGACCTCCGGGTTATGAGCCCGACGAGCTACCAGACTGCTCTACCCCGCGGTCTTTCTATATTATATGATATACTCACAAATGCCCGTGTCAAGTGAAACAAAATTCAACCTGTCCGGCGGCGTTGTGGTCAGGTTTTCGGCTAAGCGTCTCGCCGCCGTGGCGTTAATCGCCTCGACGGCACTATGCGCGTCGCCCGGCTGCAATAACCCTCCCGTCGGCGCCGAGGCCGACGTTCCCACGTTCGGCGATAGGCCCATGAACCCGGTAACGAAGGATTCGAGCGTTGACCACGCTCAATACGTTCTGCTGGTTCACGCCAAACTCGTATGGATAGAGGCGCCCGCCGGAACAATAAGCCAATCCGAGGATCTGTGGAGTTACCTGCGGAGCGAATTCGTCGATCCCGACACGGCCGAGACGCTGGGGTGGAACGGGATCCGGCTGGGCAAGGGCGACGAGGAGCACTGGCCCGACATAGCGGACATTCTCCAGCGCATTACGGGCGAAGCGCTGAATCGCACGAACATGCTTCTCAGGCCCGGCAGCCCCAACTCAATCATTCTCAAGTCGGGGCACCGCGGCCATACTATTTTCATGTGCTATCCCGATCGCACCATAAGCGGAACGGACTACCCGCCCGGGGACGACCTGCTGACCGTCGTATGCACGCTCAACGAGGACGATCCCAGCCGGTTCATGCTCACCGCCGTGCCGCAGGTCCGCTCATCCAGGCGCAGGCCTGAGATAATCCAAAGGAACAAGACGCCGTTTATCAAGGCAAGTCCGAGACTCTACACGCTGGACCTGCTGAGGTTCCGCGCGGGCATGAGTCCCGGGGAGTTTCTGGTTATAGGACCCGGGCCCGAATCCCGTCGGGAGTCGAGTCCCGGACACCAGTTTCTCGTGCACACCAGGCAGGGCGTTAAGTTCGAGAGGGTTCTTGTTCTGGCGCCGAAGGTGTATGCCGCTTCCCGCCGGAGCGACAAACATAGCACGTCCGGCAAAGAATGAGAGGCCTGCACACTCAGGCGCGTGGCGCTACGTCGCTTCCTCGACGCCGGTTTTCGCCATTGCTTCGGCGGCGCCACGCTTGCCCACGAGAATGATTGTATCGCCCGCGTTGAGTTTCAGGTCCCCGGTGGGCTGGTAGAGCGCCTCGCCGTCCTTGCGCCTGACGGCAACGATGTGCGCCCCGAAGCGCCTCGGCAGCTCCAGTTCCTGGAGGGTTTTGCCGGCAAGTTTCGAACCTGTCCGGAGCACCAGTTGGTCCATTTCCAGCTCGACACCCTTGTGGGCGACCTCCACGAAGTCCACCACCGCCGGTCTGAGCACGACGTCCGCTATGCGCGAGGCGCCGATGACCTGCGGGCATATCACCCGTGACGCGCCCGCACGTATGAGTCGTTCACGGGCCTGGAGGTCCCTGGCGCGGGCGATGAGTCTCACGTTCGGATTTATCTGCCTGGCGGCCAGTATCACGAACACGTTTTCCGCGTCGCTGGGCAGCGATGCGACAAGCGTCTCGGCCCGCTCAATACCTGCCGCCTTGAGGACCTCCTCATTTTCGGCGCTGCCGAGAATGTAGAGCAGACCCTGCCGTTCCGCCGCCGTAGTGCGATCCTGGTCTACGTCGATCACCACTACGCGCCTGCCGGACTCGGCAAGCTGCCGGACTACCAGCATACCCATGTGTCCGTATCCGCAGACAATCACGTGCCCCTGCATGGATTCTATCTTTCGTTCCAATTGGCGCCTCCCGAATATGCGTCTGAGTTTGCCTTCTACGATCACGGCGGCGATCGTGCTCAGCGCCACGGCGCCTACAATCAGCCCGCCCGCTATCACAACCATTGTCCAGATGCGCCCGATTTCGGACAAGGGCCTGATTTCCTTGTAACCGACCGTCGAGATGGTTATGACCGTCATGTAGAAAGAGTCGATCCACGTGTAATCCTTCCGAAGCAGTTTATATCCCAGCGCGCTTACCAACATGAACACAAGCAGCGCCGCCAGGGGTATGATAATTTTTTTAAACGGAGAGGGGCCACGTTGCAGATACCCCTTGCCTGCCGTGACTTTGTCTTTGTCGTGGTCTTTCATCTTTGTTTTGAATTATATATTCGCGCCCCGACATCTCATAGGGCGTATATGGACGGTGATGCCTTTTGGGCCTTTGGGCGAGGCGAATACGGAGCCGGCCGGGCGTATCTGATATTTAAATTTATTAAATCGTCATAGTATTACTTATATGGGGCGTCATGTGTGTTAATTGTTCGACTGTCCGGCTTATGTATTTTCATATAAAGGACTTATATCGCATAAGAGCGGGCGGCGGAGTGTGGACAACCTGTTGGAGGCGTTATCGGCCTTTATTGGAAACCGCGCAGTGTCGACGACAGGTCGTTTTCATAGAGGGGGTAGTTCATGGCTGATGGTTGCCAAATGAACCAGCGACAAACAGGTTCTGCACAGGCGGGTGTTCTTTACGGGGTCAGCTGCTTCTTTGCAGATCGTAGGTGAGCATTTCAATGGTGGCCTGTAGTTCGCGGTCCACTCTCATCTGGCTCTTGATGGTTCGATTGGCGTGCAGCACGGTGGTGTGGTCCCTTCCGCCGAAGTACCCGCCGATTTCCTCCAGGCTGTGCCGCGTGAGATTTCGGGCCAGGTACATGCACAACTGCCTCGGGAATGCGATGGAGCGGCTTCTCTTTTTGGACTGGAGGTCGGCGATCCTCACGTTGAACCTCGAGGTTACGGCGTTGAGGATATCCTCGATGGTGACCTCCCTTCCCGTTGGCGTTCGTTCTGCCCCCAGGGCCTCCTGGGCAAGGTCGAGGTTGATGGTCCTGTCGGTGACGTCGGCGAGCATGGATATTTTTATGATCGCGCCCTCCAGTTCCCTGGTGTTTGAATCGACCGTCCCGGCGATAAAGCAGACCACGTCCTGAGGCATCTCGATGTTGCGCAGCTTCGCCTTTTTGTTGATGATAGCGACGCGCGTCTCGTAGCCGGGCTTGTCTATCCGAGCGACCAGTCCCCAGTTGAACCTGCTCACCAGGCGCTCCTTCAGGTCGGGGATCTGGTGGGGTCCCCTGTCCGAGGTGAGTATTATCTGCTTCTGGCTCTGGTACAGCGTGTTGAACGTGTGGAAGAATTCCTCCTGCGTCTGGTCGTGGTCGGAGAGGAATTGGATGTCGTCGATGGCCAGTATATCGGCGTGCCTGTATCGGTATCTGAAATCGTGCAGTTTGCCTTCTTCCACCGCCTGTATGAAGTGGTTGACGAACGTTTCGCACGACAGCACGCTCAGTTTGGCGTTGGGGTGGTCCATGGTGATTTTCTTACAGGTGGCCTGGAGGAGGTGTGTTTTGCCCAGGCCTACGCTTCCGTGTATGAACAGCGGGTTGTAGGTTTTTCCCGGCGAGTCGCTGACCGCCACGCAGGCGGCGTGGGCAAGGCGATTGCACGGTCCGGTTACGAAATTTTCAAAGAGGTAATCGCTGTTCAGCGGGACGGATTCTTCGCCCTCGGGGGTCGATTCGTCCGGCTGGATGTTCTGCGAGGTAAGGAAGTTTACGCTGACCAGTCGCCCCGTGGCTTCCTGTGCTGCCTCAGTGAAGAGCCGACCGGCGTGTTCGCGGCAGTAGTTCTGCTCCTTTGGTCCGGGCACGAGGATTTCGAGCAGGCCGTGATCTATGGATATCGGCTCCAGTTGCGTGAACCACGGCTGAATCACGTACCCGCCGGTTGATATGACGCGCTGAATAATCTTCTGCCACAATGCAGGCCTGACTGCGGCCATCTCCTTTACCCTTCCTTTCCCTTTACGGGAATTTCAGGTTACGACGAAAGGTTCCCTACAATGGCACATCCGCAAAGACTCGACAGGACTCACAAGCCCCCGCCGCCTGTCGCAAAAATACGATTTTACATCAGTATTCGATTTGGTCAAATCAAAAATCCGCGCATCGATTTTATTTCTTCGCCATGCGCGCCGGTTTTGAGGTTTTTTTGGTCCCGGCGTATTTGTCGCCGAAACGCCGGTTCGAGTTTCCGTTGTTCGCCCCGCCGTTGGACGGATGCAGAACCAGTTTGTCTTCGCCCAGCAGTTCGGTCAATTCGTCCATAAGCCGGCGGGTGGGATTCACGAACCATTTCCTGTCCGCCCTGGCCCTGATGCGGACTTCGGGCCTGGAGGGTGGGGTAAGTTCGAACTGAATTTCGCGATCGCCCCGGTGGCGCGCCAGCGTCTGTGTGAGTTGTTCCAGCAGTTCATCCGGGCCCGGGTTCGGCACGCGCAACAGCACGCCTGCCGTGAGCCGCGACAGCGCCTCGTCCATGGGTATGACGTCGTCGACGATTATGCACGGGCGGTCCTGGCGGTTGTCCACCGTGCCCTGAAGGAACACCAGGGCGTCCTTTTTCAACAGGGGGTTTATTTTTTGGTA
>CAYZPY010000096.1:0-7308 GCA_964480425.1 uncultured Planctomycetaceae bacterium
CATGCTTTCCTTGTTGCGGATACAAGGTCAGGCGCGTGGGCTGCCCGGTGCGTCGTGAAATACTTACGGCCGAGAGGTCCGAGGCGATGGGGCATTTCGGTTTGTCGACGGGACGAAAAACCATACTGGTTCTCGGCGGTTCGCTCGGGGCCGGTTCGATAAATGCCGCCTTCGCGCTTGTGGCGGGCGGTCTCGGCCGGCATGCGGCGAACTGGCAGGTGCTGCACGTCACCGGACCCGAGGCGGCGGGCGTGCCCGAGGGTTGGCCTGGGGATATGGGTATCCCGATTCGCGCCGTGACGTATTGCGACCGGATGGATCTTGCGTACGCGGCGGCGTACGTCGCCGTGTCGCGTGCGGGCGCTTCGACCGTGGCGGAACTGTCCGCCACCGCCACGCCGGCGGTGCTCATGCCGTATCCGCATCATCGCGACAGGCATCAACAACTAAACGCCGAGGCCCTTGCCCAAACGGGCGCGGCGAAGGTATGCCCCGACACCGGTCGGGACGAATCCAACGCCCAGAATCTAAAGGACGCGCTGCTGACGATGATGAATTCGCCCCCCACCGGAGGGAAGAATAACGGCGCGGCGGGCAATGCGAACGATACACAGGCCGCCGAGATCGTAGCGGCATGGCTATGCGGACCGTCCAGGCGGTTGCTTTCTTAACGAATCAACTGATCGGCGAGTCAACTAAACTACGTATCCGTACATGGGGTCGAGATGGTCGCGGATTTTTTGGTTGATCATTTCGACGTCCGCTTCGCTGATGTAGTTGGCGTATCCGCCGATTTTTCCGCGCCGCGTCTTGTAGGATTCGACGTCGCCCTTTTGTCCCGGGCGCAGCCATTTTCGTCCGGCGGCGTCGGCCAGTTCCAGTTTCCTCATGTTTTCGAACTGCGCGAACTCGACCGCCCGGCGGATGGTGTCCTGGTCGGCGCCGGTAGCGCCCAGGAAGTCCAGCACTTTTTTCAGGTGGCCGGGAGCGTCGGCGTGAAGGTCCTCGTAGCGGATCAGCATGAAATCGGCCGGCACGTGGCGATTCCGAGCCCAGATGTTGTAAAAGCGGATCATGCTATCGACGCTGCCGCGACGGTTGCGAATATAATCGCTTATGCTGCCCTCGAATCGCACTTCTCTGCGGGTCATCTGGAAATACGCCGAGACGCACAGGTCGCGAATGTCGCGTATCATGATTATGACCTTGCAGTCGCCGAATTCGGTTTTACGGGTGACCAGTTCGTCGGGCGTTTTGAACTGCGGGTTGTCGTCGTGCCTGAAGCGGATGCGCGGCACGCGCGGATTATCGACCGCCAGTTGCTGCAGCGGCGCCAGTTCATCCGATTTTATCCCGAAGTGCAGTTGGAGAGCCCTTGTGAGCATTACCCTAAGCCAGGTCCGCCCCGCCTTGGGGAACGAAAGCACGTAAACGTCGCCCATGCGATTGCGTCGCCGGCGGTAGTACAAGCGACCAAGCACGCAACGGCGCAAGTAAAAGAGCATCCGGTAGCGCAACGGCAGCGGCGCCTGAAGATTCAGACTCTTGTAACTCATTTATCCGGTTGTTTAGTTAATTCGTTAACTCGTAGGCCCGTCCCGTCTGTTTCATCAGCTAATCAACGAGTCAACCAGTCAAGGAGTTGACGAGTCAACTAATAACTATTTTTCTGACGGTGAATTTCCAGACCGGCCCGCGGACGGTTTTTCCGCCTGCGGAGGCCTTTAACCGCCAGTAGCACGTCCTGCCGCCCGAGATCTTCGGCGGGGTGACAATGTTGCCTCACCTTGGAGCCCCGGGGGGCGGCAATTATCGCCGCAATCGGCGTGGTTGTCGCGCGTGCGTTCATTTGTCGTCGCCTTCGATGATATCGCCCCGGCGGTCGCACTGGTGATTACACCGGCCTGGTTTTACCCGGCACGGGGACCGGGCCCACCGGCAGTTCGGCGTCCATTTTCAGTTTTTCCGCCGGCGGCATCAGATCCTGCTTGGAGGCATTGATGACCCAGTTAAGGTTGAGTTTTCTGCCCGTATAAGCGCTGATACGCTCGGCCACGGCCATGAATGTGGACTCGGCCAGTTGCCTTCCTTCGTTTATCGGTTTATTGGAGCGGATGGCGTCGATCAGGTCCTGCTGCTGTCGCACATCGGGGTTGCAATGCTTGCCGGAGAACTTCCATTCGTTTTCGCCCGTGATGTAGGCGGTTCCGCGATTGACCCAGGCCACCCCTTTGCAGCCGATAATACGGTCGTACACCTGGGCGGTGGCGCCTTTAATCTGACTGGCGGCACTGTAGAGCAGGCGGTCGTCGTCGTATTCGAATGTTCCGGCGAAGTGGTCGAAAATATTTCCGTATTCTTCGCCGGTTCGCGCGATTCGTCCGCCGCGGGCCTGGACAGTCTTTGGCAGTTCGCCCAGCGCCCAGCGGGCAACGTCCAGGTTGTGCACGTGCTGCTCGACGACGTGGTCGCCGCTCAGCCACGTGAAGAAAGGCCAGCACCGTATCTGCCACTCCATGTCGGACCAGTCATCTTGCCGCTTGTGGAAATGCCAGTGAATGTTGCTGCTGTGCCAGACGCTTTCGGCGGCCACAACGTCGCCTATGGCGCCGTCTTCCCGAACTCGCTTCATCATCTCGATGTATTGCTCCATTCGCCGCTGCTGGGTTCCGGCGACTATGGACAGTCCCTTTTGGGCGGCGATATCGGAGGCCTCGATGAGTTTCCGCAGACCCACCGCGTCCACGCCGCCCGGCTTTTCGAGGAACAGGTGCTTTGAGGCCTTGACGGCCTTTAATGCGTGGTAAGGGCGGAAGCCCGGCGGCGTGGAGTGGATTATAATGTCGACGTCGTCGCGGGCGCAGACCTTGTCTATGGCGTCGAAGCCCACGTAGCAGTCGCCGTCGGCGACCTTGACCCTGCCCTCGAATTTCTTGTGTTCAAGCCACTTGCGGGCCTGTTTGATGCGGTCCGGAAGCACGTCGGCCAGGGCGACCAGTTCCGTGCCTTTGCATCCGGTCAGAAACGAATCCGCCGCCTTGAAGCCGCGTCCGCCCGTGCCGACCCACGCGGCCCGCAGGGTAGAAGTATCCTGCGCGAACGCGCGTGTGGACGTTAATGCCGCGGCTGTTACCGTGGCTGCGGCGGTGGCGGCGAACTGGCGTCGTGTCATTTTTTTCTGTGGCATGATTATTCTTTCCTTTGGCGTTATGCAATCGGTTCGTCGAAACTGTCGCACCAGCGATAGGCATTTATCAGGGCCTTTTCACCGGCGGCGCCGCCCTTACTGTTGCCGTGCTCCATACCGATAATGCCCTTGTATCCTTTCTTGTGGAGCCAGCCGAAGACGTTGCGGTAGTTTATCTCGCCGGTGGTGGGTTCCTTTCGTCCGGGATTGTCTCCGACCTGTATGTAGGCGATTTCGTCCCAGGCCTTTTCCATGTTCGGTATCAGGTTGCCTTCCTGAATCTGCTGGTGGTACAGGTCGTCAAGGATTTTGCACGCCGGACTGGACACGCCTTTGCAGATGGCGTACGCCTGGGGAATCTTGCGAAGGAACAGGCCCGGATGGTTGGCCCACCAGTTCAGCGGCTCCAGGACCATGACCATCTCGTGCTTTTCGTAGACCCCCGCCATGACCTTGAGGTTCTCGACGACGTTGGCCATCATGTAATCTTCCTCGAGTTTGAGGTTGACCTTTCCGGGAACGACGGTTGTCCACCTGGCGCCGCAGCGTTTTGCGGTTTCGACGGCCTCGTTCATCCGTTTGCGAAGATCATCCTTGAAGCGTTTGTCGGTCCTGCTGACGAACTTGTCGTCCCACCCGCCAAAGGCCACGAAAACGCCCATGGTCATGCCGAGTTTCTCCAGCGTCTGCCCGATTTTCGTCTGCAGTTCGGGCTTCTTGCGCATCATGCCGTTGTCTTCCCACGCGCTGAAGCCCGCGTCGGCGGCAAAGCGCAACTGGTCCAGCGGGTCGTTACCGGCAGAGTTCTTGAACATGCCGAAATGCGGGGCGTACTTGAGTTTGAATTTTGCCGAGTTGGATGCGCTCTGGGCACCCGCCTTTTGCGCCAACGTAGCCGATCCTGCCGCCGCAGCGGCGAACGTGCCCTTTAGAAATCCGCGTCTGTTCATTTGGTGTCTCCTTAACCCGGTGTGGGCTTTTTTTTACATTATTAAACATCTCCGGACAAGACAAGGTTTCACCGATTAGTTAGTTCATTGATTAGTTGACTTGTTGATTGGTTAATCGGTATTAATCCGTTAATCTGCGTAATTACGCTCTCTTGCCGGAGATTGACCGCGCGCGTATCTGCTTCTTTAAAGCAAAACATCGCCGTTTGGCGATATAAGATATGGACAGGTATTCGTTATTGCCTCGGGCCGTCGAATGTGCCTGCCGTTTGACAGCGCGCCCGAAATAAAGTTACGATTGTGCCCGCTATGCCCCAGCCACAGGACAAGACCGCCGTTAGGCGCCGAGGCGAAGACCCCTTTGCCGGGAAGGTGATTCATCTTATCGGGATAGGCGGCACGGGCATGCGCGCCCTGGGACAGATGCTGCTTGAAAGCAGGGCGTCGGTGAGCGGTTCGGACGCCTCGCCGTGGGGTCCGCTGGAGCGCCTGGCGGACCGGGGCGCGGTCATATACACCGGTCAGAGCCCCGCCAACATCCCCGACGGATGCGACATGGTGGTTTATTCTGCTGCTATCGATTCGCAGAATCCCGAACTCGAGGCCGCGCGCCAAAGCGGCGCCGAGGTGATCAAGTACAGCGAGATGCTGGGTCGGCTGATGTCCCGACGGGTGGGCATCGCCGTGGCGGGCACACACGGAAAAAGCACCACCACGGCGATGGTGGCGTACGTCCTTGTTGCGGCGGGGAAGCGCCCGAGTTTCGTAGTCGGCGCGACGGTGGACCAACTTGGCGGACCAAGCGGCGTGGGACCGGGCGAGCACTTCGTGGCCGAGGCGTGCGAATTCGACCGCAGTTTTCTGCACCTGAGCCCGCGCCTGGCGACCATCCTCAACATCGAGGAAGACCATCTGGACTGCTACCGCGACCTGGGCGCGATAGTGGAGGCGTTTCGCGCCTTTTGTGGGCGGGTCGATTCGGCGGGTGTTCTGATCGCCAACGGCGAGGACCGCAACGTGTTCGAGGCGGTCCGCAACGCCGCGTGCGAGGTTCAGACGTTCGGTCTGGACGAGAATTGCGACTGGCGGGGTGTGAACCTCACCGAGACGATGGGGCGGTACCGGATGGACGTGATGTTTGGCGGGGAACTTTACTGCCACCTGGCGGTGCCGTTGACTGGTTTGCACAACGCCTACAACGCCCTTGCGGCGATAGCGCTTCTGCACCACGCGGGCGTGGACAATCGCCGCTCGGCCGCGCTGCTGTCCGGATTTACCGGCACGCATCGGCGAATGACGCTCAAGGCCCAGGCGGGCGGCATAACCGTCCTGGACGATTACGCTCACCATCCCACCGAGATACAGGTTACCCTCCGCGCCGTGCAACAGACATACCGCCCGCAGCGACTGATATGCGTGTTCCAACCGCACCAGTACAGCAGGACGCGGTTCCTGCTTAACGATTTTGCGCGCAGTTTCGGAGCCGCGGACGAAATAATTCTGCCCGACATATATTTTGTCAGGGACAGCGTGCGCGAGCGGGATTATATAAGCTCCAGAGACTTGGTCTCGCAGATACGCCTCAACGGCGGAAGGGCGACGTATCGGCGCAGTTTCGACGAGATATGCGCCCACCTGCGCGATTACCTCGAGCCCGGCGACGTGGTGGTGACCATGGGCGCCGGTGATATATGGAAAGTGGCCGATGAAATTGTTCGATGGCTTTCAACACGCGGTAGAGACTGACGTTCCGCTGGGTCCGCGGACCTGGATGGGCATAGGCGGTCCGGCGAAGTATTTCGTTACGCCCGGCGACGCGGAAGAACTGCGGGAGATAGTCAGGCGCTGCCGCGAAAACGAAGTGCCCATGTACGTCATGGGCAGCGGAGCGAACCTGCTGATAGACGACGCAGGCGTCAGGGGCGCCGTGATTCACCTTGGGCAGGGCGCCTTTAAGGAAGTGCGCCAGGAAGGCGAGGTACTCTGCGCCGGGGCGGGCGTGGAGATGGGTCGGCTGGTCCTGCGGTGCATACGTCAGGGTCTTGCCGGTCTGGAGTGCCTCACCGGCGTGCCCGGCACGGTCGGCGGGTGCGTCCGCATGAATGCCGGCGGGGCATTCGGCGACATCGGGAACGTCGTCGAAACCGTCGAGGTGATGACCGAAAACGGCGAAATATTCACCCGCTACCGCCCGGACCTGGCGTTCGCCTACCGCTCGACGAACATAACCTCGAAGTTTATTCTGGGCGCGGGATTCGGCATGATCGAGGACGACCCGCACCACATACTGCGCCGCGTCAAGCAGATATGGATATACAAGAAGAACACCCAACCGCTGGGCGGCGCCAACGCCGGGTGCATATTCAAGAATCCGCGCGGCATGTCGGCCGGGGCGCTGATTGACCGCGCCGGGCTTAAGGGAACTCGCGTCGGCGGGGCGCAGGTATCCGCCAAGCACGCGAACTTCATCGTCACGGAGAAAAACGCGAAGGCGTCCGACGTGCTGAAACTGATTAATACCATCCGCGAGACGGTCTACAAGCAGACGCAGGTTTACCTCGAGCTGGAAATAGAGGTATGGTGAACATGAGCGAGACACGCGACGGCGATAGGCGAGAGTCGATACTGAAACGCCCCCTGGACATCACGGTGCTGATGGGCGGGCCCTCGGCCGAACGCCGCGTCAGCATAATGTCGGGTGAGGCGATAGCCGCCGCACTGGAAAGCCGCGGACACAGGGTGACCCGCGCCGACATAAATCCGCAGGACACCTCCGCGCTGGAGCGGGAGGGCATAGAGGTCGTCTTTATCGCCCTTCACGGGGATTTCGGTGAGTCAGGGCAGGTCCAGCAACTCTGCCTTCAGCGCGGATTATGCTACACCGGCTCCGGTCCGCGCGCCAGCGAACTGGCGATGGACAAGGCCGCTGCCAAGCAGATATTCAAGCGTGCGGGCCTCTCGACGCCGGACTGGATGATAATCGAGAGTTTTCATCAGCCCCACGACGTTCGCCGGTGGCTCGTCGAGATGTCGCTTCCGGTGGTGGTCAAGCCGGTGGACTCCGGCTCCAGCGTGGACATCGTCATCGCCCCGGACGAGTCCCGACGCGACGAGGCGATCGAGAACGCGATAGATAAATACGGCAGGTGCATGGTGGAGCAGTACGTCGCC
>CAYZPY010000096.1:7318-9706 GCA_964480425.1 uncultured Planctomycetaceae bacterium
GTACACCCGCGCGCTGGTGGAGGGGTTTGTCGGCGGGCGCGAGTTGACGGTGGGAATACTCGGCCGGCGGGCGCTTCCGGTGCTGGAGGTTGTCCCCCACGGGGAATTCTACGATTACTTCGCCAAGTACGACGACGCTGCCGAAACGAAGTACGTTTTCGACCATAACCTGGACGAAAGCATCTGCCGCCGGGTTCGCCGGGACGCCCTGCGCGCCCACCACGTGCTGGATTGCAGGGACATGTCGCGCGTGGATTTCGTGCTCGATGAGAACATGACGCCGCAAATACTCGAGATAAACACGATACCGGGGTTCACCAGTCACTCACTGTTGCCCATGGCCGCGGCGAGGGCGGGAATGTGTTTCGCCGAACTGACCGAGCGGATAGTGGCCGAGGCGCTTAAGCGGCAATGCCCGGATGAGAAATTAGCAGTCGGCTCATAGAGAGGATGCGATGTTCGGCCGAAAAAAACGAAAACCCAAAACGAAAACGAAAGATGAAACCAGGCCCGCCCGACGGGGAAAACCTTCCGGCCGATCGCCGGTATGGCTGGGGCGACTGTTCAAACCGGCAGTGTGTATCGGGGTGGTGGTGGGATTGATTTTCGCGGCGCGCGCGCTGGAGAAGCGGGTGTTGAAGACCGCGCCGGGTCGTCCCGAGCGATTCAAGGTTATGCTTCACAACCGGGACGAGTGGATGCCCTCGTCGCTGGCGAGGCGGATAGGGAGCGAGGCGATTCCGCAGGATGCGGATTATTACGATCACGAACTGGCCCGGAAAATTCACGACCGCCTGCTGACCGATCCGTGGATAAAGAACGTCCGGCGGGTACACAAGCGCCGCGGACGGGACGATTCCACGGCGGTGCTGGACATTTACGCCGATTACCGCCGACCCGTCGCACGCGTTCGCACCGAAAGGGGATACGTATTCGTCGACGCCGAGGGCTACCGCCTGCCCGCCGACGAGGTTCCCCGCTGGGCGGTGTTTTACGAAAAGGGCTCGCGGCGAAGCCACGCCTGCTACGTAAGCAAGGCCGAAGTCCCGCCCGCGTACAATCCGTCCAAACTGCATTACATAGTGATAGACGGAGTGACGACCAAGCCGCCCGCTTGCGGGCAGCGATGGGACGCGCCCGACCTGGCGGAGGGATTGAAACTCGTGAACCTGGTCCTGACGCGACCCTACGCCAACCAGATTACCGTCGTGGACGTCCGCAATCACGCCGGAAGGATAAACACCGACGAGCCGTTCCTTCGAATGTACGCGCACGTGGGACAGGGCTGGCCTACAGATATCCGCTTCGGGCGGTTTCCCGCCGAGGACATGCCGGACTACGTCGTCTCCCCCCAGCGAAAAATGACGTACCTTGACCGGTACGTCGCCGAGCATTCGGGCAAACTGGCGGGGTTGCACCGGTATCTCGACCTCCGCTACGATCAACTCCATGTCAGCATCAACTGATTCCATCGCACCCGGCGAGCGGCCGGCGGTCTTTTGGAGGTCCGAGGGCGTGCTTTATCTTGCGATGTGCCTGGCGGGACTAGCCGTGGGATTCTGGCCCGACGCCTTGTGGCGGTGGAGCGAGGAGTTTCCAAATCAACCGTTGCCGGCGCTGCAGTGCCTGTTCGTGGCGCAGGTGGGTTTCGTGCTGCTGGCGTATCCGCTGGTGCTGCTTCGGCGGGGGCGGAAATCGCCGCGGGCGCCTTATTTGCGCCAGGTGGTCCCGGAGACGCTGGGCTTTTTTGCCCTTGTGGTTCCGCTGTACGTCGCGGCGGGCTTCGTGTCAGACGTCACCTTGGTCGACGGCGCCAGGGCGGCGATGTTCGTGGCATGCCTGTTCCCGCTGGCGTGGGCGTCGGGATATTGCATGAGGGGTAAACCGCGCGCCGCCGGGCCTGTGGTGGTGTTTATGCTTGTTGCGGCGATTGGTCTGCCGGCGGGATATTACATCGGGCGGGAGTTTCTCGATATCGCCCCGCGCGGCGCCGCCGCCGAAATTTTATGGCGCGTTGCCCCGGCGACGTTTGCCTGGGAGACGTCGTCCCCGCGACAGGGCGACTGGTTGCCCCGGCCTCTGTGGGCGATGGCGGTCTGGCCTGTGGCGGCTATAGCAATTCACGCGCTGGGCATGACGGCGCACCGCGGACGAACCGACGGTTGACTCGCCAATCGCCCCGGGGGTATACTACCGGCGAATATACGATTTAACAAATACAGGAGCCGCCGAAATGAAGTGCAAAATCTTTTTGCTGGTGGCGTTTTGCTGCATATCGGTCATTTACGGCTGCAGAAAAAAACCGCCTACCGACTCGAAAGTTTACGATCCCAAGATCGACTCACCTTTCCAGGTGTCCCACGTTCGGGTAGATCCGCTGGTGGTCGC